>NZ_JBHWVO010000048.1:20771-29983 GCF_042736635.1 Streptomyces sp. NPDC060035
CGGTGTGGGGGCGCGTTGGGGGGGGGGGGTTGGGGGCGGGGTGGGGGGGGGGGGCCGGGGCCGGGCCCGCCCCCGGTTGGTTGGCCCCCCGGGGCCCCCCCGGCGCCGGGGGGGGCGCCCGACCAGATATCTCACCCGCGCGTTCAGGTCACTGTGCAGACCGCACCGTTGAGCGTGAACTGCTCAGGTTCCGTGAAGGCGCCGGAGTACGTGCCCTGGAAGCCGAACGACTGGCTGCCGCCTGCGGCGATCCGGGTGTTGAACGCCGCATTGGTCGCGGTCACCGCGCCGGAGGACGGCGCGAGGGTCGCGTTCCACGCCTGGGTGACCGTCTGTCCCGACGGCAGGGTGAAGCCGAGCTTCCAGCCGTCGACGGGGGCTGTTCCGGTGTTGCTGACCTTGACATCGGCGGTGAATCCGCCCGCCCACGAGCTCGTCCCATAGGCCACACGGCAGGTGCCGGGTACTTCCGGCTCACCCGGATTCTCCTCACCGCCAACGGTGTTGACGGCCGAGGAGAAGGAGGTCACCCCGAGACCGGCGCCGTTCTGCCACGGCTCGAACCCGGCCTGGACGCTGGTGAGATACCAGGAGTTCTGGGCCATGCCCCGTGCCACGGTCTGGTCGACGAAGTCCATGACGTCGAAGCTCCAGTTGGTGATCGCGGACGGCGCCACGAACGAGATCACGTCGTTGCCGCCGTTGCTTCCGGTCCAGACCGCCCAGCTGCGGCCGGCCACGGAGGCCGTGCCGACCTGCGAGCCGATCGGCTGGATGGGCCCCACCCGGTTGAACCAGATCATGATCTCGGTCCGGTTGACACCGTCGGTCTTCGGTTGCGGGTCGAGCCAGATGTCGTAGGACGCGTTGTAGACCGCGTTGTCGACGTACGCGTACGTGATGCTGCTCGGCGCACTGCTGATCGAGCTCAGCCGCTCCGGAAGCCGGGTCCCGGGCGAGCAGTTCGTATAGTGACAGCCGTTGAAGACGGACGGGTAGGACTTGGGGGCCCCGTTCGTCGGAACCGACCCGCCGGCCCGGTCGATGGTGAAGCCGTTCCCGGACACGTTGATGCACTGTTCGTCGGCGGTGCCCCAGCGGTTGTTCTGTACCACGTACCTGTTCTGGATGACGGCCGTGCCGTACTGGTCGCAGATCAGTGTGTCCGCGTGAGCGGGCGTCGCGACCGTGCCGAGGGCCGCGAGCGAGGCCAGTGCCACGAGTAACGCCGTCACGGCGCTCCGTGCGGACCTGAGAGAGGCGATGAGGCTCTTCATGATGTCCTTTCGGTAGGACCCGATGGTGGGAGCGCTCCCAGTACATGCTCCGGCGTGGAACCTATGGGGCTGCTGCGACTCTCCACAAGGGTCGGTCCGTAACACTTCCTGCGCCGACCCGCGAAGATCGCCGCACCGGGGGGTCGCACACGGCCCGGCGGGTACGACACACCCCGGCAACAGGCACGCAATCAACAAATTGTTCAAAGCCCCTACGGTCTCGTGCTGTTGGACCATCTCCATCCCCGCCCGCCCTTGGAGCGCCCATGGTGTCCGCACCACCCGTACATCCCGTCGACGCGGTCCCTCCGATACGCCAACTGGCAGCCTTCGGGCTGCAACATGTGCTCGCGATGTACGCAGGCGCGGTGGCGGTGCCGTTGATCGTGGGCGGAGCGATGAAACTGCCGCCCGCCGATCTGGCCTATCTGATCACCGCGGACCTGCTGATCTGCGGGGTGGCGACGCTCATCCAGTGCGTCGGCTTCTGGCGCTTCGGCGTGCGTCTGCCGATCATGCAGGGCTGTACGTTCGCCGCCGTCTCACCGATGGTTCTGATCGGCACGACGGGCGGCGGGCTGCCCGCCATCTACGGCTCCGTGATCGTCGCGGGGCTCGCGATCGTTCTCCTCGCCCCGGTCTTCGGCCGGCTGCTCCGCTTCTTCCCGCCGCTCGTGACGGGCACGGTGATCCTGATCATCGGCGTCTCGCTGCTGCCGGTGGCCGGCAACTGGGTGGCCGGCGGCGCGGGTGCGCCGGACTTCGGCGCCCCGAAGAACCTCGCGCTGGCAGGCTTCGTACTGGTCGTCGTACTGGCTGTCCAGGGCTTCGCGCCGGCCTTCCTGAGCCGGATCGCCGTGCTGATCGGTATCGCGGCCGGCCTGGTGGTCTCGGTGCCGTTCGGGTTCACGGACTTCGGCGGGGTCGGGGACGCACACTGGGTGGGCATCAGCACGCCGTTCCACTTCGGCGCTCCGACGTTCCACGCATCGGCGATCATCGCGATGCTGGTGGTGGCCCTGGTGACGATGACGGAGACGACCGGGGACTTCATCGCCGTCGGCGAGATGACCGACCGCAAGGTCGAACCGCGCGCACTGGCGGACGGCTTGCGGGCCGACGGTCTGTCCACGGTCCTCGGTGGGGTGTTCAACACGTTCCCCTACACGGCGTTCGCCCAGAACGTGGGCCTGGTCGGCATGACCCGGGTCCGTAGCCGCTGGGTGGTCGCCGCGGCGGGCGGGATCCTCGTTCTGCTCGGGCTGCTGCCCAAGCTGGGCGCCGTCATCGCGGCGATTCCGGCTCCGGTGCTGGGCGGTGCGGGCCTGGTGATGTTCGGGACGGTCGCTGCGAGCGGCCTGCGGACCCTGACGCAGGTCGAGTTCAAGGGCAACAACAACCTGACGATCGTCGCCGTCTCGGTGGCGATGGGCGTGCTTCCCGTCGGGGTGCCGACGCTCTACGGCCAGTTTCCGGCCTGGTTCCAGACGGTGATGCACAGCGGGATCAGCGCGGGCTGCCTGACGGCCATCGTTCTGAACATTCTCTTCAACCACCTTCCCTCGAAGGCGAGTTCACAGACCTCTGCCCCCGCACCGGTCGGCGTGCCCGTCAGCCGCGGCGAGGGCACCGCCCAGGAGGCCGGCGATCAGCGCGTCTGAACCGTCCGGATTCGGCGGAGCCGGCCGCGCCGCGCCGGCTCCGCCGTACTCGATCCCGGTGCGGCACCCTCCAAAGGGTGCCGCAGCGGTGGTGGTTCAGGCTGCCGGGGCGAGCACCGCCCCGGCGGCGACCTCGATCCGCACCTGCCGGGTCGTGCCGTTCACACTCACCGCGAGCGTGACGGTGCCCGGCCGTAGTGCGGTGAGCGTGCCGGTGACCGGGTCCAGCGCCGCGGTGTGACGCCGGCGGGCGTCGCCCGGGTCGCCGATGTGGAGATTCGGGGAGCCGGTCCAGTCGGCACTGAGCGGGAAGGCGACCGGCACGGTCCTCGTCCCCTGGGTGACGCTCGCGCCGACCTTCGTGCGCTCTCCCGTGCCGATCACGGACGGTGCGTCGAGGGTCAGCGCGTCGACATGAGCACGCGTCTGGGCCGAGACCCAGTCGGGTCCGCCCTGCCACGGCCTGTGGCGCGCGGCCGTCTGCTCACCGGTCGATACACGGTCGGCACCGATCAGGGTCCAGCCGGTGAAGCCTCCCTCGTCCGCCGGCCCTGCCGGTGCCTTGCCGGAGTTCCCGTTGATCAGATACGGGACGCCGTCGACGTGCGAGGCGTGGAAGACGCCTACGTGGCTGCCGATCAGGGCCGCGCCCTTGCCCGTCCTGATGCGGAAGCCGGCGAGCCACTGCTCGACGAGAGCCGCTTCCTTCCTGTCGCCCAGCTGGCTGCCCTTCTGCACGGTCGGGTCACGCGGCGGCACGTGCTCGATCAGCAGGACGGAGCCGACCGAAGGGTCCGTCGCTGCCGCGTCCAGCTGCGCGCGCAGTTCCTCGATCTGGGCGAAGCCGCCGCCGCGCAGGCTGAGACTCGACGTGTCGAGCGTGATGACACGGGTGCCCTTGTGGTCGAACGTGCGCTGGGCGGGACCGAATTGAGTGATGAAGTTGTCGATCTTCCCTCCCATCACCTCGTGGTTGCCCGGTACGTAGTACCAGGGCAGGGTGTCGCCGAGCTCCTCGTCGAGGACCCGGCGGGCGAAGGCGAGGTCCGCGGGTGATCCCTCGTCGACGAGGTCTCCGTTGACGACCAGGAAGTCGGGCCGTGCGGCCTTGATCTCCTGCAGGGTGCGACGGGCCTGCCGGACGATCGCACTGTCCGGGTCGCGAGCGACGAACTGGGCGTCGGACATCACCGCGAACTGCCAGTCCCTGCGCTCGGTGACGGCAGCCGGGTCGATCAACGGGTCGGCAGGGAGTGTCTGTTCGGGCAGGTCGACGGTCGGCGGCACCTGGGCGGACAGGTCGTCGATGACGATCTCGCCGGTGTACTGCCGAGCTGCTGCCGTCTCGGCGAGATAGAAGCGGTACACGGACAGCGGCATCGCCACGCCCTGCGGTACGGCGAAGGTGACCTCGCGCCAGCCGGTCCAGGTGACGTAGGGCCCGCGCAGCAGCTGGTCCGAGCCCGCCGCGTCCTTGAGGTGCAGGGTCGGCCAGGCCCCGTTGCCGTCACCCTTGATCCACAGGGTGAACGACTGGGGCTGACCGGGTACGGGAACGGGCTGCGGCGGCGCGGCGTAGGCGGCGCGCGTCGCGGTCGACAGGGTGAAGTCGTAGGTGAGCCGCAGTCCGCTGCCGGTGTGGCCGTCGGGTGTCGCGGCCAGGGAACCGGCCGCCCGGGCCTGGCTGAACTTCCAGGATCCGGCGTCGTCGAACGCCGACACCGGCTGTTCGGTGAGCCCGACACTCACCGCGAGGGTGGTGCTGGTGCCCGCGACCGTGGCCTTGATCTGTCCCGCACCGCTGCCTGTGCGGGATCTGACGGTGAACGAGCCCTGGCCGTCGTCGTCGATGTCGAACAGCGCGTGGTCGTAGTCGAGGGTGACATCACCCGGCTCCACGGGGGCGCTGGTGCCGTGGGCGTCGAGGCCCACGATGCCGAAGGTGCCGGTGGCCTGCGCGTCCGCGAGGCCGACCCGTACGGTGGTCGGCCGGATCCGGGCCAGCCGGTCCAGGACAGTGAGCTGCGTGGTGCCGTGGACACCGGCCCGTTCTGCCCGCACGTCCGTCGTGCCACTGCGGCGGGCGCTGAAGACGCCGTGGGAGTCGACGCTGCCGATGGCCGGGGCCGTGGTGCGCCAGCGCGGAGCGCCTCGGGCGGGACCGTACGTCTCGTCGTATCCGGCTGCGGTGAGCTGCCGCGTCAGGCCCGGGAAGACACGCTCGGGGTGGCCACCCCTGACGGGATCGGCGCCGGGGGCAGCACCGGCCGGTGTGCGGGTTTCCACCCAGAATCCGTGGAGGCGGCCGCTGCCGTCGGGCGCGGTGAGGGCGAGGCCGTTGGGTACGGTGCGCTCGCTTCCGTCGGACGGGCTGTTCTCCACCTGGAGCGTGTCGCTTCCGGGCTCGCGGGCGACGAGCGTCGACGAGCCGCCGCCGTCCAGATTGAGCGCACTGTACGAACCGGCCTGACGCATCATCAGGGCCAGCTCGGTGAGCGTGACGCCGCCACTGTCGGTCTGGCGGCCGTCGACAGTGACGACCTGCATGGTGCGGCCGTCCTTGGAGAACCCGACAGCGGTGCGGGGCGCGGCTGTGTTGTTGCCCTCGCCGTCGTGGTTCTGGGCGGCACCGTCGACGACGAGCAGCTCCCTGCCTCCGACTGCGGTCTGCGGAACGGCTCCGCTGTCTGTGCGTGCCCGGTACTCCATGTCGACGGGGTCACCGGGTTTCAGGGCCGTCAGCAGGGCCGCTCCGGCCTCGCGTCCGACGAGGACGGTGGTGCCGTCGGGTACGGGTCCCGACCCCGGGGTGGCCGACACGGAGACGACCTTGCCGTCCTGTACGGCTGCTTCGGCGACGGGGGCCGCATCGTCGACCGTCAGGGCACGGTCGGCGCTGCCCCAGGCAGAGGTGTAGGCGCCCACTCCCTGGGCGGGCACGTTCGCGGCGTTGTACGCGGCGAGCGGATGCTGCCCCGAGGGAAGCGTCAGGCTTCCCTCGAAGTACAGCTGCAGCACGCGCCCCGCATTCTGCGGGCCGATGCCCACCGCACGGTTGACACCCGAAGCAGGCGAGTGGACCGGGATGCCGTCCTTGATTCCGGGACCCTGCGGCGCTCCGGTCTGGTTGATGTCGAAGAAGTCCGCGTTGATCGCGGCCACGGTACGACGGCCCTGCCCCGGGTCGTACCGGGCGGCGAGTTCGGAGACCGTACGCCGTTCCGAGACCTTGCCGGCCGAGAGGTAGTCGGCGCGCGCTCCGCTGCCGTCCAGGTCGACCGAGAGGGTGTCGACCCGCAGCCACTTGTCGGATTCGAGGCGGTCGTAGGAGCTGAGGCGGATGCCGGGGGCGAGCGGCCGGGAGGTCCGGGCGGTCTCGATGCCGTCGCCGTCCGCGACTGCTCTCGCCCCGCCGGCCGGACTGCTCGCGGCCGGCGGGGCTACCGGTCTGAGGATCTCGGCGGAGTTGCGGGGGCGCGGATCGGGATTCGCATCGGCGGCTGCGGGCGCCACCGCCCCGACCGTCATCGCGGACGCCGTCGCGAGCAGCACGAGTGGCCGCAGTGCGGTGCCGAGTGTGCCAAGGCCCACAAGTCCTCCTGGTGCAGAGCTGGTTGCGCCGACGGTAAGCGCTGTCGGCGGACAGCATGGCCGGGCGCGCAGTGACGCACCAGAGGGCAACGAGAACATCAGGAGGAACAACGGGCGGCGAAGGAGTGACCTCGGCACCGGGTGGCTCGGTCATCGGCCGAACGGGCGGCCGTCGGTGGCCTTCCGGAGCCCCGCCCCGCACACTTGGCAATATGTCGACTTCAAGGCGCAGTGCGGGCCTTCTGCTTTTCCGGGTCACCGGCGCCGAGGGCGGGCGGGACGTCGATGTGCTGATCGGGCACATGGGCGGTCCGTTCTGGGCGGGCCGCGAGGCGGCTTCCTGGTCGATCCCCAAAGGTGAGTACGAGCCCGGGGAGGAGCCGGCGGCAGCCGCGCGCCGGGAGTTCGAGGAGGAGCTGGGGCTGCCGGTTCCGGACGGCGAGTGGGTCTCGCTGGGCGAGGCACGTCAGTCCGGCGGCAAGACCGTGGCCATCTGGGCCGTGGAGGCCGAACTGGACCCTGCGCAGGCCGTTCCGGGAACGTTCACCATGGAGTGGCCGAGAGGGTCCGGTGTGCAGCGGGAGTTCCCGGAAATGGACCGGTTCGCCTGGTGCACACCGGACGAGGCCGCCGAACGCCTGGTGGCGGGCCAGCGCGTCTTCGTCGAGCGGCTGCGCGGTTACGTCCGGGACGGGCGCACGCCCTCGGATCCGTAGGCCTCCAAGCCGTGAACCCCGGAGCTCGCGACCGGGCGGCCGGCCCGTAGTTCGAGGCGGTCGCCCGCGAATCGGCTGCGGAAGCTGCGGTCGTGCGAGACGACGACAACGGCGCCCTTGTACTGGGCGAGTGCCGCCTCCAGCTCCTCGACCAGGCTCAGCGCGATGTGGTTCGTCGGCTCGTCCAGAACCAGCAGATCGGCCGGCCGGGTCACCAGTCGGGCCAGGGCCAGCCTGCGCTGCTGCCCGATGGACAGTGCCGCGACGGAGACGGTCAGGTCTTCCGGGCGGAAGAGGCCGAGGGCCAGCAGATCCTCGGCGTACTCATCGGCGAACCCCGGTCGGCCCGCCGCGAACGTGGCGAGCAGGGATCGGCGTGTCGGCCTGACGGGGAGTTCCTGCGGCAGATAGCCGATCCGTGCCCGGCGCCGGACCCTGCCGGCGTCAGGTGCGAGATCCCCGGCCAGGACACGCAGCAGGGTGGACTTACCCGCGCCGTTGGGTCCGGTGATCAGCAGTCTCTGTCCCGGCCCGATGCACAGCGCGGGCAGGTCCAGGCGGTCGCCGACGACAACGGAATCGAGCTCGGCCAGCGGTTCGGGGCTCGCGTTGCCCTCGGCCTCCCGGTCACCTGCTGTCGAGAGCTCGGCGGTGAAGCGCAAGGGCTGGGGAGGCGCGGGCACAGGAGTGCGGCGTAGCGCCTCCAACCGGGTCCTGGCCGCCCTGACCTGCCCGGACAGTTTGGTCTCGTGCGATCTGCGGTGCTTGCCGAAGCCCTGCCCGGGGTCCTTGCCGGATACCGCCAGGCGCTGACCGGCCGCGCTCACCAGATCCTCGGTACGGGCCAGCTCGGCCAGCCACTCCTGGTGCTCCTGTGCCCAGCGGCGGCGGGCGGCGGCCTTGGCCGTTCGGTAGCCGCCCCAGCCGTCCCCGTACCGGGAGACGCTGCGCAGGTCCCGGTCGACCTCCAGGATCACGGTGGTGATCCGCTCCAGGAACGCCCGGTCGTGGGTGACGGTCACGACGGTGCCGCGGTGGGCGCGGAGGTGGTCCTCCAGCCAGGTGACGGCGGCGACGTCGAGATGGTTGGTGGGTTCGTCGAGCAGGAGGAGTTCCGGGGCCACGGCCAGCACGCAGGCCAGGGCCAGCCTGGACTGCTCGCCGCCGGACAGCGTGCCGAGCCCGCGCTCCCGGCCGAGGTGGCCGAGACCGAGGCCGTGCAGCGCCGCGTCGGCCCGCGCGTCGGCCTGGTACCCGCCGCGTTCCTCGTACTCCGTGAGCAGATCACCGTACGCACCGAGCTCCGCCTCGGTGGGATCCCCGTCGGACATCGCCGATTCGGCCTCGCCGATCAGGCGCTCCAGGGCACGCAGCTCGGCGAGGGCCGCGTCGACGGTGTCCTGGACAGTGCTGCCGGGGTCGAGCATGAGGGTCTGGGCGAGGTACCCGGTGCCGCCGGGAAAGCTGACGGTGATGTCACCGCTCTCCGGTGCCTCGGCTTGGGCCATCAGACGGAGCAGGGTTGATTTCCCGGAACCGTTCTCGCCGATGACGCCGACCTTCTCGCCGGGACGGACGGTGAGGGACACCTGATCGAGGACGGATCGGTCTCCGTAGGCCTGGGAGACGTCGTTCATGGACAGCTGGGCGCGGTGGCGCTGGGGAGACATGGGTACTTTCCCTGAGGTGACAGGCCCTCGGCAGCGCACAGTGAACGCGTCGGCGGGGCAGGGGTGTCGGGCGGCGGGAAGGACTGCGGCACACTGCGCGACCCCGGTGGGTCACGAGGCGACGCTCAGCGTCGCGCGGCGGCGTCCTGGCCGGAAATCAGAGAAAGAAGTAGTACGAACCCATGCGACCCAGTGTAACCACGCTCCAACGGGCCCCGCTGTCGATTTCGGACGGAGCGGTGCTCGGTCCCCAGCACGCATACGACGGCGGCCGTCCGGAGCTGTGCGCTCCGGACG
>NZ_JBHWVO010000049.1:0-29508 GCF_042736635.1 Streptomyces sp. NPDC060035
CGTTTCCGACTCTATCAGACTCTTTCGTGTCCGATTCCCGGTCGAAGCGGGTTTCGCCTTTCAGTTCTTCGCTTTCGCGTTTCCCTTTCCGGCGATTCCAACTTTACCAGACTCTTTTTCGTCCCGTTTCCGGTCCGAATTTGATTCCGGTGGCCTGTGGACTGGCCTTTGCCTTTCGGCGTGTTCACTACGCTAACCGATTTCCGTGGCGACTCATAATCGAGCCGAGGAGCAGATTTCGGCGTGCCGAAATCACACCCGCCAGGGCGAATCGTAGGTAGTGGTTGGCCCTCTCCCGATGCTCCGACCCGGTCCGATGGACCGTGCCAACAACAACTGCATCCGTTCAAGCGGCTCGGACTACATTAGGCAACGGGCAAGGGCGAGTCAAGTTGCGCGGCCGCGTGGCGCATGGGCCCTGTAGGGGCTCACCGTGGGGTCACCCTCGATCCAGAAGCGCCACGGCTGATGGGAACCGTCACCGCCCACCCCGGTGCGGGGGCCACTCCGCACCTGGTCACGGGGTGGCGGGGTGCCGCACAGCAACGACAGGGGACGCCGCGGTCCTTCGACGACATCGCAGCCGTTGAGCGTTCGGTCCACGTCGAGGGCAGTGGCCAGGCGGGCCGGCCCTTTGGCCAGTTCTCTGTCATGACGGGCCGAGAAACGACGTTTGCGGGCCACCTCGGCGCCCACGCCGATCTCACCGGCCCGGAGCAGGACACCGCTCGCCGTACCCTCCGGGCCGCACACCAGGTTGAGGCAGTGCCACATCCCGTAGGTGAAGTAGACGTACGAATGACCCGGCGGGCCGAACATCACGCTGTTACGTGGTGTGGGACCGCGGAAGGCATGGGAGCCGGGATCGATCCCACCCGCGTACGCCTCCACCTCCGTCAGCCGCAGCTCGATGGGGCCGTCCTCGCCCACACGGACAAGCACGCGGCCCAGGAGATCGGGGGCCACGTCCAGGACGGGCCGGTCGAAGAAGTCCCGCGTCAGCGGCGTACGGTCCATGCCCTCGTTCATGGCGTCCGAGGGTACTGGGATCACCGGTCCGGGAACCGGCTACGGTCGTGACGCGTATGTAGGGGTCAGGACCAAGGAGGAAAATATGGGCTTCAAGCGACTGCTCGCGAGCATGGGTGCCGGCGGTGCTTCGGTGGAAACCGAGCTGACCGAACTCAACGTCGTCC
Organism: Streptomyces sp. NPDC060035; assembly: GCF_042736635.1. Taxonomy (NCBI): domain Bacteria; kingdom Bacillati; phylum Actinomycetota; class Actinomycetes; order Kitasatosporales; family Streptomycetaceae; genus Streptomyces; species Streptomyces sp. NPDC060035. Next base: position 1,197 of record NZ_JBHWVO010000049.1, read on the forward strand.
CCGGCGGGGTCGTCCAGGGCGAGGTGCGGATCCAGGGCGGTTCCGTCGACCAGCAGATCGAGGGACTTTCGGTCGGTCTGCAGGCTCGGGTCGAGGTCGAGGGCGCCGACCAGGAGACCAAGCAGGACATCGAGTTCACCAAGCTGCGCCTGGGCGGTGCCTTCGAGGTCAAGGCGGGCGCCGTTCACGTCGTGCCGTTCGGGCTCGAGATTCCGTGGGAGACCCCGATCACGACGTTCGCCGGGCAGCACCTGCGCGGCATGAACATCGGGGTGACCACGGAGCTGGAGATCGCCCGTGCCCTGGACTCGGGTGACCTGGACCCGATCAATGTGCACCCGCTGCCCGCGCAGCAGGCCATCCTGGATGCCTTCGCGCAGCTCGGCTTCGGCTTCCGCAGCGCGGACATGGAGCGCGGCCACATCCGTGGCACGCGCCAGCGTCTGCCGTTCTACCAGGAGATCGAGTTCGTCCCGCCGCAGCAGTACCGCGGGCTCAACCAGGTGGAGCTGACGTTCGTCGCTGACGACCGCGAGATGGATGTCGTGCTGGAAATGGACAAGAAGCCGGGTCTCTTCAGCGAGGGCAGCGACTCCTACCGCGCGTTCAAGGTCGGCCACAACGACTTCCAGGGCACGGACTGGGCCGCGTACCTCAACCAGTGGCTCGCCCAGGTCGGCGGACAGCGCAACTGGCGCTGAAGGGCCCTAGGGTCGGTGGGGAGAGAGTTCGCAGCCGATCAGGAAAGGTGCTGACGTGACCGAGCCGAAGAGGGCGCCCCTGCCACACGACTTCCATCCCCGGGTCCCCCCGTTCACTGTGGTGAGCAAGGACCTCGCGCCGGGAGACGTGCTGGCGGATGCACAGGTGTTCGCGGCGGGTAACACTTCGCCGCAGCTGCGGTGGGAGGGCTTCCCCGCGGAGACGAAGAGCTTCGCCGTGACGTGTTTCGACCCGGACGCCCCGACGGGCAGCGGGTTCTGGCACTGGGTGGTCTTCGACATCCCGGCTTCGGTCACGGAGCTCCCGGCCGGCGCGGGGAGCGGCACGTTCGACGGGCTGCCCGCGGGCGCCCTTCAGGCCCGCAACGACTACGGGTCGAAGGAATTCGGGGGTGCAGCGCCGCCGGCGGGCGAGAATCACCGCTATGTCTTCACCGTGTACGCGGTGGACAGCGAGAAGCTCGGGCCGGACAGCGACGCGTCACCTGCCGCCGTGGGATTCAATCTGCGGTTCCACACCCTGGGACGCGCCCAGCTGATCGGTGAGTACACGTCTCCCGAAAGCTGACAGTTCGCGTCCTGTTTGCCCTGCCCTGGTCTTGGAGAGACCAGGGCAGGGCATTTTTTATTGCGTTGTCCATCACGGCTCGCCCGGCCAGAGTTGATCCGGGCCTGCCAGGAGGCGGGCGGCACACGGGAGGTGGGCAGGATGCGGGACACACTGGTGCTCAACGCGAGCTTCGAGCCGCTGTCGACGGTGACACTCAACCGCGCGGTGGTGCTGATCCTGCAGGACAAGGCCGTCGTCGAGCAGTCGCATCCCGGACTCCGTATGCGTGGCGCGGCCGTCGACATCCCGGTCCCCCAGGTGATCAGGCTCTGCCGGTACGTACGGGTGCCGTTCCGAAGACACGCCCCGTGGTCCAGAAGGGGTGTGCTGATACGGGACCAGCACCGGTGCGCGTACTGCGGACGGCGGGCCAGCACCGTCGACCACGTGGTGCCGCGTGCCCAGGGCGGTCAGGACACCTGGCTGAACACTGTTGCCTCGTGTGCCGAGGACAACCACCGCAAGGCGGCGCGGACGCCGGAGCAGGCGGACATGCCGCTGCTCCGGAAGCCGTTCGTACCCTCCCCCGCGGATGCGATGCTGCTCGCGCTGGGGGCCGGCGACCGGTCGGCGCTGCCTGAGTGGCTGGCGCGGTCCGCGGCGTAGCCCGCAAGGTGTACGGAAGCCCGTCCCCAGGGGGACGGGCTTTTTCGTCAGCGGAGCAACAGCTGGACAATGGCTGCGGTGCCGACGACGACAATGAGGGCGCGCAGGAAGCCCGGACTGAGCCGGCGGCCGACCTTGGCACCTATCTGGCCGCCGATCGCCGAGCCCACTGCGATGAGGACGACGGCCGTCCAGTCGAAGTCCGCGACGAAGAGGAAGAAAAGCGCGGCGATGCTGTTGACGACGGCGGCGAGGACGTTCTTGACGGCGTTGAGGCGCTGCATCGTGTCGTCGAGCAGCATGCCCATCAGCGAGATGTAGAGGATGCCCTGGGCCGCCGTGAAGTAGCCGCCGTAGACGCTGGCGAGGGTCAGTCCCGTGAACAGGAGCGGCCCGCCGTCGGGGTGGGCCGGGGCGCCGGTGTGTGCGCGGCGGCTCTGGACGGCTTTGCTGATGCGGGGCTGCAGGACGACCAGGACGAGGGCGAGTGCCACCAGGACGGGGACGATCGTCTCGAACGCCGTGGAGGGCAGCGCCAGCAGGAGTGTGGCGCCGGTGAGGCCGCCGATGAGCGCACCGACGCTCAGCTTGAGGATGCGGCGGCGCTGGCCGACGAGTTCGGCTCGGTAGCCGATGGCACCGCTGATCGAGCCCGGGATCAGACCGAGGGCGTTGGAAACGGTGGCGGTGACCGGTGGCAGGCCGGTGGCGAGCAGGACGGGGAAGGTGATCAACGTGCCTGAGCCGACGATCGTGTTGATCGTTCCGGCGCCGACCCCGGCCGCGAAGACCGCGAGAATTTCCCAGACGGACAAGGCCATCTCCTTCGATGGTCAGTGACGCCTCCCCGCCATGAAGGTCGAGGGGCCTCACTGATCATGCACGAAGGTGTTTCCCGGTCAGTCGACCGGGGGCTGCTCGCGGCGTTCCTTGTTGCCGGTGTTGAAGCCGGGGGCTCCGCTGCCGAGGTTGCCGAAGGCGCCGCTGAGGCCCTTGAGTGCGTCGCCGATCTCGCTGGGCACGATCCAGAGCTTGTTGGCGTCGCCCTCGGCGATCTTCGGGAGCATCTGGAGGTACTGGTAGGAGAGCAGCTTCTGGTCCGGGTCTCCGGCGTGGATGGCCTCGAAGACCGTACGAATGGCCTGGGACTCGCCCTCGGCGCGCAGCGCGGATGCCTTGGCTTCGCCTTCGGCGCGCAGGATCGCGGACTGCTTCTCGCCCTCCGCGGTGAGGATGGCGGACTGCCTGATGCCTTCCGCGGTGAGGATCGCGGCGCGCTTGTCACGGTCGGCGCGCATCTGCTTCTCCATCGAGTCCTGGATGGAGGTGGGCGGTTCGATGGCCTTGAGCTCGACGCGGTTGACGCGGATGCCCCACTTGCCGGTGGCCTCGTCGAGGACTCCGCGCAGCGCCGCGTTGATCTCCTCGCGGGAGGTCAGGGTCCGCTCGAGGTCCATGCCGCCGATGATGTTGCGCAGGGTGGTGACGGTGAGCTGCTCGATCGCCTGGATGTAGCTGGCGACCTCGTAGGTCGCGGCGCGGGCGTCGGTCACCTGGTAGTAGATGACGGTGTCGATGTTGACCACCAGGTTGTCCTGGGTGATCACCGGCTGGGGCGGGAAGGGAACGACCTGCTCGCGGAGGTCGATCCGGTTGCGGATCGAGTCGATGAACGGGACGACGATGTTCAGCCCGGCGTTGAGAGTGCGGGTGTAGCGGCCGAAGCGCTCCACGATGGCGGCACTGGCCTGTGGGATGACCTGGATCGTCTTGATCAGGGCGATGAAGACGAGCACCACCAGAATGATCAGGACGATGATGATCGGTTGCATCGTGTGCCTCGTGCCCTTCGGTTGCCGACGGATCGCGATGATCGAGGTCGAGCGCTCATGACGGTCGCATTCTCATGATGATCGACTTCGAGTTTGGCAGACTGCGGGCTGCCGCGTGACCGGTTCGCTCACATGACGACAGCGGTTGCACCGTCGATCTCCACGACATCGACCTGTTGTCCGGGTTCGAAGCTCTGATCACTGTCGAGCGTGCGCGCGGACCAGACCTCGCCGGCCAGCTTGATGCGGCCGCCGCTGCCGTCCACCCGTTCCAGAACGACGGCTTGACGGCCTTTCAGCGCGTCGATGCCGGTGCGGTGGTGGGTCTGACCGGCGCGGTGCCTCGCAGCGATCGGACGTACGACCGCGACCAGCGCCACGGAAACCAGGACGAAGACCAGCACTTGGGCAACGATGCCCCCGCCGAGTGCGGCGACGACTGCCGCAGCCACCGCTCCGACCGCGAACATTCCGAACTCGGGCATCGCGGTCAGGACGAGGGGGATACCCAGTCCCACGGCGCCGATCAACCACCATACCCACGCGTCGATTTCCACGTGTTCATCGTAGGACCGCGGATGCCCTCGCGGACAGGGCGCCGGGGGACGGCTGTTGTGCGAATCCTCAGGAGAGCGGGAGTCCGTGGGCGGTGTAGCGGTCGCCGGTGTGCTCGACGACGAGCGGCAGACCGAAGCAGAGGGAGAGGTTGCGGGAGCTGAGCTCGGTCTCCATCGGGCCCGCGGCGAGCACCTTCCCCTGACGGATCATCAGGACGTGGGTGAAGCCGGGCGCGATCTCCTCGACATGGTGGGTCACCATGATCATGGAGGGGGCGTACTGATCGCGGGCGAGCCGGCCCAGGCGGCGGACCAGGTCCTCGCGGCCGCCGAGGTCGAGCCCCGCGGCGGGCTCGTCGAGCAGGAGCAGCTCGGGGTCGGTCATCATGGCGCGGGCGATCAGGGTCCGCTTGCGCTCCCCCTCGGAGAGGGTGCCGAACTTGCGGTCGAGGTAGTCGGTCATGCCCAGCCGGTCGAGGAAGGCGCGGGCGCGCTCCTCGTCGACGGCCTCGTAGTTCTCGTGCCAGGTGGCGGTCATGCCGTACGCGGCGGTGAGCACCGTCTGCAGCACGGTCTGGCGCTTGGGCAGCTTTTCGGCCATCGCGACACCGGCGATGCCGATGCGGGGCCGGAGCTCGAAGACGTCGGTGCCGACGCCGCCGAGCTGCTCGCCGAGGATCCTGGCCTTGCCGGTGCTCGGGAAGAGGTAGCTGGACGCAATGTTGAGCAGCGTGGTCTTGCCGGCGCCGTTCGGCCCGAGGATGACCCAGCGCTCCCCCTCCTTGACCGACCAGGAGACGTCGTCCACCAGAGCGCGTCCGTCGCGGACCACGGATACGTCCACCAGCTCCAGTACATCGCTCATGAGCGCGTTGTCTCCCCATGCAGTCTCTAGATCGTCGCGTGCCTGTGCGCACAGCTCCCAGGGAAAACCTACGCCACCCGAAGAGTGCTCCCGCCCTTAGGGCGGTTGCCTAGGCTGTCCCCATGCTTTCGGAACCACGCTCAGGGCGGCTGGCCGCATGGGGAAACGCGCTTTTGGCCGGACTTGTGTCACCGGACGACGCTGCGCTCGCGATTGTCGGGGAGGACGCGGTGCACCGCGTCGAGGGCTTGCCGGGTGAGGCGGTGCCCGTCGGGCTCACGCTGGCGCTCGGCCGGCTGAGGGGGCTCGGTGCCACCGGTTTCCGGGTCGCGCTGCCGGTGCCCGGGCATCCGCTGGGGCTCAGCGGGCCGCCGGACTTCAATGCGCGGGCGTTGGAGGCGGAGGAGGCGGTGGTCACGTCCGGAGCGCCGTACGGACTCGTGCCGGAGGTGAGTGAGGCGGGGCCCGCCGGTGACGTGCATGTCGAGGTGGTGTGGCGGTGTCTGCCGGTACGGGAGGCGCCGCCGGCCGATGTGCCGTCGCTGAGCGAGGCGGAGCGGGAGCTCGCGGAGGCCCTGCGGGATGCGACAGCGGTGCTGTCCCGGCTGGATGTGGCAGGTTCCGGACCGGTGGCCGAGGCGGCGGTGGATGCGTACCGGGCGCGGGCGGAGCGGGGCCGTGAGGTGCTGGCTCCGGGGTATCCGCCGCGGGCGGTACGGGTGCTGGAGCTGGCCCAGCGGGTGGGGCTGCTGGTCTCGGTGGCCCATGAGAACGGGCACGGCGGCGCGGTGAGCTCTTCGGAGATCGCGGCTCGGGGTGAGGCGCTGCGGCCGGTGGAGCGGGTGGCCCGGCGGGCTCAGGTCGCGGCGTACAACGCGTACGTGGAGGAGCGGGAGCGGTAGGCCGCTGCGCCCTCAACCGCCGGACGGGCTCGTACTGCCCCGTCCGGCGGTTGTGGTCGGCAGCGCAGATCAGCCGTTCACACCGAAGTTGCCGAAGGCCGGGTTGAGCAGGCCGATCACGTTGACCGTGTTGCCGACCACGTTCACGGGGACGTGCACCGGGACCTGGACGACGTTGCCCGAGACGACGCCCGGGGAGCCCACGGCCGCGCCGTGAGCACCGGCGCCGCTGTGGCCCGTGGCGGAGGCAGCCCCGGCACCGGCGGCAATGATTCCACCGGCGATCATGGTGACGGCAGCGGCCTTCTTCAGGTTCTTCACTTCAGGATCCTCCTCGCATCGCTGCGGCCGACCGCCGCAGCACGCCATGGAGAACGCCTCGGCGCCACGCAGGATGCGCCGTTCGAGTGACATACACCCGACAGTATGAATCTCGGACCGGAGTGGAACCGTCGGCTCTCCTCCCCCGGACGCCAGGCCCGTCAGCCTGCCGCCCCGTGCCGGACGGCCCAGAGCGCGGCCTGCGTCCTGTCCGACACATCGAGCTTCATCAGGATGTTCGACACGTGCGTCTTGACGGTCTTCTCCGACAGGACCAGCGCCCGGGCGATCTCCCGGTTGGAGCGGCCGTCGGCGATCAGCCCGAGTACTTCCCGCTCCCGTTCGGTCAGAGTGCTCCCCCGGCCCGTACCGCTGCCGGCGTCCTCCTGGGCCAGGAGCGCGCCCGCGACCTCCGGCTGGAGCAGGACATGGCCGGCGTGGACCGAGCGGATGGCACCGGCCAGCGCGTCCGGATCGACGTCCTTGTACACGTATCCCGACGCCCCCGCGCGCAGGGCGGGAACGACCGTGCGCTGTTCGGTGAAGCTGGTGACGATCAGTACCTTGGCGGGATTCTCCAGTTCCCTGAGCCTGCGCAGGGCCTCGATCCCGTCCGTACCGGGCATCTTGATGTCCATCAGGACGACATCGGGCCGGAGCTCCTCGGTCCTGGCGACACCCTCGGCCCCGTCGGAGGCTTCCCCGACGACCTCTATGTCGTCCTGGATCTCGAGGAACGTACGCAGCCCGCGGCGGACCACCTGGTGGTCGTCGACCAGCAGCACCTTGATGATCCTGTCAGGCACAGGGTGCCTCCATCTCGATCGTGGTGCCCTTGCCGGGCTCCGAATGAACGGTGAGCCTTCCCCCGACGCTGCCCGCCCTGTGCCTCATCGAGACCAGGCCCAGATGACGGCCCGCGCGCCGGACGGCATGGGCGTCGAAGCCGCGGCCGTCGTCGGTGATCCGCAGCACCGTGGCGGAGGTGTGCCGGCTGAGCGAGACGACGACCTGCTCGGCGCCGGAGTGACGAAGGGCGTTGTGCAGGGCCTCCTGGGCGATCCGGAGCAGCGCCTCCTCCTGGTCGGAGGGCAGCGCCCGCACTCCGGCGCTCTCGAAGGTGACCCGGGCACTGTGCGCGCGGTCCAGGACCTCGATCTGGTTACGAAGCGTGGCGACCAGACCGTCCTCGTCCAGGGCGGCGGGGCGCAGCTCCACGACGGCTGCGCGCAGTTCGTCGACCGCTTCCGCGGCCAGCGCCGCGACCTGCTGGAGCTCGCCCTTGGCGCGGGCCGGGTCGCGGTCGACGAGGGCGGCGGCGGCCTGGGCGGTCAGCCGGAGCGAGAAGAGCTTCTGACTGACCGCGTCGTGCAGCTCATGGGCGAGCCGCGAGCGTTCCTCGGCGATCGTGAGTTCGCGGCTGCGTTCGTACAGGCGGGCGTTGACGAGCGCGATCGCCGCGTGCTGGGCGAGGATCGCGAGGAGCTCCTCGTCCTCCTCCGTGAAGCCGCAGCTGCCTTCGGGCTTGGGGCAGCGTTTGTTGGCGAGGAAGAGCGCGCCGATGATCTCGTCGCCGTCCTGGATCGGCAGGCCCAGGAAATCGGACATGTCCGGGTGGGCGTCGGGCCAGCCCTCGAAACGGGGGTCCTTGCGGACGTCGGCGAGCCGCTCGGGCTTCGCCTCGTGGAGCATCGCGGCGAGGATGCCGTGCTGCCTGGGCAGCGGTCCGATGGCCTTCCACTGTTCGTCGCTGACCCCGTCGACGACGAACTGGGCGAAGCCTCCGTGGTCGTCGGGGACGCCCAGGGCCGCGTATTCGGCGTCGAGCAGTTCGCGGGCGGAGGCGACGATCGTCTTGAGGACGTCCCGCATTTCGAGGTGCCGGTTCATGGCGAGCAGCGCGGCACTCACCGCGGCGAGGCCCGACGGTGGGCGATGACTCATGTCCTCACCGTACCGGCGGGGCCGCGGCGGCCGTATCGGGCTGTGGACGGTCGGCGGATGGGGCGCAGGGCCTAGGTCGAAGTGCCTTGCGCGGGTGCGGCTCATGGACGAGGCGGTGGCCGGGGTCGTGTTCCTACGTTGGTGTGGTCGGAGCGTCACGAGGTTCGAGGGACGGTTGCCATGCCGGTTGCGATGATCACGGGTGCGTCGAAGGGACTGGGGCGTGCGCTGGGGGCGGCGCTGGCGCAGCGGGGCTGGGATCTGGTCCTGGATGCCAGGACGGCCGGAGTGCTTCAGCAGACGGCTCAGGAGCTGCGCCGCCGGTACGGGACGCGGGTGGTGGCCGTTGCCGGGGATGTCACGGACGGTGCGCATCGCAAGGCCCTGGTGGCCGCCGCCGGGGAGCTGGGCGGGCTGGATGTACTGGTGAGCAATGCGAGTGCGCTCGGTGCCGAGCCGCTGGTCCGGCTGGAGACGCTGCCCCTCGCCGGGCTGCGGGAGGCGCTGGAGACGAATGTGGTGGCGGCGCTCGGTCTGGTGCAGGAGGCGTTGCCGCTGCTGAGGGCGTCGGAGGCCGGGGCGGTGGTGACGGTGAGCTCGGACGCGGCGGCCGAGCCGTATCCGGTCTGGGGCGGGTACGGGGCGTCCAAGGCGGCGCTCGACCAGCTGGCCGCGGTGCTGGGCGAGGAGGAACCGGGACTGCGGGTCTGGGCCGTGGATCCGGGCGATATGCGGACGGACCTCTATACGGCGGCGGTGCCCGAGGACACGGAGCCGCGGCCGGCTCCGGAGACCGTGGCGCCTGCGTTCGTCCGGCTGCTGGAGCGGCGGCCGGCCAGTGGGCGGTATGCGGCCGCAGCGCTGTCGGCCGGGACGGACCGGGATCAGTGATGACGGCGCTGGATGCCCTGCGGGTGCCCGCGGAGCTGTCTGCCCGGGTCCCGGCCGAGCAGCGGGGTGCGGGGCGGGACGACGTGCGTCTGCTGGTGTCCCGGGGTACGGCGGTTTCGCACCGGGCGTTCCGGGACCTGCCCGGGGAGCTGCGGGCCGGGGACGTACTCGTGGTGAACACGTCGACGACGCTGGCGGCCGCGGTGAACGGGCGCGTCGGCGGTGAGCGTGTCGTCGTGCACTTCTCGACCCGCGGCGAGGACGGGCGGTGGGCGGTGGAGCTGCGCCGCCCGGACGGGAACGGGACCACTCGGCCACGCCCCGGCGGACCGGCGGGAGCGGCGGTACGGCTGCCGGGCGGGAACGCGCTGGTGCTGGACGAGCCGCTGGGGCCCTCGGTGGGCGCCAGGCTGTGGTGGGCGCGGGTGCCGCGGGACGTACCCGGGCTGCTGAGCCGGTACGGGCGGCCGATCCGGTACGCGTACACGGAGCGGGACCAGCCGCTGTCCGCGTATCAGACGGTGTTCGCCGTGCCCTCGCCGGACGGGGCCGGGTCGGCGGAGATGCCGAGTGCGGCGAGGCCGTTCACCGCGGGGCTGGTGGCGGCGCTGGTGAGCCGCGGGGTGCAGTTCGCCCCGCTGTCGCTGCATACGGGGGTGGCTTCGGCGGAGGCACACGAGCCGCCCTACCCGGAGCGGTTCGCGGTGCCGTCCGCGACGGCGTGGCTGGTCAATGCGGTGCGGGCGGGAGGCGGCAGGGTCGTCGCCGTGGGGACGACGGCGGTGCGGGCCCTGGAATCGGCGGCGGGGGCGGACGGAGTGGTGCGGGCGGCTTCGGGCTGGACGGATCTGGTGGTGACGCCGCAGCGGGGCGTGCGGGTGGTGGACGGGCTGCTGACCGGACTGCACGAGCCGGAGGCCTCCCACCTGCTGATGCTGGAGGCGATAGCGGGGCGGGCCGTGCTGCAGCGCGGGTACACCCAGGCGCTGCGGCATCTGTACCTCTGGCACGAGTTCGGGGACGTCCACCTCCTTCTGCCGGACAAGGGACCTAACGCTCTGCATTACATGAGCAACGTTTTGTGAGCTCGGAGGGGGCCCCGTGTGAGCCCAGGCATAGGACCCACGTCACTTACGAAGACGGATAGTCGGAGCAAAACGGGCAATACCCCGGGCACCAAAGCGGACAAGGGGGTAGGAACAGCCCCCCACTCCACTATCCAGCTTCGTACGTCACACCTTTGCCAGAGCGTTTTGCGGTCGCTAAGAATTGCAACTGTCCACGACGGAGATGCACACCGCGTTCCGTCGGCGTCCTCCTGAGGACTCCTGCAATTCGAAGAGGTACGACTGTATGTCCGTGTCCCGAATTTCCAGCCGTAGCCGTCGCCTGAACAAGGCGCAGAAGCTCTCCGTCGCCGGTGTCTCCACCCTGGCCGCCGCCGCACTCGCGTTCTCGCTCGTCCCGGACAACGCCTCGGCCAGCACCGAGCCGCAGGCCATATCCGGTGCGCCGGTCGCCTTCGCCGGTGCGTCGCAGAGCAAGACCGTCCAGTCCAGCATCATCGAGCAGCACTCCACTGCCGCGCAGCTGGTGAAGGCCGCCGACTCCGCCAAGGCCCAGGCCGCCGCCGCCGAGAAGAAGGCCGCTGCCAAGAACGAGGCGAAGGCCAAGGCCGTCGCCGAGGCCAAGAAGGACGCCGCAGCCAAGAAGACGGCTGCAGCGAAGGCCAAGGCCGACGCGAAGAAGCGTTCCGCCAAGAAGGCCAGCCGTGCGGCCGACCGCAAGCCGGTCTACGCCAACAACCTGGACGGCTGGATCCGCGAGGCTCTCGCCATCATGGACAAGAAGAACATCCCCGGCACGTACGAGGGGCTGCACCGCAACATCATCCGTGAGTCCAGCGGTGACCCGCGCGCCATCAACGACTGGGACATCAACGCCATCAACGGCATCCCGTCGAAGGGCCTGCTGCAGGTCATCAAGCCGACGTTCGACTTCTACCACGTCGCCGGCACCAAGCACGACCAGTACGACCCGGTCGCCAACATCACCGCCGCGGCCAACTACGCCGCGGACAAGTACGGCTCGATCGACAACGTCGACAGCGCGTACTGAGCCACGCACCGAGCAAGGCCTGGCAGAGCTGACCTGCCGGTCCGCAGCGTCGCGTGACCGGCCGGCACATGCCGAAGGGCGGCACCCCACGGGGTGCCGCCCTCGGGCGTTTCCGGGTCCGGTACGGCCCGGCGGCGTTACTTGCGCATCACCTCGGGCTCATGGCGGCGCAGCATCCGCGAGACCGCGACGAAGAGGACGACGCTCATGAAGAGCATCACCGCGATGTTGATCCCCCACTGGCCGGCCGCGTGCTCCCAGAGCGGGTCCAGGTCGTTCGGGTTCTCGGGGTCCCACGGCGGCATGAGGTGGGCGAGGTCCAGCGTGGTACCGGCCGCGGCCACGGCCCAGCGCGACGGCATCAGCCAGGCGAACTGCTCCAGGCCCGGAGACCCGTAGACCTGGAAGAGCACGCCGGTGAAGACGACCTGGACGATGGCGAACATGACGAGCAGCGGCATGGTCTTCTCGGCGGTCTTCACCAGCGCGGAGATCATCAGGCCGAACATCATCGAGGTGAAGCCGAGGACGATGATCGACAGGCAGATCTCCACGGCGGGGGGCATGAACAGGCCCTCCTCCGGCAGCTCGCGGGTGGAGAAGCCGATCCCGCAGATGATCACGCCCTGGAAGGCGGTGATCACGCCCAGGACGATCACCTTGGACAGCAGGTAGGCGGAACGGGAGAGACCGGTGGCCCGTTCCCGCTCGTAGATCACCCGTTCCTTGATCAGCTCTCGTACGGAGTTGGCCGCGGCGGCGAAGCACATGCCGACCGCGAGGATCAGCATGATCGTCCCGGCCTTGCCGTTGAAGCGCGAGGGCGGATCGGGCTCCGCCAGGCCGAACTCCGCGGGGATGACCACGCTCACGACGCCGAGCACGGCCGGCAGGAGCACCATCAGGAGCAGGAACCCCTTGTCGGACGCGATGACCGAGACGTACCGGCGCATCAGCGTCCACAGCTGGGCCGCCCAGCCCGAGGGCTTCGGCGGACGCATCTGCTGCGGCGGGGGCATGTGTACGGACTGCGCGGCGACGGCGTCGATGTCCGCGGCGTACATCTGGTAGTGCTGCGAACCGCGCCAGCGGCCCGCCCAGTCGTAGTCGCGGTAGTTCTCGAACGCGGAGAAGACGTCGGCCCAGCTGCTGTAGCCGAAGAAGTTCAGTGCCTCCTCCGGCGGACCGAAGTAGGCGACTGAGCCGCCCGGCGCCATCACCAGGAGCTTGTCGCAGATGGCCAGCTCGGCCACGGAGTGCGTGACGACGAGGACCGTACGGCCGTCGTCGGCGAGTCCGCGCAGCAGCTGCATGACGTCGCGGTCCATGCCCGGGTCGAGGCCCGAGGTCGGCTCGTCCAGGAAGATCAGCGACGGCTTGGTCAGCAGCTCCAGGGCGACCGAGACGCGCTTGCGCTGGCCGCCGGAGAGCGAGGTGATCTTCTTGTCCTTGTGGATGTCGAGCTTGAGCTCGGCGAGGACCTCGTGGATCCGGGCGGTGCGCTCGGCCTCGGTGGTGTCCGCGGGAAAACGCAGCTTGGCCGCGTACCGCAGGGCCCGTGTGACCGTGAGTTCCTTGTGCAGGATGTCGTCCTGCGGGACCAGACCGATGCGCTGACGCAACTCGGCGAACTGCTTGTACAGGTTCCGGTTGTCGTAGAGGACGTCGCCCTGGTTGGCGGGCCGGTAGCCGGTGAGCGCCTTGAGCAGGGTGGACTTGCCGGATCCGGACGGGCCGATGACGGCGATCAGCGACTTCTCTGGAACGCCGAACGAGACGTCCTTGAGGATGTCCTTGCCGCCGTCGACCGTCACCGTGAGGTGGCGGGCCGAGAAGGAGACCTCGCCGGTGTCGACGAACTCTTCCAGCCGGTCCCCGACCAGCCGGAAGGTCGAGTGACCGACACCGACGATGTCGTTCGGGCCGATGAGTGCGGAGCCGGACTTGCTGAGCGGCTGGCCGTTGACGTACGTGCCGTTGTGGGATCCGAGGTCGCGGATCTCGAAGCGGCCGTCGGGCGTCGCACGGAACTCGGCGTGGAGGCGCGAGACCTGGAGGTCGGAGACGACCAGCTCGTTCTCCAGCGCACGGCCGATGCGCATGACCCGGCCGAGGTCCAGCTGGTGGAACGTGGTCGGGCTTCGGTCCCCGTACACCGGCGGGGCCCCCGCGACGCCGCCGGGCCCGCCCGCTCCGGGCGTCGCCCCGAGGCCCTGCTGATGCGGGACCTGCGGCTGCTGCGGCTGCTGCCAGGCGGCCTGGTGCTGTTGCTGCGCGGGGTCGTGCCAGCCGGCCGCACCCTGTGCAGGCTGCTGGGGCTGTACGGGCGCCTGCTGCGCACCCACAGCCTGGCCGCTGTGGACACCGGCGCCCGCGGCAGCGCCGGTCAGGCTCAGCCGCGGTCCGTCCGTGGCGTTGCCCAGGTGCACCGACGAACCCGGGCCGATCTCCATCTGCTGGATCCGCCGGCCCTGCACATAGGTGCCGTTGGTGCTGCCGTGGTCCTCGATGACCCAGCTGCGCCCACCCCAGCTGATCGTGGCATGCCGCCAGGAGACCCTGGCGTCGTCGATCATCAGGTCGCCCTGCGGATCGCGTCCGAGGGTGTACGACCTGGACGGATCGAGCGTCCAGGTCCTTCCATTCAATTCCAGTACGAGTTCCGGCACTCCGCGCCCCACTAGTTGTCCCCCGAGTCACCCCCGTTGCAGGGAGTCTAGGGATGCTGAACATCGTGGGGAACTATTCCAGGAGCAGTCCCTGAACGGAAAGCCGGGCGGGTGAAGACAGCGCGGAGGCCTGTGCAGCGCCTCCGCCGACTCGGGCGATATCGGATCGGAGCGTGGCAACCGGGACGGCCTGCGCCGACGGGACGGCGCGGCCCGGCAGCTCGGGCACACTGTCCGCCACTCGGGACGGGCTTCGGCGGCCGCGCGCCGGACCTATACGGTGGAACCACCATGAGCGCACCTCAGTCTCCCCGGACTCCTGAGCTCCCTGAGTCCCCTCAGGGCACAGACACACCCACTCTTCTCGTCAAAATCTTCGGGAAGGACCGCCCCGGCATCACCGCCGGACTCTTCGACACCCTGGCCGCCTACTCCGTCGACGTCGTGGACATCGAACAGGTGGTCACCCGCGGCCGCATCGTCCTGTGCGCGCTGGTCACCTCGCCGGTCTCGGACGGTACGACGGAGGGCGACCTCCGGGCGACCGTTCACAGCTGGGCGGAGTCGCTGAAGCTGCAGGCCGAGATCATCTCCGGTACGGGCGACAACCGGCCCCGTGGCGACGGCCGTTCCCATGTGACCGTGCTGGGGCACCCGCTGACCGCGGAGTCGACGGCGGCCATAGCGGCCCGGATCACTTCGACCGGCGGAAACATCGACCGGATCTTCCGTCTGGCGAAGTACCCCGTCACCGCGGTGGAGTTCGCGGTGTCCGGCACCGGGACGGAGGAGCTGCGGACCGCGCTGGCAACCGAGGCCGCCGGCATCGGCGTCGACATCGCCGTCGTGTCGGCCGGGCTCCACCGCCGGGCGCAGCGGCTCGTCGTCATGGATGTGGACTCGACGCTCATCCAGGACGAGGTCATCGAGCTCTTCGCGGCCCATGCCGGCTGCGAGGACAGGGTCGCCGAGGTGACCGAGCAGGCGATGCGGGGCGAGCTCGACTTCGAGCAGTCGCTGCACGCACGTGTGGCGCTGCTGGCGGGGCTCGATGTGTCGGTGGTGGAGAAGGTACGGGCCGAGGTCCGGCTGACCCCGGGTGCCCGCACCCTGATCCGTACGCTGAAGCGGCTCGGCTACCAAGTCGGCGTGGTCTCGGGCGGATTCACCCAGGTCACGGACGACCTCAAGGAACGCCTCGGGCTCGACTTCGCCTCCGCCAACACGCTGGAGGTCCTCGACGGCAAGCTCACCGGCCGGGTCGTGGGCGACATCGTGGACCGCGCGGGCAAGGCCCGGCTGCTGCGCAGCTTCGCCGAGCAGGCGGGGGTGCCACTGTCGCAGACGGTGGCGATCGGGGACGGCGCGAACGATCTGGACATGCTGAACACGGCCGGTCTCGGCGTCGCGTTCAACGCCAAGCCGGTCGTCCGCCGGGCGGCGCACACAGCGGTGAACGTCCCGTTCCTGGACACGGTTCTGTATCTGCTCGGTATCACCCGCGAGGAGGTGGAGGCAGCCGACGGTCTCGTCGACTGAGCCCTCCCGACGCCTGCATACGAAGGGGGCCCCGGCACAGCTGATGCGCTGTGCCGGGGCCCCCTTCGTGCGTCCTGCTCAGTCGTTCGGCGTCCAGTACTCGGCGAGTTTGCCCACGCCCTGCTCCAGGCCCTTCCAGGAGCCGGAGAACTCGACCACGGCATAGGCGGCCGTCGGGAAACCGTCCCTGGTCATCCGGGCGAGGGTCTCCCCCTCTGCCTGGCCGCAGAGCGCGTCCGCCGCGCCGTGCATACCGGGGTTGTGGCCGATGACCAGCAGATTCCGCACATCGTCGGGGATCTCGTTGAACAGTGCGATCAGTTCGCCGAGGGAGGCCTCGTACAGCCTCTCCTCGTACACGGTCCTGGGGCGCTGCGGGAACTCGTGGACCGCGAGCTTCCAGGTCTCGCGCGTCCTGGTGGCGGTCGAACACAGAGCCAGATCGAAGACGGTGCCCGAATCGGCGAGCCTGCGGCCGGCGACGGGGGCGTCCTTCCGCCCCCGTTCGGCCAGGGGCCGCTCGTGGTCGGCCGCTTGCGACCATTCCGCCTTTGCGTGCCTGAGAAGGACGATCCTGCGAGGTGTATCGGCGCTCATACACCTCAGCTTCGCACGAAATGTGTGTCCGGGCGCAGGGTGTTGACGTGCTACCCCGTTGAGGGTGAATGACGCCGGGTGACCTGTGCGCTTCCTGTTCGAGGACGGTCAGGCGGCAAGCAGCTCCAGGATGCGCCCGAGCAGTCGTCCGATCGCGGGATCCCCGGTAGCGGCGTGCGCCTCGTCGGGTCCCAGGATCAGCAGGAGGAGGGCGGCGAAGGCGACAGCGGGCAGTGCGACGGCCCACCACGGCAGCCGGACCTCGACGCTGTCCGGGGCCGGGCGGTGGGTCCGGGGGTGCATACGGGCCGACATGTCCGCCTCCGTGGGTCCTCGGCTCTGAATACCTAGAACCTACGGATCACAGGGCGGCGGTCCCATCCGGTGACCCACCCACTCGACCCTGAACCTGGCCCCCTAGGGGACGGGGGGCTAGCACCACCCTCGCGCCACGACCTCTAGGAGGGCGAGGCGATCGTGGCGATGACACCGATGATGGCCCCGATGAGAAGCATCGCCCCGAGGACGAGGAGAAGCTTCTTCTGGCCGTTCTGAGGATTCGGATCGAGCACTGGCATGGGTCCAGTCTCGCATCTCAGCATTCGTCCTCGATCGTCCGGTCCCGCCCCGCCAGTACTCCCGCCACCATCTGCGGCACCATGAGCCCCGCCATCAGGGCGATCGGCAGGCCCCAGCCACCGCTGTGCTGGTAGAGCACGCCGACGAGCAGCGGGCCGGGGATCGAGAGCAGGTAGCCGGTGGACTGGGCGAAGGCGGAGAGCCTGACCACGCCCGCGCCGGTACGCGAGCGCATGCCGATCATCGTGAGCGCGAGCGGGAAGGCACAGTTGGCGATGCCCAGCAGCAGCGCCCAGAGCCAGGCTCCGCCCGCGGGGGCGAGGTAGAGGCCCGCGTAGCCGAGGAGCCCGCAGCCGCCCAGGACGAGGACGATCGGGCCCTGGTTCTTCAGACGGGCGGCGGCCCGGGGGATCACGAAGGCGAGGGGCACGCCCATGGCCATGGTCACGGCGAGCAGGACACCTGCGGTGCCTGCCGGGATCCCCGCGTCGCGGAAGATCTGCGGCATCCAGCCCATGGTGATGTACGCGGCCGTGGCCTGGAGGCCGAAGAAGCAGGCCAGCGCCCAGGAGGTGCGGCTGCGCGTGATCCTGAGGGCGGGGGCCTGCTGCCGGAGGTGTCCGGCGGGCTCTCCGTGGGCGCTGCTGCGGTCCCGTGCGAGCGCGGCCCAGGGCAGGATCGCTGCGGCGGCGAGTGCGGCCCAGACCGCCAGTCCGGTCTTCCAACTGCCGCCCAGCGCGTCGGTCATGGGCACGGTGATGGCTGCCGCGAGCGCGGTACCCAGGGCCAGGGCCATCGAGTAGAGGCCGGTCATGCTGCCGACGCGGTCCGGGAACCAGCGCTTGACAATGACAGGCATCAGGACGTTGCTGACGGCGATGCCCATGAGCGCGAGGGCGCTGGCGGCGAGGAACCCCGCCGTGCTGCCGGCGAAGGGACGGATCAGCAGGCCCGCCGCGATGGCGACCATGCCCGCGCAGACGACGGCGCCCGGTCCGAACCGGCGGGCGAGCCGCGGCGCCATGAAGCCGAAGAGCGCGAAGCAGAGCGGCGGTACGGAGGTGAGCACCCCGGCGACGCTGCCGCTCATGTGCAGCCCGTCCCGCACTTCCTCCAGGAGCGGGCCGAGGCTGGTGATGGCGGGCCGCAGATTGAGGGCGGCGAGGACGAGACCGACGAGGACCAGGCGCAGCAGCCACGGGGCAGGGCCCGGACCCGGGACAGCCGTCCGGGAGGCAGGGGCGCTCGGGGTCGGAGCGCCGCAGCCGGTGGCGGGGCTCAGGGTCCGGGTTTCGTCGTCGGGCATGAGGCCCATCATAGAATCATGGGATGATTGGTTGTCCACTCCGGGTCTCTCCCTCCTGAGAGAATTCGGGCACACGCTCCATCCGGCACGACCAGAACCCCGTTCCACGGACCCCGAGCAAGGAGCACCATGGCGCTGACGTCTCCGCGGCGTTCGGCTCTCGCCGACCAGGTGATTGCCCAGCTGAGGAATCAGATCACTTCGGGCGAGTGGCCCGTGGGCTCACGGATTCCCACCGAGCCCGAGCTGGTCGAGCAGCTGGGGGTCGCCCGCAACACCGTGCGCGAGGCGGTGCGCGCACTGGCGCACAACGGCCTCCTGGACATCCGGCAGGGATCGGGTACGTACGTCGTCGCCACCAGCGAGCTCGCCGGCGTGATGCACCGCCGCTTCGCCGACGCCGACCCGCGCCACATCGCCGAGCTGCGTTCCACGCTGGAGTCCTCGGCAGCCCGACTGGCCGCCGCCCGGCGTACGGAGCGGGATCTGCGCCAGCTGGACGCGCTGATGGCACGGCGCGAGGCGACCTGGGCAGCCGGGGACGCGGAGGCCTTCGTCGCCGCCGACGCGACGCTGCACCTCGCCGTGGTCGCCGCCTCGCACAACGACGTGCTGACCGAGCTCTACGCCGACCTGAACGACCTGCTCCGCGACTATCTGCGCGACGACGTGGGCTCCGAGCTGCGCCCGGAGGAGCACATGGACCACGCACGGCTCGTCGAGGCGATCCGGGCGGGCGACGCCGAAACGGCCGCCGCCGAGGCCGCGAGCCATGCGCTGCACTGCCTGAGGGAGCGGGTCTGAGCCCTCGGGCCCGAGACCCCGAGCCCGAGGCCCTGGGTCCGAGGAGACCCTCAGAGCCTGTGACTGACCCAGGCCGAGCCGACCTCTTTCCAGCACCGGTCCTCGAGGCGCACGGTCCGGCCCGGCTGGACCACGACCGTCTCGCCGTCCGCGTCGATGTCCCACCATCGGCTGCATTCGGTGTGGAGCTGGACGCGATCGGTGGTGGAGTGCGGGTTGTGGCAGTAGGCGACGACACGGGAGCCGTCGACCGACGTACGGCATTCGGCACCCGAGGGTTCCGGAACCGGCGCGAGGGGTGCGGCCGCCCCGGCCCCCGCCCGGTTCGCCGCGTTCACGGCGACGGGGACGAGGAGACCGGCGACGGCAGCCGCGGCGGCCATGAGGGCCCAGGTTCGGCGACGTGTGGAGCGCAACACAGCGATCTCCTCCCCACAGCCTGACCAAAAGTCCGGTTCCCCACATTCTGCGGTGGATCGACCATCTTTTCGACCTGAGACGCACGACGGCCGCGCACCGCTCCCTCGCGAGGGAGTCGGTACGCGGCCGTGAGCGGTTCTCCGGGGCTCAGGCGCCCATCATGTGCACGCCGCCGTCGACGTGGATGATCTCGCCCGTCGTCTTCGGGAAGAAGTCCGAGAGCAGCGCGACGACACCGCGGCCGGCCGGCTCGGGGTCGGCCATGTCCCACTCCAGCGGGGAGCGGTGGTTCCAGACGTCCGCGAGCTCGCCGAAGCCCGGGATGGACTTGGCGGCCATGGAAGCGAGCGGTCCGGCCGAGATCAGGTTGCAGCGGATGCTTTCCTTGCCCAGGTCACGGGCGAGGTAGCGGGAGGTGGCCTCCAGAGCGGCCTTGGCCGGGCCCATCCAGTCGTACTGGGGCCAGGCGAACTGCGCGTCGAAGGTGAGGCCGACGATCGAGCCGCCGTCGCTCATCAGCGGCTTGCAGGCCATGGCGAGCGACTTCAGCGAGAACGCCGAGACGTGCATCGCCGTGGCGACGGACTCGAACGGGGTGTTCAGGAAGTTGCCGCCGAGCGCGTCCTGCGGCGCGAAGCCGATGGAGTGCACGACACCGTCCAGCGAACCGAGCTCGTCCTTGACCAGGCCCGCGAGCCGGTCCAGGTGCTCGTCGTTGGTCACATCCAGCTCGATGACCTTGGCCGGCTTGGGCAGCTTCCTGGCGATGCGCTCGGTCAGGGTCGGCCGGGGGAACGCCGTCAGGATGACCTCGGCGCCCTGCTCCTGGGCCACCTTCGCGGTGTGGAACGCGATGGACGACTCCATCAGCACACCCGTGACGAGGATGCGCTTGCCGTCGAGAATTCCGCTCATGGTGATCAGTGACCCATGCCCAATCCGCCGTCAACGGGAATGACGGCTCCAGTGATGTACGACGCGTCGTCGGACGCGAGGAAGCGCACCGCGGCCGCGATCTCAGCGGGCTGCGCGTAGCGGCCGAGCGGCACCTGGGACACGATGCCCTTGCGCTGCTCATCGGTGAGCGCCTGGGTCATGTCGGTGTCGACAAACCCGGGTGCGACGACGTTGAACGTGATGTTCCGCGAGCCGAGCTCACGGGCCAGCGACCGGGCGAAGCCGACGAGGCCCGCCTTGGACGCGGCGTAGTTGGCCTGTCCCGCCGAGCCGAGGAGACCGACGACGGAGGAGATGAGGACGACGCGGCCCTTCTTGGCGCGCAGCATCGCGCGATTGGCGCGCTTGACGACCCGGAAGGTGCCGGTGAGGTTGGTGTCGATTACCGACGTGAAGTCGTCCTCGGACATCCGCATCAGCAACTGGTCCTTGGTGATACCGGCGTTGGCGACCAGCACCTCCACAGGACCGTGCTTCTCCTCGATCTCCTTGTAGGCCTGCTCCACCTGCTCGGTGTCGGTGATGTCGCACCTGACCGCCAGGCAGCCCGCGTCGGTGAGCGCCTGGGGCGGCTCGCCGGAGCGGTAGGTGATCGCGACCTTGTCGCCGTTGTCGGCGAATGCGCGCGCGATGGCGAGGCCGATGCCCCGGTTTCCTCCAGTGACGAGAACCGAGCGGCTCAACGGATCACCCTTTCCCTAGCGGTCTGGTACATCGAAAACCTATCGGTACCGTGCCGGATAAGGAGAATCGTCCTGTGACAGCGCCGCAGTGCCGCGACTGTCGGGTTCCCACAGTCGCGGCCGCCGCCTCAGTCCGCCGTGCCAGGCGCGAATGCAGCCAGTCCCTGCCTCGCGGGCCGCATCGAGCATCCGATTGCCGTGGGTGATCAAAGAGAATCGATGGCATCGCCGATCGCCAGCGCGCTCGCTACGTGGATGGCGTCCAGGAACCACAGGGAGGCAGGAACGCTGGCAGCCAGATCCCGGACTCCTGCGCTGAGGAAGATCTCAGCGACCATGACGGCGGGGTCCGCGCGAGACGCCGATCAACGGTCGCCCTCCTCCCGTTCGGCGAGAAGAAAGGCAATCGGGCCGGATGCGTCCGCAGGAAGCTCGTACGCGGCCAGGCTGGCAAGTTCGGAGGTGGCGGCTGACTTGAGCCGCATTCCCCTGTGCAACCAGGTCGGAGTACGCGACATGGGCCCGAAGCTCGGGAGGACAAGGGCGATGACTTGTCGTGGCGAGTCGTCTGGACCGCCTCGCCCCTGTCCACGGGCGAAGACGGCACTCGGGTTGTACGAGAACTCACGGACAGAGATCGTACTCACGAGTGGCTCCCTTCAACGTCCACCGCCAAAAGTACCTGCATTCGCGAATTGCACCTACAACGAAGGAGGCACGGGCCCAGAGGCCGGAAGCCACACGCCTGTGGACGGTGCCCCCGTTGCACGAGGGCTCGTGGGCAGCGACTTTGCGAGGGCTACGGCAAGCCGGTCGATACGGCTCCTCAGCTGCTGATGCGGCAAACCCAGATCCAGCACGTGCCGGTGCAGCCTTATCTCACCGCCACTCACCGGCACCCGCACCACATTCGGGTTCCCGCCGGCGTAGACGAGGTGGCCGTCGTCGAGCCCAAGCCGTACGCAATACGCAAGCATCTGGTAGAGGTCATCACGATGAAAGCCACGCTTGTACTTGGCGTCCACCACGATCGCGGGCTTCGATACGCCGGACTCGCCGGGCAGGTAGTGCAACAGGTCGGGCATCAGCAGGTGCCGACGCCCGGCAGTGAGGTAGTGATTGCGGTCTGCAGGCTCCGCCCTACCGCCCACGGCAGTGACCAGTGCCTCACCGAGCGCACGGCCCAGGAAGTCCTCGTAGACCTGCCACATCCGGAACACCATGCCATCAACGGCGACCGTGCGTCCGTTCTCGAACTCGTACGATGCCCCGCGCAGGATGAGCGCGGCCAGAGCGAGCACCGGCTGGTAGCGCTGGTTGAGACGGCTCGGCTGCCACGCCGGCAACGGCGCCCCGGGCCTGTGCGGTGTCACGCCGTCCAACTGAGCAGCGAATCCTTGCAACTCCGCACGAAGGCGGGGCTCCAGGCCCGGTACTCGCAGCAGCCTGCGCACCGCACCGAGCAGCAACCGGTTCTCCGGGATATCGACGGTGTGCTCGTCGTACGTCACCTCCAGCGGCACCATGAGTCCTCGGTGCCTGCTCAGCTGATCGGACGCTCTCAGCCTGCCCCGCAGCACCGGCAGGGTGTCATCGGTCTCCCGGTAGCCGAACAAGGGTCCCGATCGCAGTGCCCTCCGGGTGGCACGGTTGAAGGCGTGCGCCACGGCGGGCAGGAGATCGGCGCGTGCCACCGCGTCGACCTGCTGTTCCTTCCAGACCAGCCGGTCCGGCGCATACCCGAGCAGATACATGAGCCGGTCCACCGAAATCTTCGGGTCGATGGACAGCCGTACCCGGCCGGCACCGCGCCCGAGCCGGACGGCTCCCACCTGGTCCTTGGCCCGCAGCCTGCTCATCCCCGCACGGCCTGCGGCCCGTACGTCGACGAGTTCGGACCGGTCCAACTCCCACGCCTGTTCCGGCGTCAGTGACCACTCGGACCAGGGCCCGCCCTCACGAAGCTGTACGTGCGTCTCATGCGTCATGCGTCGCTGCCCGGCCGACCCGTCTCCTCCTGCTCCCCCGGGTTCAGTCCAAGGTGTTCCCTGATGCCCGGCAGGCCGTACGTTTCCTCGATCTCCGTACCGTCACCCCAGTGGTACTCGGTGAGGAGTGGCAGAACCTGGGTGCGCCAGATCAGGTCCACGGCGCGCGGGCTGCTGTGGGCCATGGACTGCATCAGATACGAGTGCCCGACGCGGAAGTCCCGGTCGGTCGCGGGCCCTTCGGCGATGCGGCGGTTGAGCTCGTCGAGCAGCAGCGCGGCGTCCTGCGGGTGCTCGTTGGCATCGAGCCAGCGACTCAGCAGCCCGGTGAGCGGGGGGACGTCCGGGTGCAGTTCCATGAAGGAGAAGCGGCGGCGCATGGCCGCGTCCATCAGCGCCACGGTCCGGTCGACCGTGTTCATCGTGCCGATGATGTAGAGGTTGGGCGGCAGCCGGAAGCCTCGCCCTTCGTCCGACCCGTAGAGAAGATGCACGAACTCCGTGCGGTACTCCAGCAGGAAGTACATCTCGCCGAAGACCTTGGCGAGATTGCCGCGGTTGATCTCGTCGATGACCAGGACGAAGACCTCGGCGGGACGCTCCTGCGCGGAATCCGCGAGCCTGCGCAGCGGCCCCTGGACCAGGTCGAAGGCAAGGCCGGTCGCAGTGTCGTTGTTCCGCTCGTCGGCCCGGCTGTCGGACGGCTTCTTCTTCGGCAGCCGGGGGCGGAAGCCCTCGAAGAAGTCCTCGTAGGTGTACGCCGGGTGGAACTGCACGAGTCGTACGTTGCTGAGACTGCCGCCCGTCAGATGGCGGGCCAGCGCGAGAGCGGTGAAGGTCTTTCCCGTGCCGGGCGGACCGTGGAAGATCAGCTGCGGTTTACCCCGGAGCAGCTCGACGCACTCCTGCAGCCATTGAGTGCCGTCCAGGAAGAGCCCGTCGGCGAGTTCCTGGGTTACATCGGGAAGCCGGGCCTCGATATCGCGTGGGGGAGCGGCCCTCTCGGGCTCCGGTCCCACGAGCGGCTCAAGACGGGACGCGAAGTGGCTGATGTCGACGATGCGTGCGTCCGCGTCGGCGACTCGGCCTGTCAGCTCACTGGGCAGGTCCCGGACGAAGTCGAGCGGTGCATCGAGGTTCTGCCAGGCGACAGACCGTGTGTAGTGGGCCGCGTCGTCGTTCGGTGCCGAGTAGTCGGCAGGACCCCGCACCACGCCCAGATACGCCTTGGGGCCGTCGGTACACACCACGATGTCCCCCTCCTGTATCCGGGAGAGGAAGATGTGGAGCTCTTCGGCCCGGCGGTCACGCTGGGCGCCGGTCGCTCCGGAGTCGGCGTCGTCGACGGCTTTACGGACCCGCTGCGGGCCTGTGCCCTGCGGGAGGGGCGGCAGCCTGTCGGCAGGCAGTGTTACCACGCCTTCGTCGCGCCAGAGGGTACGGATCAGGCTGGCACCCCGCTGGTCCGTGCCCCGGATGATCCAGACCCGGCGCGGGCGATGCGGAACGCCCTCCTGACCGGGCTCCTCCCCCAGCACGAGCGCGGTGAGCTCCTCGGCTGTCAGGCGACTGTCGGACAGTGCCCGTACGACATCGAGGCTCGACCCGGCCTCGTCGAGCAGCTCGTCCCGTTCGAGGAGCAGCCGCCACGCCTCGGTCTCCGCAGGCAGCAGAGGAAGCCCGACTCCTGCCACGCCGTTTTCCGAGAGGGCAAGATGCCAGCCATCGGGGCGGGTTCCCTGCAAGCAGGCGGCCAGCGCCTCCGCGTCCACGTCGTACTCGCCCGCCAGGTCCTCCAGGCTCACCCACCGCTCATCGGGCAGCGTGGACAGGATCTTGGCGGCGGCGTCGAAGCCGGTCCGCCGGCCGGCCCAGTAGTCGTAGCGGGCGTGCGCCTCCCAGAGGAAAGTCATCCCCTCCGGGTAGTTCCCGAGCGCTTCCAGACCCAGCCCGGTCAGCCGCCAGATGCGGTTGGCGCGGGTCAGCCACCCGGCCTTGCTCAGCGCGGTCGCGGTGTAGCCGAGGTTGGTGTCCACATCGCTCTTCGCCCTGGGACCCCGAGCGGCGATCCAGTCGCCGGTCAGGGCGGGATCGGCCCGGTGGATCAACCGCTTCACTTCACGGAAGGGAAGGCCGTCCGGGAGATGCTCGGCGAGGACGGTCGCTGCCAGACGGACGGCACGGGCGCTGATCTCGAATGCGGTGGGCACAACTTCCTTTCGTGGGGCCGCGCAGTGTTCAGTCGAGGGCGACGGGGGTGGTCGGCTCCACAGCGCCGTTCACGGTGACCAGCAGCAGGTCACCGACGGTCGCGTCGTCCCCGAGTCCCAGTTCCGATACGGGCCGTGACCCTGGAATTTCACGTGCGGCGATCGGCATGAGATGAAGCTCGTTCTTGTCTCCCTGGAACGCGAGCATCACGTAGGTCTCGTCTTCATGGATCTTCGACGACACAGCGCCTAGCCGGTCCGGCAGCACGGCACAGACCACGGTCAGCCGCTGCCGTTGGGCCCGTGGAAAGGCCGAGATCATTTCCAGCAGCCCAGGGGCGGAGAGGGTGCCTTCCAGCAGGCGCGCCACGCCCGCCCGGTCGCCTGACCGCTCGTCCTCCTGCGCGTGCACGAACCGCACGATCGGCAAGCCGTCGTCGAGTACCTGTCGCCAGCGGGGCAGCATGAAGTCGATGTGCAGTGCGTCCTCACGGGTCGCTCCCGCGTCGCCGACAGGCTTACCGAGGCCGGCCAGCCAGGCGTTGATCTCGGCCCAGCGCCAGACGAGTGAGCGCCCGACCGTGCCCTCCGGGTCCGGGAACGCACCGGCGTCCGCTCGTCGCTCGCCGTTCACCCATTGGAGGACGTTCTGCCGACTGCGACCCGACCGCTCGGCGACGTCCGACACGCCCACCAGATCCGGGTCCAGTCGCAGCAGCCGTAGCTGGGGCAGAGCGCTTCTCAGTCGTACGACCAGGCGATGCGCGGCGTCGATGGCACTGTCCCCCGACTCGGACAGATCCAGCAGGTGCTTGTCCCTGTGCTGGGTAAGCAGCCCGTCGAACTCGTCGAAAATAACGCCGACCGCCAGGTCGTCGTCCACGCTGATGCCGTCCACGACGAATAGAAACTCGTACTCCATCTCGCCCTCGTCCCCTTTGGCTGTGCTGTCACATGCCTGCGCGCCAGGGTTCGCCACCCCTGTGAAGGCAGGCTTACCCAGGACCCCTACGTTGTCAAACGACAACGCCCCCACCAGGGGCACGGCGCGGGTCACCTTCCGGGAGCGGGCAGAGCTTCGCGCGCCGCGCTAGGTTGCGTGCCGCGCGCCCCGGGTTCTTCGCAGTGCCCGGGACAGGGATGGTGAGGCAGCCCCCACCGGGGCAGGAGCAGTACAGGCGACCCCAGTGCCCCTCCTTATGCAGAGTCCAGCCGTCAGCTATGAGCCGCTTAAGGACCGTGCGGATCTCTTTGTCCTGGTGATCCGCCGGTGACAACTCTCGCCCGACCATGCACCGTCTCCCCAACGCTCGGCGCCAGCAACACAGTTGAACGCTCAACTCGGCGTAACCGAGACACTACCCCCAGAGACTGACAACCTGCCAAATCGAGCGTCAATACGATAATTGGGCTTGCGTTCGATCAGTTTCGACTTTGCGGGAGCAGACAACGGATCTGCTTGCCTACGGGTGTCAGCGCGACGTCCCAGCCGGGCGCGAGAAGATCCATGAGCGGGAGCCCGCGGCCGGACTCGGCTGCAGGGTCATCAAGTTGCACCCCTGTGCAGTGAGGGAGTCGACGTCGGTCGGGGTCGTGGAGCCGGACCCAGACTCCGGTCGCGGCCGACTCGACCTCGGCGATCAGGGGGACGTAGTCGCCGCAGGCGTGGACGGCGTTGCCGTAGAGCTCCGAGAGGACGAGCTGGGCGGAGTCGACAAGGTCGGGGGCCACCTCTGCCCCGAGGAGGGTCGCCTCGGTGAGGCCGCGGGCCGCGCGGAGGTTGCTCGGGGAGGCGGACACGTGGAGGGCGAAGCCGGTGGGGGTGGGGGTGAGGTAGTGACCCAGGGCGGCGGTGGGGGTGATGCGGGCGAGGGGATGGAGCACGGAGCCTCCTTGCCACTTGGCCGCAACCGATCCGGCTAACGCCTTACGGGGCGACGACGTGGCTCAAGAGTGAACGACGCACATTCGAACTCGCAACGTTGTTACCCGAATTGAGCGATAGTTAGTTTGTTCCCATGGACTTGCTTGCTGACTGAGTGCCAGACTCCAGCCATGCCGAACATGCGCCCTGTACCGACTGTCCGACGGCGTCGCCTCGGGGAAGCCCTGCGTCGCTACCGCAATGAGGCAGGGTTGAGTCTCGACGCCGCAGCGAAGGCGATGGGATGGATCGCGCCCAAGTTGTCGCGCATCGAGAACGCGGTCGGATACATCCGGCCGGCCGAAGTGGCACCCCTGCTCAAGGCATACGCCATGGCGGAGCCAGACGTAATCGCAGCGTTGGAGGACCTGGCCAAGGACGCACGCAAGCAGGGGTGGTGGCAGACGTACAACAGCGTCGTAGCGCCGTCATACGCGGACTACATCTCGTTGGAGTCGGACGCAGCCAGCATCCGCGCCTACGCCCCGTTGGTCGTCCCTGGGCTGTTCCAGACCGCCGCCTATGCCCGCGAGACCATTGCGGCCAACGCGACCACACGCACTGCCCAGGAGGTCGCCGCTCTCGCGGAAGTACGACAGGCCCGCCAAGCGGTACTGACTCGTCCAGACAATCCACTCAAGGTCTGGGCGGTCATCCACGAAGCAGTACTGCACCAGCGCTTCGCTGCGCGTCCGGCAACCATGCGGGAGCAACTACGCCGCCTGCTGGACGTGTCCGAGATGCCGAACGTGACCATCCAGGTCATGCCACTGGCTGCCACACCTCACCCAGGTGGCGCGGGAGGCTTCACCCTGGCCAACTTCCCTGGCCCGATGCCCGATGTCATCACACTGGAGAACCTCACCGGCGCGACCTACGTGGAGGGAGTGGACGAGGTCCGAATCTTTGCCGATGCCTTCGAACGGATTGTCGCTGCGGCGCTTTCGATGGACGATACGTTGGCACTGATCGGACAAATGGAAGAGAGAAGCCGCGAGTGAAGGACCGCAAGACGCAGCTGTACAGCATGGATCTCACCGAGGTCATATGGCGCAAGTCGTCGGCCAGCGCGGGCGAGCATGAGTGCGTCGAAGTCGCCGAACTTCCTGACGGCGGTCGGGCCGTTCGTGACTCGAAGAACCCCGGCCGGGCACCCCTGTGCTTCACGGCCTCGGAGTGGGCAGCGTTCCGGACTGGCGTGATCGCGAACGAGCTCTGACGGTCCGCGTAAAGGAGTGGCCGCCTGTCCTGGGATCCCAGGACAGGCG
>NZ_JBHWVO010000050.1:0-28584 GCF_042736635.1 Streptomyces sp. NPDC060035
GATGGACGAGGGGCCCAACGCGTTGGGCCCCTCGTCCATGCGCCGGACACCGTTCCGGCAGGCCGTCAGTCGATGCCGCGGCAGATGTGCGGTTCGCTCCCGTCGTCGTCCAGGTCCCCGGCCAGCAGCAGGGGGACCCAGAGGGGTGCCTCGTCCAGCGGTGCGGGTGGCAGTGGCAGTTCCACCATGACGCGGTCCAGCAGCATCGTCTCCATTGACGACTCCTCCTTGAGGTGTGCGAGAGGTGCGATAGGTGTGCGGTGTGCGCCGTACGGTCAGGCGTGGCAGGCCGGCAGCCCTCCGTGGAAGGCGACCATCTCCTTGAAGGACGCCGCCACATCGATACGGGCGCCCGGGGCGAGGCCGTCGAGTTCCGCGTATGCGCGGTGCAGGTTCCCGACCAGCCGCTCGGAGTCCAGGAGCCCGGCGAACGCGCCGATGTCCGCCTCCCGAGCGGCCTGCAGCGGGCCCACGCCGCGCCGCAGACCGTCCTGGGCCAGCCCCTGGAGCAGACGGAGGTACGCCTCCGTCGCGTCGATGAGCTCCGGGCCGCCGACCGGGCCGTGCCCGGGGACCACCACCGCGGGCCCGAGCGCCCGCAGTCGCTCCAGCGCCCGCAGCGAACCGGTGACCGACCCCATGAGGATGTACGGGGTGACCCCCGACCAGACGACGTCACCGGTGAACAGGACCGCGCGCTCGGGCACCCACGCCACGATGTCGTTCGCCGTGTGGGCGGGTCCCACGTGCAGGAGTTCGGTGTGCAGCCCGTCGCCGTGCAGGGTGAGTTCGTCCCGGAAGGTGAGTGCGGGAAGCGTCAGCGGGGTCTCGCCCCACTCCACGTCCGGCCACAGGTGGCGCAGGCCGAGGCCCGCCTCCTGTGTGTCGGCCCGCGTCCCCGCGTGGGCCACGATCACCGCACGCGGGACGAACTGGCCGTTGCCGAAGGTGTGGTCGCCGTGGAAGTGCGTGTTGACGACGTAGTCCGGACCGCCGGGCACGATCCGGGCGACCTCCTCCCTCAGCCGCCGGGTGCGGGACTCGGTCGCCGCCGTGTCCACCAGGACGGAGCGGCCCCCGCCGGCGATCAGGCCCGCGTTGTTGAGGCACCAGCCGCCCTCCGGCTGGACGAAGGCGTACACGTCGTCGGCGACCGGCACCAGTGAGCCGGGCGGTGCCACCCGCGGGGCCTGCGCCGTGGTCACGCGCCCTCCTCCTTCGCAGCGGCGGGCAGCCGGCCGAAACGGCCCTGGTGGAAGAGGAGCGGGTCGGGGGCGGAGAGGCCACCGGACAGGGCGACCACCCTGCCGATGAGGAGCGTGTGGTCCCCGGCCGCGTACTCCGCGTCCAGGACGCACTCGACATACGTCTCCGCGTCGGGCAGTACGGCGTTGCCGGTGACGCCCTCCTCGGCGGACAGCCGCAGCATCGCCGCCCGTCCCTCCGACCGGTCGGGGCGGCAGAACTCCTGCGCCAGGTCGCGCTGCGCCTCCCTCAGCACGTTCACCGCGAAGCTCCCGGCGCGCGAGATCCGCGGCCGCATCCGGCCGTCGGCCTTCACCGACACCAGGATCAGCATCGGGTCGAGCGACACCGAGGTCAGGCTGTTGAGCGTCATGACGATGGTGTCGTCGCCGCTGCCCTGGGTGAGCAGGGTGACGCCCGTGGGGAATCGGCCCATCGCGGTACGGAAGGCGGCCACGTCGGGTTCGGCCAGCAGTGCGCCGGCGGTCACAGCAGTCATGTCAGATACTCCGATTCTGCCCGTGCCATCAGGGCCATGAGTGACGTGCGGGTGGGCTCAGTAGTTGCCGAGTCCGCCACAGACGTTCAGTGCCTGGGCGGTGATCGATCCGGCCGTGTCGGAGGCGAGGTAGCCGACCAGGCCGGCCACCTCCTCGGGGGTGGAGTAACGGCCCAGCGGGATCTTCGCGTTGAACTTGTCCTGGATCTCCTGCTCGCTCACCCCGTAGTGGCCCGCGTAGCCCTGGCGTACGCGCTGTGCCATCGGCGTCTCGACATAGCCCGGGCAGACGGCGTTCACGGTGATCCCGGTCGGGGCGAGCTCCTTGCCGACGGCCTTGGTGAAGCCGATCACGCCGTGCTTGGAGGCCGAGTAGGGCGCGGCGAGTTCGACGCCCTGCTTCCCGCCGGTGGACGCGATGTTGATGATCCGGCCCCAGTCGCCGTCCCGCATCAGGCCGGCCTTGAGCACCTCGCGGGTGACGCGGAACGTGCCGTTCAGATTGGTCTCGATCACGTCGTCCCAGAGGGAGTCCTCCATCTCGGCCGTCACACCGCCGCCGCCCCGGCCCGCGTTGTTCACAAGAATGTCGATCCGCCCGTACTCGGCCACCGCGGCCCGTACGGCCTCCTGGATCTGCTCCAGGGACGTCACGTCGCACACCGTGCCGGCCACTTCGAGGCCCTCTTCACGGAGCTGCTTGACCACCGTGCGTACGCTCTCGGCGCTGCGTGCCACACCGAACACCGCGACCCCCTGCCGGGCGAGCAGCTCGGTCACGGCCAGGCCGATACCGCTGGTCGCACCGGTGACGAAGGCAACTCGTCGTCCCGCGTCTGTCATCGTGCTCTCCCCATCGCTCGTGTCGATCCTGTCCAGGAGCTCGACGGTGGGCCCGTGTCCTTGCGGGGTTCTCGCACGCCGGTGGACCCGGGGTGGAGGCCCGGCCCTCCAGCCGAACTCGACACGGGGCCTAGCACGGGCCGTCAGCGTGGGCGCCATTCGATGCGGCGACCGGGCGGACACCCGGCTGGAGCGAGGAGGCCCCGTGCCCGAGCAGACGCAGACCCTGCCCGACGTCAGGAAGTCGGTGACCGTGGCGGCGACGCCCGACCAATGCTTCAAGGTCTTCACCGAGCGCCCGGTGGACTGGTGGCCGCCGAGCCACATCCTGGTGCGCAAGGAGCGGGCCGGCCTGGCCTTCGAGGCGGGCGTGGGCGGGCGCTACTACGAGTGGGACGTGGAGGGCACCGAGATCGCCTGGGGACGTGTCCTGGAGTGGGTGCCCGGCCGCCGCGTCGCCATGACCTGGCGGATCGACCCCAACTGGCAGTCCATCCCCACCGACGACGGGGCGAGCCAGATCGAGGTGGACTTCGAGGCCGTCGACGCCGGCCACACCAAGGTATCGCTCGCGCACGTCAAGCTGGACCGGCACGGTCCGGGCGCGGAGCGGATCTTCAAGGCGCTGGACGGGCCGAGCCCGGGAGAGACGCTGGAGCGCTTCGCGCAGGCCGTCGCGAACGGGGCCGGAGCATGAGCATCGACGGCAGCGTCATCGACGCCCCGGCGGCCCCCGCGGCCACGGACACGGGCCTGGTCCCGGCCGCCGACCGGCTGCGGCTGCTCGCGGCCCTGCACGCGGCCGACGCGGACACCGGGCGCAGCCTGTCCCGCGAGGTCACCGACGCGATACGCGAGGCCGGGTTCGCCCGGCACTTCGTGTCCGCCCGCTTCGGCGGCACGGAGGGCTCCTTCGCGGAGCTGACCCGGGCCGTCGTCTCCGTCGGCGAGGGCTGTGCCGCCTCGGCCTGGTGTGCGTCGCTCGCCGCGTACTCGGCGCGCTTCGCCTCCCACCTGCCCGAGGAGGGCCACCAGGCGCTGTGGGGCGCAGGCCCCGACACGGTCGTGGCGACCGGGCTGATGCCCGCCGGGCGGGCCAGGCCCGTGGACGGCGGCTGGCAGGTCACCGGCCAGTGGGCGTACGTCAGCGGCATCGACTTCGCGGACTGGGCGATGGTCTGCGCGGCGGTCGGAGGCGGTGAGGGCCCGCCGCAGCTGCGCTTCTTCACCATGCCCCGGGGCGCGTACACCGTGCGCGAGACCTGGGACAGCGTCGGTATGCGGGCCACCGGCAGCCACACGGTCGTCGTCGACGACGTGTTCGTACCGGCGCACCTGTCCTTCGACCGCACCGACATGCTCACCGGTCGCAACGCCACCTCCCGGGTGGCCTCCCACAACGTGCCCTTCCAGGCCGTCGGCGGGCTCACCTTCATCGCCCCCGTCGTAGGCGCGGCCACCGGCGCCCTGGCGGCGTGCGCGGGATCGATCACCGGCCGGCGGCGCAACCAGACCGCCGAGCTGACCATGGTCCGCGCGTCCGGCCGGGTCGACGCGGCGCGTCACCTCGTGGAGGAGAACGCCCACGTCCTGGACGGGCGGCTGTTCACCCCCGAGCACATGGCGCGCAACGAGCGCAACGCCACCTACGCCGCCGAGACCCTGCGCGAGGCAGCCGCGCTGCTGGTCGGCGCGGCCGGTACCGGAGGGCTGGGTGAGGGGCACGCCCTGCAGCGGTTCTGGCGGGACATCACGTCGGCCACCAGCCATGTCGCACTCCAGTACGACACGGCGGCCCGGAAGAACTACTCGGCTGTGCTGCTCGGCCCCGCCGAGTGAGCCGAGCCGCCGCACGGCGGGAGGGGGCGTCCGGGATGTTCCGGGCGCCCCCTCCCGTGTGTGCGGCGTCGCTCCAAGGCCCCGGAAGACATCTCAACGGACTCCAGTTCGGGGCGACTTGGCCTCCATCGGCAGTCCGTACGTTGAGGCCCGACCCGTAACGCCCCAAGCGGAGGTTTCGTCGTGACAGTCACCCAGGAGACAGCCACCCAGGAGACGGCGCCCCAGGGCACCGGCTGCCCGGTGGCGGGCACGTTCCCCTTCACCGGATCCAGCTACCGCGGCCCGGCTCCCGCGTACGGCCGGCTGCGCACCGAACAGCCGGTGGTGAAGGTGCCCACCGCAGGAGGTGTGGACGCCTGGCTGATCACCCGTTACGAGGACGTGCGCCGGCTGTCCGCCGACGCCCGGCTCAGCCGCGCCCAGGCCTGTGGCGAAGGTGCCCCCCGGGTGGGCGGCACGATGCACACCACTCCAGAGATGATCATCTCGCTGGACGCTCCCGAACACTCGCGGCTGCGCAAGCTGGTCGCCGGCGCGTTCACCATGCGGCGGGTCGAGCGCATGCGG
The DNA here is from genome assembly GCF_042736635.1 of Streptomyces sp. NPDC060035. Lineage (NCBI taxonomy): Bacteria > Bacillati > Actinomycetota > Actinomycetes > Kitasatosporales > Streptomycetaceae > Streptomyces > Streptomyces sp. NPDC060035. The sequence continues at coordinate 4,997 of NZ_JBHWVO010000050.1, forward strand.
GAGAACGTCCAGCGGGTCACGGACGAGCTGCTCGACGACATGGAGGCCAAGGACGGCGCCGTGGACCTCGTCCAGCAGCTGGCGGTGCCGCTGCCGCTGACCGTCATCGGGGAGCTCCTGGGCGTCCCGTCGCAGGACCTGCGGGAGTTCGAGCAGTGGGCGCGCGCCTTCGCGACCGTCGACGACCGGGCAGGCGGCGAGGCGTCCCTGCACGCGCTGGGCAAGCTCAGTGAGTACATCGTCGGGCTGATCGCCGAGAAGCGGGCCAACCCCTCCGACGACATGCTGTCCGAGCTCATCGCCGCCCGCGACGACAACGACCGGCTCAGCGAGCCCGAGCTGGTCACCTTCGGCTTCACCCTGATCGGGGCCGGCTTCGACACCACGGCCAACCAGCTGGCCAACTCCGTACTGGCCCTGCTGGTCGACCACCAGGAGCAGTGGCGCTACCTGGTCGAGGACCACTCCCGCATCCCGAAGGCGGTCGAGGAACTCCTGCGGCACGTCAACCTGTTCGCCACCGACACCTCCGGCTTCCCGCGCATCGCGGCCGAGGACATCGAGGTCGGCGACGTGACGATCCCGAAGGGCGACGCCGTCCTGCTCTCGCTCGCCTCGGCCAACCGGGACGCGGAGATCTTCGATGAGCCGGACCGGCTCGATCTGGGCCGTGAGCGCAACCCGCACATCTCCTTCGGCCACGGGATGCACTACTGCCTGGGCAAGCACCTGGGGCGGATGGAGATGGAGATCGCCATCGAGGGCCTCGTGCGACGCTTCCCGAATCTGAAGCTCGCGGTGCCGGAGAGCGAACTGCCCTGGCACACCGGCGAGATCAACCACACGCTGACCAGCCTCCCGGTCGTCCGGGGCGACTGAGCCGGCAGGCACACAGGAACGGTCCCGGCCCCCTCGTCCTCCTTCACGGGTACAAGAAGAAGGGCGAGGGGGCCGGGACCGTTCCTGTGCCCGCGCACGGGCGGCACGAGCCGCGCCCGCCTTCCGCTCGCAGGAGCGGGAGGCGGGCGCGCGGGGCGTGCGGTGCGGGCTTCGCGGAAAGCGGTCAGGAAGCCGGGGCCGGGGAGACCCAGGTCGCGGTGGAGTCGACGTCGACCGGGCCCTGCGGCGGAAGGTCCTCGCTGACGGTGACGAAGGCGTACGCGGACGTGCTGAAGGTCCTGCCGGATATCCTGCCCATGTGGACGGCCTGGACATTGCCCAGGATGGCGCCGCCCTCCGCGCCCCCATGGGTGATGTAGAAGGCGATGGTGCCGTCCTTCTTCTCCGTCCAGAAGCCGGTGGCCTCGTACAGCGGCTGGCCGTTCTCGTCCGGCGGGCCCTCGGCCGACAGCTGGTGGTCCGCGCGGAAGGTGAACCGCGGGGTTGTGGTGGACACACCGTCGGGCGCGTGGACGTTGACCGTGAGGTCCCAGACCCCGGCCAGCGACAGCTGGGCACGCGGGTGGCGCCCGGTCTCACCGGCGGTCGCCGACGCGGTACCGAAGCCGGCCAGGACCGCCAGCACGGCCAGCCAGACGCCGAGGACCTGCAGGGTGACCGGACGGGGGCGCCGGGACGGCGCGGGGGCGGGGATTGTCGCGCTCGTGGGCGCCGACGTGGTTTCAGGCATGGACGGACAGCCTTTCCTGGGTGGTGGTTGGGCGGGACGGTGAAGCTGTGGGGGTGGTGGGGGTGCGGGGGAGTCTCTTGAGGTCGAAGCCCGGCTGCCGGACGGTCTCGGGCGACAGATCGGTGCCGGCCGTGAGCAGCCGCCGGGCTATGCCGTGGTCCGCGGGACGGTTCACCGACTCGACGCCGGTCAGCCGGCCCGCGCGGAAGCAGAAGACGGAGAACCTGCCGTCGGCGCGGTCGCCGACGGTGACCGTCTCGTCGTGGCCCGCCGTCAGCCCCGCGATCTGCAGCCGCAGCGCGTACTGCTCGGACCAGAACCAGGGCACAGCGGTGTACGCGTAGGGCTCGCCACAGATCGCCGCGGCCACGCACTTGGCCTGGTCGGAGGCGTTCTGGACGGACTCCACCCGGACATGGCGGCCCGCGTGCGGGCTCGGGAAACGCGCGCAGTCACCGAGGGCGAAGATGTCCGGGTCGCTGGTGCGCAGCTGCGCGTCCACGACCACGCCGTCACCGACGAGCAGGTCCGCGGAGAGCGCCAGTTCGATGTTCGGCAGGACGCCGACGCCGACCACGATCAGGTCCGCGGCGATCCGCTCGCCGCCGTCCAGCTCCATGACCTGGACCCGGCCCTCGCCGTCGCCGAAGAGTGCGGTCACCTCGCGGCCCAGCAGCACGCGTACGCCCCGCTCACGGTGCTCGGCGACGATCCGGTCCGACACCGTGGGAGTGAGCGCGCGGGCCAGGGCCCGGGGCTGCGCCTCCACCACGGTCACCTCGTGCCCGAGGCCGCGGGCGGTCGCCGCCACCTCCAGGCCGATGAAACCGGCGCCGACCACGACGAGCCTGCGGGGCGGCCCGCTGAGCCGCAGCCGCAGGTCCTCGGCGTCGGCCAGGCCGCGCAGCGACAGCACCCCGGTCAGCAAGGCGCCGGGCACGGGCAGGGTGCGGGGCCGGGAACCGGTCGCCAGGACCAGGTTGTCGTACGGCAGCCGCAGCCCCGACTCCAGGAGGACGGTGCGCCGTTCGCGGTCGAGGGAGGCCACCCGGTCACCGGACAGCAGCTCGATGTCCTGTTCCGCGTAGAACGACGGGGGCCGCAGCGCGATCTCCTCGGCCGTCACCGTGCCCGCCAGATAGCCCTTCGACAACGGCGGCCGGTAGGAGGGCCCGGGCGGCTCGTCGCCGATGAGCGTGATCCGGCCCCGGAAGCCCCGGCTGCGCAGGGCGCAGGCCGTGTCGAAGCCCGCCTGGCCCGCGCCGACCACGACGACCGCGTGCGCGGCCATCAGCTCTGCGCCTCGGGCAGGTGGACCAGCAGCCCGTCGATCTCGTCACCGACGGGCAACTGGCAGCTCAGCCGACTGAACTCGGTGCGCTCGCAGGCGGTGCCGTACAGCACGTCGTCCTCGACGGAGTCCATCTCGGGCAGCGGCAGCGTGTTCGCCTCGTCGACGTACACATGGCAGGTGCCGCACTGGGCGGAGCCGCCGCACTGGGCCTCGATGCCGTCGACGTTGTTGAGCTTCGCACCGCGCATGACCGTGTTGGGCGCCTGGACGTCGACGATGGTGACGGTACCGTTCGGATGCTTGTAGGTGATCTTGGCCATGGCGAGCTCTCCTCGTGGAATGTCGGCCAGCCGTGCGGAAGTACGGCACCGGACTGTGGGATACGTCCCTGCAGTCCCGGTGGAGGGGATCTCGACCGCGCGTGCCCGCACGACCGGGGCGCCACGCAGGGCGGACCGGCGCTCGAGCGTGCGTCGACACGCGGTCCGGCGGCGGTCCATCGGCGGGGCGCAGCGTGCCCGCATGACTGTGACCGAACGGACGCGACAGACGCCCGCCCCGCCCGGCAGGGCCGGCCCCCGGACCGGACCGGTGCTCGTCGCCTGCTGCCTGGGCCAGTTCATGAACGTGCTGGATGCCTCGGTGGTGAACGTGGCGCTGCCCGTCATCGCCGGTGACCTCGACTTCGACCGGCACAACCTGCAGCTCGTCAACAACGCCTACACGGTGGTGGTCTGCGGCTTCCTGCTGCTGGGCGGCCGGCTCGCGGACCTGTTCGGCCAGCGCAGGATCTTCCTGTGCGGAGTCGCCCTGTTCACCCTCGCCAGCGCGGTCGGCGGAGCAGCCGACGCCCCGGGCACGCTGATCCTCGCCCGCGCCTTCCAGGGGCTCGGCGCCGCGGTCATGGCGCCCGCCACGCTCACCGTGCTCGGGACGACCTTCACCGAACCCGGCGCACGGGCACGGGCCTTCGGATGGTGGAGCGCCGTCTCCGGGACGGCCGGGGCGATCGGGGTACTGGCCGGCGGGGTGATCACCGAGTGGTTCTCCTGGCGGTGGATCTTCCTGATCAACGTCCCCATCGGGATCGCCCTGTTCGCCGCCGTCCGCTGGGTGGTACCGGAGACCCGGCCGCAGGGCGAGGGCCGTGCCCACCACCGCCTCGACCTGCCCGGGGCGGTCACGGTCACGCTCGGGCTGATGAGCACCGTGTACGGGGTCTCGGAGTCACATGTGCACGGCTGGGGGTCCGTGCGGGTGCTCGGACCTCTGCTGGCCGGTGCCGCCCTGCTCGTTACCTTCCTGGTGATCCAGGCACGGTTCGCCCGTCACCCCCTGGTGCCGCTCGGAATCTTCCGCAACCGCTCCGTGGCCGCCGCCAACCTCGTCGCCTTCTTCGGCATCGCCGCGCTCTTCAGCACCTTCTACTTCTTCACCCTGCTGCTCCAACAGGTGCTCGGCTACAGCCCGCTGGTCACCGGCCTGAGCTATCTGCCGCTGTCGCTGGGCATGGCGCTCGGCGGCTGGGGCATCGCCTCCGTCGTCCCCCGCACCGGGCCGCGCCCGGTCCTGCTCGGCGGCCTCGGGCTGTCCGCCGCAGCGCTGTTCTGGCTCGCCCGGGTGGACGCGGGCGCCACGTACACCGTGGATGTGCTGGGCCCCGCCGTGCTGCTCGGCTTCGGTATGGGCGCGGTGCTGAACGCCACGACGAACGCCGCCACCGCCGGACTCCCCGCCCATCAGGCCGGGCTGGCCTCCGGGCTGCTCAACACCACCCGGCAGCTCGGCAGCGCGGCCGGTCTGGTGACGCTGGCCGCGCTGTCCGCGGCCCGCATCGACGCCCGCGTCGCCGCCGGGGCCGGCACGACAAACGCCCTCGCCTCCGGCTACGGACTGGCGCTCACCTGGGCGGCCCTGTTCGCGGTGGCCGGGCTGGTGGCCGCCCTGTTCGTGCCGGTCCGGGAACGTTCCAGTACCCCTCGAGGCGCTACCGAGAGTCTGGCGGCCTGACGAGAACGGAGGTTTGCGGTGGTGAGCGAGTTCCACACACAGCGGCCGGCATGGTCGCCCGCACCGGACGACGACCGGACCGAGCACGCGACGATCGAGGTCCCCCGCGACTACACCGACCCGGGGGGCGAGCGGATCACGCTCGCCCTCAGCCGCCGCCGCGCCACCGACCCGGCGAGGCGGCGCGGTGTCCTGCTGGCTGTCAACGGCGGCCCCGGCGGCGACTGGGGGCACGGCGTCGGCCTGCCCGGCAAGTTCGCCGGAACCCCCCTCGAGGAGGTGTACGACCTCATCGGCTTCGACCCGCGCGGCACCGCCGGGTCGACCCGGCTGTACGCCGAAGTGGCCGTTCCCGCCCAGCCGTTCGACTCCCGGCCGCCGGACGGCGTGTTCGCGGGACTGGCCGAGGACATGCGGCTGCGCGAGGAGGCTTGCGCACGGGGCGGCGGGGAGCTGCGCCCGCACATCAGCACCCCCAACACCGCCCGGGACATGGACGTGATCCGCGCCGTGCTCGGCGAGGAGCGGATCAGCTTCGTCGGGTACGCGTACGGCGCCTATGTCGGGGCCGTCTACGGCAGCCTCTTCCCGGCCGCCCTGGACCGACTGGTCCTGGACTCCTGCGTCGGCCCGCAGTGGACGTGGCGCGAGCAGTTCCTCCAGCAGGGCGACGCCGTCCAGCGCAACGTCGACCTGTGGGCACGCTGGACCGGCGAGCGGCACGGCGCCTTCGCCGTCGGCGCCTCGGCCGAGCAGGTGCTCACCACCGTGGAGGAGGCGGTCGCCGCCCTGGAGTCGCTGCCGCAGGACGCCGTACGGCTGCGCACCCTGTTCGACGGTGCCGTGGGCAACCGGGCCGCCGACCGCGGCCAGTGGGCCTCTCTCGCCGTCCTGGTCGCCGGGGTGCACCGGGCGGCCGGCGAGGGCGACCCGGACGCCTGCCGCGACCTGCTCGCCGAACAGGGCACCTGGCGGCCCGCGGACAGTGAGGGCGATCTGCGCGTCGGCGTCCTGGAGGCCATCACGCTGGAGCACGCCTGGCCGTCCGACCTGGAGGTGTACTACCAGGACATGCGGGAGTTCCGTAAGCGGTTCCCGTACGGCTACGGGGTGCTCCGGGCCTCGCCGTGGGTGGGCGCCTTCCGTGCGTTCGAGGCTGCCGAGGAGCCGGTGGCGATCACCCGCGACGGCTACGCGGCCGGTCTGATCGTGCAGGCCGACGGCGACCCGATGGACCACTACGACGGCGGCGTGGCCATGGCCGAGCTCGTCGGCCACCATCTGCTCACCGTCGAGGACTCGGGCGAGCACGAGGTGTACGTACTGGGCGGCAACCCGCACGTCGACGCCGTCGTGCACCGCTACCTGGTGGACGGCACCCTGCCGCCCGCACGCTCCGCCTGCCCGGGCCGCACCCCGCGCCCGGACATCCCGGCGGACCCGGCCTGAGCGGGTCGAGTCCGAAGCAACTCTGTGTCCAGCAGCGCCTTCTACGGTGCCGCACAACCGTGTCAACTGTGGAGGTGCTGTTGTGTCCGTGACCGAGTACGGGAGCGAGTCCGTGACCGATGAGGACCGGGACATGAAGGTGTTCCCGCTCGCCGGCTCGTCCTACCGCTGCCCCGCCCCGCAGTACGCCGGGCTGCGGGCCGGGCAGCCGGTCGTACGGGTGCGTACCGAGGGCGGCGTGGACGCCTGGCTCGTGACCGCCTACGACGAGGCCCGGGAGGCGCTGGCGGATCCGCGGCTGAGCCGCGCCGAGACCGTGAAGCCGGGGGCACCCCGGATCGGCGGGGCGATGACCTCGACGCCCGAAATGATCATTTCGATGGACGGGTCCGAGCACTCGCGGCTGCGCCGGCTCGCGGCCGGGGCGTTCACCGCCCGGCGTATCGAGCAGATGAGGCCGGGCATCCAGCGGATCGCGGACGGAATGCTCGACGGTCTCGCCGGGTCCGGCGGACCGGTCGACCTGGTCGAGCGGTTCACCGTACCCATGCCGCTGACCGTCATCGGTGAGCTGCTGGGTGTGCCGATGAGGGTCCTGCGGCTGTTCGCCGCCAACGCACGGGACTTCGTCACCGTCGACGACCAGGGCGAGGACTCGGACTCGGTCAACGGCCTCGCCAAGCTGAACGAGTACATGGTCGAGGTCGTCGCGGAGAAGCGCGAGAACCCCACCCAGGACCTGCTGTCGGATCTGATCGCGGCCAGGGACAGCGGTGACCGGCTCAGCGAGACGGAGCTGGTCACCTTTGCCTTCACCCTCATCGGGGCCGGCTTCGACACCACGGCCAACCAGCTCGCCAGCTCCGTCCTCGCGCTCATCGCACACCACCGCGACCAGTGGAACTGGCTGGCCGAGGACCGCTCCCGGATCCCGAAGGCGGTCGAGGAACTGCTGCGGCACGTCAATCTCTTCTCCACGGACTCGGCCGGCAACCCGCGCATCGCCGTGGAGGACATGGAACTCGGCGGGGTGAAGATCGCCAGGGGCGACGCCGTGGTGATCGCCATCTCCTCGGCCAACCGCGACGGGAGGGTCTTCCCCGACCCCGACCGCCTCGACCTCGGCCGCTCCCACAATCCGCATCTCTCCTTCGGCCACGGCATGCACCTGTGCCTGGGCAAGCAACTGACGCGGATGGAGCTGGAGATCGCCATCGACGGCCTGGTCCGGCGCTTCCCCGATCTCAGGCTCGCCGTACCGGAGAGCGAGGTCCCCTGGCACCTGGGCGGGATCAACCACGCCCTGGAGACCCTGCCGGTCACCTGGGGATCCTGATCCGGGAACACAGCAGTTGAGCCCCCGCCCTTCCCGGGCGGGGGCTCAACTGCTCGGCGGGGAGCCGCTGTCAGCCGGTGGGCGCGTCCTGCTGCACCTCGGCGGGGTCCGCCCCGGCGATCCAGGCGTCCATGGACGGCTTCATCAGGGTGTTGAGCAGCTCGACCCGGATGCCGCCCAGCCCACGGTGGTAGACCCACATCAGGGTGCCGTCGGTCGCGGTGTCGTTGGAGGCCTCCACCTCCAGCCCCAGTTCCACGAGCGCCGCGGACATGGCCTCGATCCGGTCGTTCTCGGCCCAGTAGCCCACGTGGTGGGCCCCGTTGGTGCCGTCGGACACCCAGACGGTGCCCGGGATGGCCTCGACGAGTTCGAGCCGCGGCTCCTCCAGCGAGAGCACGAAGCGCTGGTCGCCGTGCTGGAGGCCGCCCGGGGTACGCGCCGTCACCTGGAGCTCCATCACGCTGGTCCAGCGGTAGCCCGCCAGTTCGCTCAGTGTCTTCATCGCCAGGTCCAGGTCCTCCACGACCAGACCGGTGTGGAAGAGGGCCTCGGGATTGAGCACCGGGCCCGGTACGGGGCTGCCGTCCTGCCGGTCCACTGTCTGCGACATCGGTGTGCCGTCCTTTCCTTCTTCGGGTTCGGTTCCTCGGTCCCGCGTGGGCTCAGACCTGCTTGGCCCGTACGAGATCGGCGCCGCCGTCCATCGTGAGGATCTGGCCCGTCATCCACGCGCTGCTCGGCGCGGCGAGCAGAGTGATCCACTGCGACACGTCCTCGGGCACGCCCGTCACACCCAGCGGCACGCTCTTCGCCGCCTGCGCGAAGAGCTCGTCCACCTGCTCGGGGGCCATGCCGTGGCTCTCGTACACCTCGGTACGCACCCAGCCGGGAGCCACCGCGTTCACCCGGATGCCCTTCGGGGCCAGCTCCAGTGCCCAGGAGCGGGTGAAGGTGTTCACCGCGGCCTTGCTCGCCGCGTACACCGAGGCCATCGGTGTCGGGTTGTGGCCGGCCGGGCTGGTGACGAACACGATGCTGCCGCCCGGCGAACGCAGCGCGGGGAGCAGCCGGTTGGTGAGGATCACGGTGCCGAGCACATTGACGTCGAACAGCTCGCGGGCCGCCTGGGCATCGATGCTGCCCGCCGCGCCGATGGTGTGGACACCGGCGTTGTGGACCAGGACGTCGAGGGCGCCGCCCAGCTCGCCGACGGCCTCGGCGACCGCGTCCGCGCCGCTCTGCGTGCTCACATCGGCGCGGACCGGGACGATGGCCGGGTGCAGTGCCGCCACCTCGGCCAGGCGGTCGGCCCGGCGCCCGGTGACGATCACACCCGCGGCACCCTGCTTGGCGAAGTCGAGGGCGGTGGCACGGCCGATGCCGGTGGCACCGCCCGTGACCACGACGTACTGGTTCGTGAACGGATGGTTGGTCATGCTCGCCCTTTCAGGTCGGCTCGGGAGATCAGACGTAGATGGACTTCGACGTCCAGTCGGGGGTGGGCAGGGCCTTGCGGTCGGCCTTGCCGTTCCCGGTGATGGGCAGCTCCGCCAGTGAGACGAAGGCTGCGGGGATCATGTGCTCGGGCACGCGTTCGCGCAGATACGAGCGCAGGGCGCGCCGGTCGAGGGCGTCGGCCTCCGGCACCACCCACGCCACCAGCCGGCGGTCGCCCAGGTGGCTCTCCCGGACGCCGACCGCCGCGCCGCGCACCTGCGGATGGCCGGCGAGGACGCTCTCGAGCTCACCGGGCTCGATACGAAAGCCCCGCAGCTTGAACTGGTCGTCGTTGCGGCCGAGGAATTCGATGACCCCGTCGGGGCGCCGCCTGGCCAGGTCGCCGCTGCGGTAGAACCGCCCGGCCGTGCTGTCCCAGGGAGCCGTGACGAAGGCCTTCTCCGTGAGGTCGGGGCGCCGCCAGTAGCCCCGGGACACTCCCGCGCCGCCGATCCACAGCTCGCCGGGGGTGCCGTCGGGCAGCGGCAGGCCGGAGTCGCCGACGATACGGACGTCGACGTTCTGCAGCGGGGTGCCGATCGGCACGGAGTGGCCGAGGTCCTCCTGCGCGCCGATCCGGTGGCAGACGGCGAACGTGGTGGTCTCGGTCGGTCCGTAACCGTTGACGATCCGGCAGCCGGGGACGGCGGCCTGCAGTTCGCGGATGTGCGGGACGGAAAGCACGTCACCGCCGGCCAGCAGCGTGCGCAGCCCGCTGAACGCCTTGACGTCCACATCGATCTGCCGGTGGAAGAGCGCGGCGGTCAGCCAGAGCACGGTGATGCCCTCGTCGCGCAGCAGGGCGCCGAGCTCCTCGGCCTGGATCTGGCGCGGCGGAGCGAGCACCAGCCGGGCCCCGTTGAGGAGTGCGCCCCAGATCTCGAACGTGGCGGCGTCGAAGGCGACGGGCGCCAACTGCAGGATCCGGTCGTCGGGGCCCAGTTCCACGTAGTTGGGGTCCGTCACCAGGTTGGTGATGTTGCGGTGCTCGACCATGACGGCCTTCGGGCGGCCCGTGGATCCCGAGGTGTACATCAGATAGGCGAGGTCCCCGGGCCGGACCGTGGCGGCCCCCGGCGGCACCGGCAGGTCCGCCGCCGGGCGGGCAGGTACCTGCAGGACCGGGATGCCGTACGGGGCGAAGCGGCCGGCGTCGTCCGGCTCGCACAGGACGGCACGTATCTCCGCGTCCGCGAACACCTCGGCCACTCGTGCGGCCGGGTCGTCGAGGCCGATGGGCACGAACGCCGCGCCGGCTCCCAGCACGCCGAGCAGTGCGGCGACGAGTCCGGGGGAGCGCTCCAGGCAGACCGCGATCCGGTCGCCCGCCGCCGCCCGGGCGCCGTCCGTGAGCTCCCGCGACACCTCCCGCGCCCAGCGGTCGAGCCCGGCGTAGGTCAGGTGGTCGTCCCCGGCGGAGACCGCCACGGTGTCGGGGGCCTCGGCGGCCCGACGGCGAAACGCTGCGACTACCGATGTCATCGGCCTGTCTCCTCTCGAGGTGCCCGGGGCGGCAGGGTCTGCGAACCGGCTCGAATGCCGGTGGAACCGGTCATGTCTTCGCACGGGTCGAGGCACGCGCGAGTGCGGCCCGGTTCACTGAATTGCCGGCTCCGCTTAGGGCCTGTTCGACCCTGACCGCCGAACAGGCCCGTAGGGCCGACGGTTTCCGTCGGCCACCCCACCATCCGGGCCGGTACCGCACTCGACGGGAGTACCACCGTGACCATTCTCGTAACCGGGGCACGCGGCAACGTCGGCCGCCGCGTCCTCGACCGCCTGCACGCCGCGGGCCACACCCTGCGCGCATCCGGCCGCACACCTGCGGAGTTGAGCGTTCCGGCCGGAGTGGACGTCGTCCAGCTGGACCTGAACAGTCCGGACACCTTCGATGCCGCCCTCCGAGGCGTGGACAAGGCGTTCCTGTACGCCGAGTCCGAAGGCGCCAAGGACCTCTTCGCCGCTGCGGCCAGGGCCGGGGTCCGGCATGTGGTCCTGCTGTCCTCGTCCACGGTCGGCGGCCCCGACGCCGCGACCGACCCCCTGGCCGTGCACCACGCGGCGGTCGAGGACGCGCTCGCCGCGTCGGCGCTGCCGGGCACCGTTCTGCGACCCGGCGCCTTCGCCGGCAACGCGTTCGGGTGGAGTGACGCCATCCGCCGGGGACAGCCCGTCCGACTGCCGTACGCGGGCGCCCACACCGCGCCCGTCCACGAGGACGACATCGCCGATGTCGCCGTGGCCGCCCTCACCGACGAGACGCTCGTCGGCCTCTCCCTCACCCTCACAGGGCCGCAGTCGCTGACCTTCCGTGAGCAGCTCGGCATCCTCGCCGAACTCCTCGGACGCGAGATCGCGGTGCAGGAGCTCACCCGGGAGCAGGCGGTCGAGCAGATGGGCCGGTTCGTGCCGGCGCCGATCCTCACCTCGCTGCTCGACCAGTGGGCCGCGGCGGTCGGGCATCCGGCCGGGACCACCGACACCGTGGAACGCCTCACCGGCCGGCCTGCGCGGACCTTCGGCCGGTGGGCCGGGGAGAACCTCGGCGCGTTCGCCGCCCAGGACTGATCGAGCGGGTCTCAAGAAGGGGCTGCGAAGGTGCCCTCAGATTGCTCCTAAGCCGGTGGGCCGGGCGTCGTCCGCCCGGCCCACCGCCAACCGAGGGGCATGTCCGTGACTTGGAGGTCCGGAATGTACGACGTCATCGTGGTGGGGGCTCGCGTTGCGGGTGCCGCCTCCGCTCTGCTCCTGGCGCGGGCGGGCCATCGGGTGCTGCTCGTCGACCGGGCGCGGTTCCCCAGTGACACGCTCTCCACGCACTACATCCACCAGCCCGGGATCGCACGGCTCGCCCGCTGGGGGGTGCTGGACGCGGTCCGAGCCACCGGGTGCCCGGCGCTGGACAGGACGATCTACCAGGTCGAAGACGTCCGGCTGGACGGCGGCACCGTCCCGCACGAGGGCCAGTCGGCGGCGTACGCACCGCGCCGGTATCTGCTGGACCAGATCCTCGTCGACGCGGCCGTGGCCGCCGGGGCGGAGTTCCGGGACGGCTGCTCCGTGTCCGGGCTCGTCTTCGACGGGGACCGGGTCGTCGGGGTCAAGTGCCGCTCGGCGGAAGGCAAGCCGGTCGAGGAACGGGCCCGCCTCGTGGTGGGTGCGGACGGGATGCGGTCGGCAGTGGCCAAGGCCGTGGACGCCCCGTACACGGTCCAGGACCCGCTGATGTCCTGCATCTACTTCACCTACTGGCAGGGCATCAAATCCCAGTTCGAACTGTATGAGCGCCCCGGCCGCTGGATCGGCGCGATACCGACCAACGACGACGCCACCCTGATCGCCGCGTACTTCCCGCAGGCGGAGTTCAACCGGGTGCGCGGCGACGCGCTGGAGCACTACCTGGAGAACATCCGCGCCACCGCGCCGGATCTGTACGCGCGGGCGATGGACGGCGGTGAACGCGTCGAACGGCTGCGCGGCACCGGGGACCAGCAGAACTTCTTCCGTACACCGGCAGGCCCCGGCTGGGCGCTCGTCGGCGACGCGGCACACCACAAGGACTCGATCACCGCGCGCGGCATCAGCGACGCCTTCCTGCAGGCCGATCTGCTGGCCGCGTCGGTCGGCGGCGTACTCGATGACCCGGTACGGCTCGCCGAGGGGCTGCGAAGTTACGGGGAGGAGCTCCAGGACGAGCTCTTCGAGGGCTACCGCAACACCCTGTTCGTGAGCCGTCTGGAGGTCACGCCCGACCGGATGGCGATGCTCCGCATGGTCCAGGAATCCCCGGACCTGACGGAGCGCTACTTCGCGGTGGCCGCCGGCGGCATGTCCGTCGACGACATGTACGACGAGGAGCTGCACAGCCGGCTCGAGGCCGAAGCGGCATGACGCCGACCGCGCCCCCTGACCCGGGCCACCAACCGACGCAGAAGACAACGGAGGCACCAGTGACCGCAACGGAGTGGGAGAGGGAGCTTTGCCTGATGTTCGGCGAAGTTCTCGGTATGCCGGACGTCGATGTGGAGGACAGCTTCTTCGACCTGGGCGGGCACTCCCTCCTGGCGTCCAAACTGACCCGGCGCGTCCATGAGGCGTTCGGGATCAAGATCCCGGTACGCCGCGTCTACCAGGCGCCCACCCCCGCGACTCTCGCGGCGTACCTCTACGCGTCCTGAAGGAGAGACTGACATGCGCTGGAACAACCTGTACGTCGCCGGTGTGGGTGCGTATCTGCCCGAGCGGATCGAGACCGCCGAGGAGGCGATCGCCGCGGGCAGTTACACGGAGAAGAAGCGGTCCCTGAACGGCTTCCGCTCGGTCCATGTGGCCGCCGAGAACGAGACCGGCCCCACGATGGCGGCGATCGCGGGGCGCCGGGCGGTGGCCAGGTCCGGACACGAGAACGACGAGTTCGGCCTGGTCCTGCACAGCTACATCGGACACCAGGGGCTCGACTTCTGGACACCCGCGAGCTTCGTGCAGCGCGAGACGGTCGGCGGCACGGGGCCGGCGTTCGAGATCAAGCAGGGCTGCAACGGCATGCTGGCCGCCTTCGAGGTCGCCTCCTCGTACGTGACCTCCCGCCCCGATGTCACCGCGGCCCTCATCACGGGCGGCGACGCCTTCCGGATGCCCTACATCGACCGCTGGGGTTCGGACGAGCAGAACGTCGACGGCGACGGCGCCGCGGCCCTCGTCCTGTCCAGCCGCGGTGGTTTCGCCCGGGTCCGCGCCACGTTCTCGCACGCGGACCCGTCGCTGGAGCCGATGGGCCGCAGCGGGGCCGGCTGGACGGACGCCCCGTTCTCCGGGGGAGCGCCGGTCGGGGTCAGCGAGCGCAAGTCGGACTACCTGCTCGCCGAGGACATGGACTTCGACGACGCGATCGAGAAGATATCCGCCAGCGTGCAGCTCTCGATGAAGCAGGCCCTCCACGAGGCCGAGGTGGATCTGCCCGACGTGCGGTACTTCCTCCACCAGAACCTCGCCCTGTCGATCGTGACCCACGGGCTCTACGGTCTGCTGGGCGTCGACCGGGACCGGACGACGCACGAGTGGGGCCTGGGTACCGGCATGGTCGGCACCGCCGACCCCGTGCTCGGGCTGAACCGGGTCATGGAGAGCGGCGACGCGAAGCCCGGGGACCTGGTGGTCCTGCAGGCGGCAGGCGCGGGATACGTGTGGACCACGACGGTCCTGGAGATCCTCGACACCCCGGACTGGTCGAACTGACGGCGCACGACGGCGGGGGAGGGACCGGAAGCCCGGTCCCTCCCCCGCCGTCGTACGCCGTCAGTCGAAACGGATGTCGCGTGCGGTGGCGGAGGCCGCCGCGAAGGCGAGCAGGCCGCTCCCCTCCTCCGCGAGAGCGTCGCGGTCCTTCCTGCCCAGCGGGCCGAACGGCTCGATGACCAGAGTCGCAGCCCTGCGCGCCTGTTCGATCCGCCACAGCCCGCGTACGAAGCCGTCCACGAGGAACGTCGACCTGATCAGACCGTTGCGGGTGAAGACGAGCTTGCGTTGTTCGTCGGTGAGGATGCGGCTGCGGTCGGCATGCGACAGCAGGATGTTGTCGAACTCCGGCAGGAAGCGCACAGGGACGGGCATCCCCGGGTCGGGCCGGGGAGCGTCGGGCAGGTCGAGCAGCTCCAGTCCCCTCTCGTCGCGGAAGGTACGCAGCCGGGGCCTGAGCCGGTTCACCGAGTCGGCCAGCCGTGTCATTCCGGACCAGGCCTGGATGTCCTTGACGGTGGCGGGTCCGAAGGCCGCGAGATAGCGCTCGACCATCGCGTCGGGCGAGGTGCTCTCTGCGAGCGTCCCGCCGAGCCAGGACTCCGCCGTCGTGTGCACGGCCTGGCCGCTCTCGCCCCACAGGCCACGCGGCGGCACCTGCACGAGCGGCACCAGATTGCGTACGGCATTGGCCAGGGCGAACGGATCCCGGTCCGGCCAGCGCTCGGCGAGCAGGGTGCCCAGGCCGCCCAGCGCGAGCGGCTCCTTGTCGACCAGCTCACGGCCCAGCGCCGCCACTTCCGCGGTGTCCAGCCCTGCCAGCTTCCGGCCGAAGGTGCCCTTCAGCCCCTGCTCCAGGGCGCCCTGGAGCACCGGCCGTAGGGCCAGGCAGTCCTGCGCCGTGACCAGGTGGATCGTGCCCCGCATCAGCACCAGCCGGACCACCTCGCGGTCCCTGACCCTGTCCGCCAGGTCCTCGATACGGAAACCGGCCAGCCGGGTCCACAGCCCGATGTAGGGCGGGTTGGGCGCCTGGGCCTGCATCCCCACCAGATGTCCGACCGCCTGTACGGCCGACAGGCCGGCGCGCTCCAGCAGCAGCTGCCGGGCCAGCAGGCTCCGGTTGAGCGCCCGTCGGTCCAGCACGTTCGGGTCTCCTGTCACCACGACCGGATCCTTTCCTCGTATCCATGAAAGACGGTGGTGCCCCGGGACACGGCCCCGGGGCACCACCGCAGCACATAAGACCGACCTGAGCCGGTCTCAGCTCATCCTGACCAGCACCGTGCCGCTGTACTTCCGGCCGAGCAGTGCCACGAACGCCTCCGGCAGTTCCGCGACCCCGCCCTCGACGACCGTGTGCGGGAAGACGATGCGCTCCTCGCGCAGCCAGGTGCTGAACTGGGCGTTCCAGTTCTCGATCTGGTCGGGGGTGTGCAGCGTCGCGAAGCCGCGCAGCGTCAGGTCCTTGGTGATGGCGGACATCAGGGGCAGCCTGGGGCTGCCGCCGTCACCCGCGCCGTGCTGCCCGGACAGGGCACCGCACAGCGCGAAGCGGGCACCGCGGGCCGCGACCTGGACCGCGGCCTCGAACTGCTCGCCGCCCACGTTGTCGAAGACCACGTCGAGGCCGTCGGGAGCCAGTTCGGCGAGCTGCTCGGCCACCGGCCCCTCGTGGTAGTCGAACGCGGCGTCGAAGCCGAGCTCCTCGACCAGGAAGTCGATCTTCTCCTTGGAGCCGGTGCTGCCGATGACCCGCTTGGCGCCCCGCAGCTTCGCTATCTGCCCGGCCAGCGCGCCGACACCGTTGGTGGCACCCGATACGAACACCGTGTCGCCCTCGGCGACCGCCGCCGTGCCGACCATGCCGTGCCAGGCCGTCGGCCCCTGGGACAGGAAGTACTCCGGGCCCGGCAGCAGGGAGCGGTCACGCTTGAAGAAGCCGTGGGCGTTGCCGACCGCGTAGTCGCGCCAGCCGGAGAAGTGCTCCACGAGATCGCCGACGGCGAGGGTGCCGCTGTTCGACGCGACCACCGTGCCGACGGTACGGCCCCACATGGCGACCCCCGGCTGGAAGACCGGGATCGGTAGCTTCGTGTCGGGGTTCATCTGGTCGCGGGCCACCGAGCCGAGCGTCATCCAGTCGTTGCGTACGACGACCTCGCCCTCGGCCGGCGCGGACAGCTCCGACTCTCCGAACTCGAAGTGTTCCAGGGTGACTTCGCCGTCGGGGTAGGCCGCAAGACGGACCTCCCTGCTGACGGCGGGAAGCTCGACGCTGCTCATGTGGTGCTCCTTCTCAGGTGGACGGGGAGGCTGACCAGGTTGTGGTTCACATCGCCGGCCCTCCAGAGCAGCTCGCTCTCCGGGACGGCCAGCCGCGCGTCGGGATAGCGGGCGGTCAGTTCCTCCAGGGCGACGGCGAGCTCCACCCGGGCCAGCGGCGCTCCCAGGCAGTGGTGGATGCCGTACCCGAAGGCGAGGTGGGGGTTGACGGTCCGGCCGAAGTCGGCGGTCTCGGGGTCGGCGAACACCGATCCGTCGCGGTTGGCGGAGGCGAAGGAGAGGAACACGGCGTCCCCGGCGGGGATGACCGCGCCACCGATCTCCACGTCCTCCGTGGCGATCCGGGGCAGCCCGGAGGTGTCGTTGCCGGTCAGATTGACCGTACGGAGGAGCTCCTCCAGCGCCGCCGGGACGTCCTCGGGGTGCTCGCCGAGCCGGCGCCAGACGTCGGTGTGGCGGTCGAGCAGCGTCAGGGCGAAGTTGGAGATCTGGCCGGCGGCCGAGTCGAAACCGCCGCCCAGCAGCGTGTAGCCGAGCCCGACCAGCTCCTCGAAGCCGAGGCGGTCCTCGCCGTCGCGGGCGGTGATCAGAGCGGAGAGCACATCGTCGGAGGGCTCCGCCTGCTTGCCGGCCACGAGCCCGGCGATATAGGCACCGAGGTTCTCGCGGCCCTCGACGGCCAGCTCCTCGGGACCCGATACGTCGGCGAACTGGCGTACCCACGTGAGGAACTGGTCCCTGTCCTTCTCCGGCACACCCAGCAGCTCACAGATGACGGCCATGGCCAGCGGAGCGGCGAAGCCCTCGACCAGATCCACCGGGCCGGTGTCCGACTCCTTGTCCAGCACGTCCAGCAGCCGGCCGGCGAGTTCGCGCACCCGGGGCCGCATTCCCTGGATCCGCGCCGGCGAGAACGCCTGCTCGGCCAGAACGCGCAGCCTGGTGTGGTCCGGTGGGTCGAGCGAGATGATCATTCCGGGCGGGGCCTGGAACAGCCCGCTGAAGGAGGGGGCGTCCGGTGCGTACGAGGCGGCGCGGCTGAAGCGGGTGTCGTCCAGAACCGACTTGATGTCCTCGTGGCGGGTCACCAGCCAGGCATGACCGCCTCCGCTCCACTGCACCCGCGCGACGGGCCGCTCCGCGCGCAACTGCGTGAAGATCGGGTCGGGGCCCCGGTAACTCGTACCCGGGAACGGGAATTCGGGCAGGTCTTCACTCACCCCGGGCGTTCGGGCGGTCATGGGCAGTGCCTCCAGACGGAAGGTCTCAGGTCTCAGGTCAGCGTGCGGAAGAAGGAACGCAGCTCGTCGACGAGCAGCTCGGGCTGCTCCAGCGCGGGGAAGTGCCCGCCGTGCTCGTGGTCGGTCCAGCGGCGCAGATCGGTGAAACGGTGCGCGCACCAGGCGCGCGGCATCCGGGCGTCCTTGGGGAAGACGGAGCAGGCCGTGGGCACGTCGACCCGGCCGAGCGCCATCTTGTTGTGGCTCTCCCAGTAGATCCGGGCGGACGAGGTGGCGGTGCCGGCCAGCCAGGCGAGCGTCACGGCGTCCAGCAGCCGGTCGCGGGGAATGACCTTCTCGACGTCGCCGTCGTGGTCGCTCCAGGCCCAGTACTTCTCGATCATCCAGGCCAGCTGGCCGACGGGCGAGTCGGAGAGGCCGTACCCGAGTGTCTGCGGGCGGGTGGCCTGCAGCACGGAGTACGCGCCCTCGTTGCTCTGGAACTCCTTGAGCGCGGCGAGGCCGGCCAGATCCCGTTCGTCCAGCTCCACCTGTTCCTGCGGCGGCCGGGCGAAAGGCATCGCCAGGTGGATGCCCACCAGATGCTCCGCGTCGCTCTCGCCCAGGATTCCGGTCAGGAAGGAGCCCCAGTCGGTGCCGTGCGCCGCGTACCGCTCGTATCCGAGCCGGTCCATCAGCTCGGCCCATGCGGCGGCGGTGCGTTCCACCGTCCAGCCCGCCTCGGCCGGCTTGTCGCTGAAGCCGAAGCCGGGCAGCGACGGGCAGACCACGTGGAAGGCGTCCGCCGGGTCCTCGGGGTCCGTCAACGGGCCGATGATGTCCAGGAATTCGATGACGGATCCGGGCCAGCCGTGGCTGAGCAGCAGCGGTTTCGCCTGCGGGTGGCGTGAGGTCACGTGCAGGAAGTGAATGCCGAGACCGTCGATCTCGGTGCGGTACTGCGGCAGCGCGTTCAGCCGCGCCTCGGCCGCCCGCCAGTCGTAGGTGTTCTGCCAGTACGCGGCGAGCTCCCGGAGGTAGGCCAGCGGCACACCCTGCGACCAGTCACCGACCGTCTCCTTGTCGGGCCACCGGGTCCGGGACAGCCGCTCGCCGAGGTCGGCGAGATCCGCGTCGGGGAACCCGATGCGGAAAGGCGTGGGTGCCGTGCTCATACGTCTTCCTCCTGGACTGCCGCCGGGGCGTTGTGCCACGGCACGCTACGGACGCCTGCTCGAGCACGGGTCGACCTCACCACTTCACCGGCAGCTCCCACAGCCCGTAGATCACTGCGCCCTCCTTCCGGGGTATCTCGAGGAAGGGCTTGGCGAGCTGCAGCGTCGGAATGCGCTGGAACAGCTTGCTCCACACGATCTCCAGCTCCAGACGGGCGAGGTCCGCACCGATGCAGTGGTGCACGCCGTGCCCGAAGCCCAGGTGCTTGCGGCTGCCGCGGGTGATGTCGAGCTTCTCCGGCTCGGGGAACACCTCGGGGTCCCGGTTGGCGGCGAGGCCGAGGCAGAGGATGCCGTCGCCCTTGCGGATGGTCACCCCGCCGATCTCGATGTCCTCCAGGGCGACCCGGGGCACCGCGGTGTCACCGATCGTCGCGAACCGCACCAGCTCCTCGACGGCCGGCTTGACCAGCGAGGGGTCGTTCAGCAGGAGCTTCAGCTGGTCGGGGTTCTCCAGCAGGCAGGCCGTGCCGAGCGAGATCTGGCTGGCCGTGGTCTCGTGGCCGCCGTTCATCAGGAGCCGGACCATGTTGAACAGGTCGCGGTCGGTGTACTCCTCGCCGGACGCCTCGTAGTCGGCCATCGCGCGGCTGAGGAGGTCCTCGCCCGGCTCGCGCTTCTTCAGCTGGATGAGGTCGCTGACGTACGCGTTCACCTCGACGATCGCGGCCTGACGCTCCTCGGTGGAGCTGTGCCCGCCGAGCAGTGCCGTGCCGTGCTTGATGAAGAACTCGTGCCGGTCCTGCGGAATGCCGAGCAGCTCGCAGATGACCGTCATCGGCACCGGCAGCGAGAACGCGTGGTGGAAGTCCACCCCGGGCTCCATCGCCAGCAGCTTGTCGAGGTGGTCGTCGACGATCTCCTCGATCCGGGGCCGCAGCCGGCGCACCTGGCGGCTGGTGAACGTCAGGGCGGCCTTGCGACGGGTGTCGCTGTGCGCCTTGCCGTCGTAGCCGATGAAGGACGTCTCCGTGCGGTACTCGGGCGGAGCGATGAAGTAGAAGGGGAAGTTGTCGTGCCGGCGCGAGGCGCTGACCCGGGGGTCGGTCAGCAGCTGCCGGATCGTCTCGTAGCCGGCGATCGTCCAGATGCGGAGGCCGGATCCGGCCAGCGTGACCTGGGAGACGTCCTTCTCGACGATCTCCGCGTACTCCTTCGGAGGAGTGAAGGGGCACTGCCGTTTGTAGGGGAAGGTGACGGTCTCCGCCTCGGCGGTGCCCGGCTCCGTAGCACTGGTTGTCACAGTGGATCCTTCCTCGTGGGGAATCGTTCCTCGTGAAGAACGTCAGGAATCTGACGGCACAAAGTTCCCGGTGCACGGTGCCAGCGCCCCCTCGGGCACAGCTGGAGTCCGTGCTCCGGGGCGCGAGCACTGCCCGAGCACTGCCCGAGGGGGTCTCCGGCCCGGCTGCCTAGCCTCCCGGGATGGGCATAGCAGCGAGTGAGGGCCGGTCCACTGCGACCGGGCCCCTGAGCGGGCTGAGAGTGGTCGAACTGGCGGCGATCGGACCGGCGCCCTTCGCCTGCATGGTCCTGGCCGACCTCGGCGCCGAGGTGATCCGGATCGACCGCGCCGACGGCCGCCGCTCCTTCGAACAGTGGCATCAGGTCCTGGACCGCGGGCGCCACCGCATCGCACTGGATCTGAAGAGCCCCGACGACGTCGCGGAGCTCCTGCGCCTCCTGGAGAGCTCCGACATCCTGGTCGAGGGCTTCAGACCGGGAGTGGCGGAGCGGCTCGGTCTCGGCCCCGAGGTCTGCCTGGACCGCAATCCCGCCCTGGTCTACGCCCGCATGACGGGCTGGGGCCAGGAGGGACCGCTCGCCAGGACCCCCGGACACGACATCAACTACCTCGCGCTCAGTGGTGCGTTGTACGCGATCGGCGAAGCCGGCGGACCGCCCGTCGTCCCGGTGAACTTCCTGGGGGACTTCGCGGGCGGCTCGATGTTCCTGGTCGCAGGGATCCTCGCGGCCGTGTACGAGCGGCAGCGGACCGGCCGGGGTCAGGTCGTCGACGCCGCGATCGTCGACGGTGCCGGGGCGATGCTCGGCATGCTGGTCGGCATGGAGGCGGCCGGCCAGTGGCGGCACGAGCGCGGCACGAACCTGCTGGACGGCGGAGCGCCGTTCTACACCACCTACGCGTGCGCCGACGGCGGGTACGTGGCCGTCGGCGCCCTGGAGGAACGCTTCTACGCCGCGCTGCTGCACGGACTCGGGCTGCAGGGCGCAGGGTTGCCCGACCGCGACGACCCGCACAACTGGCCTGCGCTGCGCAGGGAGCTCGCGAGCCGCTTCATCACCGGGGACCGGGATCACTGGGCGCAGCAGTTCGACGGCACCGAGGCGTGTGTCACGCCGGTGCTGAGCGCCGCGGAGGCGCCATCTCATCCGCATCACCTGGCCCGCGGAAGCGGCCCTGCCGCAGTGGCCCCGCGGTTCAGCCGCACTCCAGTGGAATTCCACTGACATCGGGCATCCTGCCGTCCGATGGTCCAAGGCTGTCCAGCCACGTGCGGAACCCCCCAAGGACTACCCCGGTCCCCCCAAGATCTGAGAGGTACACCATGGCTATTTCCTCCGAGCAGGCTCCGTCCACGGAGACGGAGGTGGCAAGGGACGAGACGGCTGCGGATACGCGAACCGGTGCGGCGCTGCCCGACCCGAAGCGCTGGATGGCCCTGCTGGTGCTGCTCGTCGCCGCCTTCATGGACATGCTGGACGGCACCATCGCGAACGTCGCGGCCCCAGCCATCCAGCAGGGCATCGGCGGCGGTTACTCCGTCATCCAGTGGGTGCTGGTGGGCTATCAGCTCAGCTTCGCGCTGATGCTGATCCTCGGCGGCCGGCTGGGCGACATCTACGGCCGCAAGCGGATGTTCCTCCTGGGCGTCGTCGGCTTCACGGTGGCATCGCTGGGTGCCGGACTCGCCCAGGAGCCCTGGCAGCTGGTCGCGTCCCGCATGATCCAGGGCGCCTTCGCCGGAGTCATGGTTCCGCAGATCCTTGCCATCATCCACGTCACCTTCTCCGCCAAGGAGCGGGCCGGCGCCTTCGCCATGTACGGCGGTGTGGCCGGTCTGGCCGCAGCGGTCGGCATGGGTGCGGGCGGACCGCTGGCCGAGTGGGACCTCTTCGGCCTCGGCTGGCGGCTGATCTTCCTCATCAACATCCCGGTCGGCATCCTCGGACTGATCTACGCGCCGCGCGTGCTCCGTGAGTCCAAGGCGCCGCACGCCCTGAAGCTCGACGTCAGGGGCGTCGTCCTGGCCACTGCCGGTCTGCTCCTGCTGATCTTCCCGCTGCTCCAGGGCCGCGAACTGGACTGGCCGCTGTGGGGCTTCGTGTCGATGGCCGCATCGGTGCCGGTGCTGGCCGCCTTCATCCTGTGGCAGAAGAAGAAGACCCTCCTGGACGGCTCACCGCTCGTGGAGCTGGCGCTGTTCCGCATCCGCAGCTTCTCCTCCGGGCTCGGCGTCAACCTGGCCTTCTACATCGGCATCGGCATGTTCAACATCGGCTGGACCGTCTACATGCAGGTCGGCCTCGGCTGGTCGCCGATGCGGGCAGGCCTCACCAGCCTGCCGTTCTGCCTCGGTGCCTTCCTCACCTCCTCGGCGGCCATGGTCGTCCTGGTGCCCAAGTTCGGCCGCAAGGTCCTGCAGTCGGGCGCGGTCGTCACCGTGATCGGCGCGCTGAGCTTCCTGTGGGCGGCCGGCGAGTACGGCAGCGGCATCAGCTCCTGGCAGCTCGTGGTGCCGATGCTCCTGGTCGGTCTCGGCTTCGGTCTGATTGCCGCGCCGCTGCCGCAGATCGTGATCTCCGAGGTGCCGCAGAAGGACGCGGGCTCCGCCTCCGGCATCGTCCACACCAATGCCCAGCTCGGCTTCGCCGTCGGCGGCGCCCTGGTCAGCGTCGTGTTCTTCGCCGGGCTCGTGGGCAACACCGGCACGGCGATCGACGACCAGTCCGCCGAACTGCGCAAGGAGCTCGTCGCCACCGCCCAGCTCACCCCGGGAGAGGCGGACACCACCGTCGCGGCCTACCGGACGTGCGCGGTCGACCGGGTGGACGAGAAGGACCCGGCCGTCGTCCCGGAGAGCTGCGCCGTACCCGCACTCCGGAACGAGCAGGCAGCTCCGGTCCTGGCCCGCTACGCCAAGGACGCCACCGGTACCTCCTTCGCCGGCAGCCTGCAGACCACCCTGTGGGTCTTCGGCGGAGTCGTCGTCCTCGCCTTCCTCCTGATGCTCGCGATTCCGCGGCAGATGCGGCTGGAAGCCCCCGAGGACGAGGACGAGCCCGGCAAGACCCCCGAGGCCGCCCCGGCGTCCTGACCCCGTAACACCCCCGCTCACGGTGCGGCGGGAGCGGACGGCCTCTGCCGTCC
>NZ_JBHWVO010000051.1:0-27289 GCF_042736635.1 Streptomyces sp. NPDC060035
GGGCGATGGGCCCGTCCGGCGGTCGTGGTCCTGGCGGCCGCCGGCCGCCCTCGCTCACGCGTGCGTACGCAGCAGGGTCCTCATCGTCCGCATGGCCACCGACAGGTTCGCCAGGTCGAAGGCGTCCGAGCCCTGGATCTCCTCCAGGGTGGAGCGCGACCGCGTCAGGATCGCCGCGTTCTTCTCCTCCCAGGCCTTGAACCGCTGCTCGGGCGTCGACGTCCCGTTGCCGACGGACAGCACGTCCGAGGTCAGCGCGGCGTGCGCCGCGTACAGGTCCTCGCGGATGGAGGCGCGGGCCATGGACTGCCACCGGTCGGCCCGCGGCAGCTCGATGATCCGGTCCATCAGCTGGGTGATGCCCAGCCGGTCGGCCAGGTCGTAGTAGACCTCGGCCACGGCCTGCGCGTCCTTGCCCGTACGGTCCGCGATCGCCACGATGTCCAGCGCCGGGAAGGCCGAGGAGAACCCGGCCACCCGCACCGCCAGCTCGTCCGGGACCCCCACCGAGGTGAGTTCGTCGAGGATCGACTGGTACCACTCGAGGTCGGCGCCCCTGAGCAGCTTGGGCAGTTCGTTCCAGACCTGCCCGACACCGTCGCGGAAGAACTCGACGGTCTGGGCGATCTCGACCGGCTGCGGCCTGTTGCCGAGCAGCCAGCGCGCACCGCGCTCGACGAGCCGACGGGAGTGCAGACGGATCCGGGTCTGCACATCGGCGGCGACCTGGTTGTCGAGCGCCTCGACGGCGTCCCACACCTTGGAGAGGCCGAAGATCTCACGGGCGGCGAACTGCGCCCGCACGATCTCCTCCAGCGACGCCCCGGTCTCCTCCCGCAGCCGGTGCAGGAACGTCGAACCCGCGGTGTTCACGGTGTCGTTGACCAGTACCGTCGTGATGATCTCGCGGCGCAGCGCGTGCCCGTCGACAGCCTCCGGGAAGCGTTCGCTCAACTGCGGGGGGAAGTAGGCGTGCACCAGCTTCTGCAGATGCGCGTCGTCCGGCAGGCTGGTGGAGATCAGCTCGTCGGCTGCCGTGATCTTGGTGTACGCGATCAGCACGGCCAGTTCGGGCTGGCTCAGCCCCTTGCCGTGGTTCAGCAGTTCGCGGATCTGCCGGTCGTTCGGCAGGAACTCCAGTGCCCGGTCCAGGTGCCCGTCGCGGCCGAGCCTGCGCATGAAGCGCTGGTGGGCGTGGAGCAGTGACGGTGCCTGGGCGCAGGCGTTGGAGAGCGCGATGTTCTGCGCGTAGTTGTTGCGCAGGACCAGCCGGCCGACCTCGTCGGTCATCTCGGCGAGCAGCTTGTTGCGCTGCTTGACGGTCATGTCGCCGTCCCGGACCAGACCGTTGAGCAGGATCTTGATGTTCACCTCGTGGTCGGAGGTGTCCACACCGGCGCTGTTGTCGATCGCGTCGGTGTTGATCCTGCCGCCGGAGCGTGCGAACTCGATGCGGCCGAGCTGGGTGGCCCCGAGGTTGCCGCCCTCGCCCACGACCTGGGCACGCAGGTCCTCGCCGTTGACCCGGATCGCGTCGTTGGCCTTGTCGCCGACATCGGCGTTCGACTCGGCGGACGACTTGATGTACGTACCGATGCCGCCGTTCCACACGAGGTCGACCGACGCCTTGAGGATGTTCTGCATCAGCTCGGCGGGCGTCATCTTGGCGACCTTCGACTCGATGCCGAGCGCCTCGCGGATGTGCGCGTTGATCGGGATCGACTTCGCCGAACGCGGGTGGATTCCACCGCCCGCGGAGAGCAGTTCCTTGTTGTAGTCGGCCCAGGAGCTGCGCGGCAGGTCGAAGAGCCGGCGCCGCTCGGCGTACGAGGTGGCCGCGTCCGGATTCGGGTCGATGATGATGTGGCGGTGGTCGAAGGCCGCGACCAGCCGGATGTGCTCGGAGAGCAGCATGCCGTTGCCGAACACGTCACCGGACATGTCGCCGACACCGACGACGGTGAAGTCCTCGGTCTGGGTGTCGTGGCCGAGCTCACGGAAGTGCCGCTCGACGGACTCCCAGGCACCGCGGGCGGTGATGCCCATGCCCTTGTGGTCGTAGCCGGCGGAGCCGCCGGAGGCGAAGGCGTCACCGAGCCAGAAGCCGTACGCGACGGCCACGTCGTTGGCGATGTCGGAGAACTTCGCCGTGCCCTTGTCGGCGGCGACGACGAGGTAGGTGTCGTCCTCGTCGTGACGCACGACATCGGCGGGCGCCACGACCTCGCCCATCACCATGTTGTCGGTGATGTCGAGCAGCGCCGAGATGAACGTCTTGTAGGAGGCGATGCCCTCCGCCATCCAGGCGTCACGGTCGACGGACGGGTCCGGGAGCTGCTTGGCGACGAAGCCGCCCTTGGCGCCGACCGGCACGATCACGGTGTTCTTGACCATCTGCGCCTTGACCAGGCCGAGGATCTCCGTACGGAAGTCCTCCCGCCGGTCCGACCAGCGCAGACCACCGCGGGCGACCTTGCCGAAACGCAGGTGGACGCCCTCGACACGCGGCGAGTACACCCAGATCTCGAACGCCGGTCGGGGCGCGGGAAGATCCGGGATGGCCTGCGGGTCGAACTTCATCGAGACGTAGCCGTGCGGCTCGCCGTCGTCGGCCAGCTGGAAGAAGTTGGTCCGCAGCGTGGCCTTGATGACGGTGAGGAAGGAGCGCAGGATCCGGTCCTCGTCGAGCGAGGCGACCTGGTCCAGGGCCCCGTCCAGCTCCTCCAGCAGCCCGTCGGTCAGCTCCGTACCGGCCTTCTGACGGCTCGGCGACATCCGGGCCTCGAAGAGGGAGATCAGCAGCCGGGTGGTGTGGACGTTGTTGCGGAGGGTGTCCTCCATGTAGTCCTGGCTGAAGGTCGAACCCGCCTGGCGCAGGTACTTCGCGTAGGCGCGCAGCACCATCGCCTGGCGCCAGTCGAGCCCGGCGCCCAGTACGAGGGCGTTGAAGCCGTCGTTCTCCGCCTTTCCGGTCCAGACGGCGGCGAAGGCCTCCTGGAAACGCTCCCGGGCGTCGTCGGCGAGGTAGCCGCCGTTGCCGCCGGCCTTGGGCATGCGCAGGCCGAAGTCGTAGACCCAGGCGTTCGTACGGTCGGCGCAGCGCAGCTCGTAGGGACGCTCGTCGACGACCTCGACGCCGAGCCGCTGGAGCGCGGGGAGCACGGCGGAGAGGGAGACCTGCTCACCGGTCCGGTAGATCTTGAAGCGGCGCACGCCGGGGCCGACTCCGACCGGCTCGTACAGGCTGAGCGCGAAGTCCTTCCTGTCGCTCTTGAGCGCTTCGAGGTGGACCAGGTCGGCCACGGCTGCACGCGGCGAGTGGTCGGCCTTGTAGCCCTCCGGGAAGGAGTGCCCGTAGCGGCGCAGCAGCTCGGCGGCACGTTCCTCACCGCACTCGGCGTTCAGTGCTTCCTGGAAGCCGTCGGCCCAGGAGCGGGCGGCCTCGACGAGACGGGCCTCGATGCGGTCGGCGTCCGCGTCGGTGAGGTGCTGCAGCTCGGTGCCCGGCGGGACCCGGACGACGAAGTGCAGCCGGGAGAGGATCGACTCCGTGTTCCAAGCGGTGAAGTCGACGTTGGTGCCGCCCAGTTCCTCCTTGAGGATGTCGATCAGCCGGAGCCGCACACCGGTGGTGTAGCGGTCGCGCGGCAGATAGACGAGCGCGGAGTAGTAGCGCCCGTACTCGTCCTGGCGCAGGTACAGCCGCAGCCTGCGGCGCTCCTGGAGGTAGAGCACGGAGGTGACGATGGAGCGCAGCTGGTCGACGGGCGTCTGGAAGAGCTCGTCGCGCGGGTACGTCTCCAGGATCTGGAGCAGGTCACGGCCGTCGTGGCTGTGGGGCGTGAAGCCCGCGCCCTCGAGCACCTCGGCGACCTTGCGGCGCACGACGGGCACCCGGCGTACGGACTCGGTGTACGCGGCGGACGAGAACAGCCCGAGGAAGCGCCGCTCACCGATGACGTTGCCGTCGGCGTCGAACTTCTTCACCCCGACGTAGTCGAGATAGCTGGGCCGGTGGACGGTCGCACGGCTGTTGGCCTTCGTCAGGACCAGCAGCTTGTGCTCACGGGCCTTGGCGCGGGCGTCGGCGGGCAGCCGGTCGAAGGAGGGGCTCACCGGGTGCGCCTCGTCCTCGCTGTGCGGCGGGTCGGAGCGCAGGATGCCGAGTCCGGTGCCGGGGACGACGCTCAGCGCGTCGCTGTCCCTGAGCTCGTACTCGCGGTAGCCGAGGAAGGTGAAGTGGTCGGCGGCGAGCCAGCGCAGCAGCTCGCGGGCCTCCTCGACCTCGTCGTCACCGAGGTCGTCGAGGGGTTCGGCGGGGAGGTCGTCGGCGATCCGCAGGGCGGCGTCGCGCATCTTCTCCCAGTCCTCGACGGTCTCCCGCACGTCGGACAGGACACGGAGCAGATCGGCGGTGATCTGCTTCAGGTCGGCGCGGTCGGTCTCCCGGTCGATCTCGACGTGGATCCACGACTCGACGAGGGCGTCGTGCGGCAGTTCGGCCTTGGCCTCCGTGCGGCCCTTGCCCCTCTTCACACCGGTCGCCCGGTGCCTGTCCTCGGCGAGGACCTCGATGAGCTTGCCCGTGACATCGCGGCGGACGACGACCTGCGGGTGGATCACGAGGTGGATGCCCCGGCCCTGCCGGGACAGCTCGTTGGTGACCGAGTCGACCAGGAACGGCATGTCGTCGGTGACGACCTCGACGACGGAGTGGCTGGAGGTCCAGCCGTTCTCCTCGACCGTCGGGGTGTGCACCCGGACGTTCGCGGTGCCCTGCGGGCGGTTCTCCGCGAGGCGGTAGTGGGAAGAGGCAGCGCCGAAGAGATCGACCGGGTCACGGTCGGTGACGTCCTCCGGAGCGGTGTGCAGGTAATAGCGCTGGAGGTAGGCGAGCAGCATGTCCTGGCTCGGCCGCTCACCCTGATCGGCCCCGCTGCCGGCCTCGGCGAGGCGCACCTGGGGGGTACCTCCCGGGCCGCCGACACCACCGCCCGGACTGTTGTCAGCTACCCGGGCCGCCCGTGCGAGCAGCTCGGCCTTGGCTTCGTCCAGCTTGGTCTGCATGTCCTCTGGCTCCTGTCGCGCGCCGTTGCGTGACGTAGGTGAGAAAAGACGACGTACCGCCACGACACGGGGTTTCCGGTCTGGTCGACGCTATGCCGCCATGGGAGACACCCGGGACCATATTGGCCATTCTTGGCAGTCGGCCCGGGATTCGGAGATCACGGATCGCCCGGGTGCTGTAGCACTCCGGGCGCAGGCCGGGGGCTTCGCTGCCCCCGAGGCGTATCGCGCTGATCACGGCACAAGGCTATCGCCCCCACACCCACAACCGTCATGAGCCGCATATGTACAAAATAGGAACCCGAACTTTGACACTCTGGACATCGCGCGGGTGCGTTCCGGCACGTATCAGTCAGCGCGGTGCGCCCGCCCGCCGGGACTCCGCGGCTCCCCGCAGACCCCGCTCAGACCGCCATCAGCTCGGCCAGTGCGACGGCTTCTGCCAGCGTGTCCACCACCGGCACCCCCGCCGCCTCCAAGCTGCTACGGCTGTGCGAACCACCGGTGTAGAGCACCGCACGCGCCCCGACATGGGCCGCCGCCACGGCATCGTCCACCGCGTCCCCGATGACCACCGCGCGCTCGGGGGATATCCGGGAGAGCTTCTCCAAGGCCTCGAAGTGCCGCTCCATGTGCTGCGCCTTGCTTCCGCCGGACGGACCGGTACGGCCGTCGACGCGCACGAAATGGCTCTCGATGCCGTACCCCCGCACCACCGGAACCAACTGCTCGTGGCCGTACATGCTGAGCAGCGACTGGCTGTGGCCGGACCGCCCCCACCGCGCCAGCAGCTCCTCGACACCCTCGGTCAGTGCACAGGCGACCCGCCGCTCGGCGTAGTGGCGGTGGAAGATGCCGTCCATGCGGTCCCACTCGGCCTCGGTGGGCAGCCGGCCGAGCAGGCGCTCGTAGAACTTGGGTATCGGCACGCAGTACATCTCGCGGTACTGCTCCAGCGTGATCGGCGCCAGGTCGACCTCCGCGAAGGCGGCATTCGTCGCCCCGATGACCGCGTGGATGTCATCGAGCAGCGTGCCGTTCCAGTCCCAGACCAGATGAGTGCGTTGCTTAGCCGAAGTCGCCATGGATAGAAAAATACTCGCCGGGTACGACACTCAGCCGATCAGACCGGGGATCTCCTGGACCGCGAACCACAGCAGCTCATGGTCCTCCGCACCGTCCACCGTGAACTGCGCGTCGTCGTCACCGAGGTCCGCCGCCCCCAGGGCAGCCGCCGCCGCCGCGACGTCCTTCTCGGCGTCATCGGCGTCCACATGCACGGCGGCGGCCTTCGACAGGGCCACGGTGTCCGCGATCCGCACCTCGCCGAGCGATGCCGCGTCCAGGATGTGATCCGGATCGGCGACCGCCGCTCCGTCCGCCACGTCGAACGCGACGACCACCCGGCGCCGGGGCTCGTCCGGCTTCCCGGCGATCAGCCGCAGGGAGGCGGAGGCGGCCCGGTTGAGCGCCGCGTACTCCAGCTCCTCGATGTCGTCGGAGACGTACCACTCGCGCAGCCCGGGAGTCACCGCATAGGCAGTCAGCGGCCCGGGACCGAGCTCGCCCGCCCCGTGCGCCGCTGTGAGACCGGAGAGGGTCAGAGGGACGTACACACGCATGGCTGACCGCTTTCGTAGTCGACGTCGCCCTCAGGATACGTGGGAGGTCCCCCATCGGGGTTCGCACACCGCCCCCTCCTGTCCACCCCGCAACGGCCGTCACCCCCGCCGGTCCCCTTGCGGCGCGGGGCCCGCCACCCGGATAGGTGATCTCTCCGGGGGCCCGCCCCGCGCCAGGCGCAGCTTGCGGGCCGGGGGGCCGTCCCGTAGAAGATCCCCAACAGAAGTTACCGCCCGGTATCGCTCGGTATGCGACCGGGCTCCGGACAGCACGGGGGCTATGACCATGAGCACGGACAAGACCAGGCCTGCCGGACGACGCGACCGGTCCGGACCGGGCACCGTACCGCCGCAGCGGGCACCCCAGCGGCACCGGCGGCCGCTGCGCCCGCACCAGTGGTTCGCCGAACGCCTGCTCGCCGTCCTGAGCGGCCAGCGCCCGGTGCACTGGATGCTCGGCCACACGATCGGCGAGGCCTACGACCAGCTGACCGAACTCGCTCCGGACGCGCCGCTCGGCGCGGGGAGCAGGCGCCCCGTCGTACGCGCCTGCCACGGCACCCAGCCGGCCACCGGCGTGGTCGAGGCCTTCGCCAGCATCGCCACGGGCGAACAGGTCCGCGCCATGGCCTTCCGGCTGGAGCAGGGCCCCGATCTCCGCTGGCGCTGCGCCGCGGTGGACCTCGGAGGCGAACGCCTCTCGGCCGTCGGATAACCCGCAGCACGACGCCCTGCTCCCCGCCACGGGCCGCGTGACCCGCAACAGGTCCCGCAAAGCCCCGCAGGAGCCGCCACAGGCCACGACAGGCCGCCCCGCAGCTCCGTACGGACACCACGGGGCCTCCACAGCCCTCCGCAGCCCTTCACCGGCCCGAAGAAACGGCCTGGGCCGGACACCACGTGGTGTCCGGCCCAGGCCCTTCAACGATCAGCGCTACTTCTTGCGGCGACGCCCACCGCCGCCACCGCTCTTCTGCGCCTTGCGGCGCTCCGCACGCGTCATTCCGTCGCCTTCGGACCGCTCACCGTCACCATTGGTGAAGTCGCCCTCGACGATGCCGCCCTCCCCGTCCACCGTGGGAGCGGAGAAGTGCAGCCGGTCCGGACGCTGCGGGGCGTCCAGGCCCTTGGCCCGGATCTCCGGACGGGCAGCGGCCGCCACAGGCACATCCTGCTTCGCGAGCGAGGTCCGCTCCGCCGAATCCTGCACCGGAACCTCCTCGACCTGCTGCTCGACCTGGACCTCCAGGTTGAACAGGTAGCCGACGGACTCCTCCTTGATGCCCTCCATCATGGCGTTGAACATGTCGAAGCCCTCGCGCTGGTACTCGACCAGCGGGTCCTTCTGCGCCATGGCCCGCAGACCGATGCCCTCCTGGAGATAGTCCATCTCGTAGAGGTGCTCACGCCACTTGCGGTCCAGGACGGACAGGACCACGCGCCGCTCCAGCTCGCGCATGATCTCCGAGCCGAGCGACTTCTCGCGCTCCTCGTACTGCTCGTGGATGTCGTCCTTGACCGACTCGGCGATGAAATCGGCCGTGACCCCGGCCAGGTCACCCGCCGCGTCCTCCAGCTCGGCGACCGAGACCTTCACCGGGTAGAGCTGCTTGAAGGCACCCCACAGCCGGTCCAGGTCCCACTCCTCGGCGAAGCCCTCGGCGGTCTCCTGCCGGATGTAGTCGTCGATCGTGTCGTCCGTGAAGTGACGGATCTGGTCCTGCAGATCCTCACCCTCCAGGACACGACGACGCTCGCCGTAGATGACCTCGCGCTGCCGGTTGAGCACCTCGTCGTACTTCAGGACGTTCTTACGCGTCTCGAAGTTCTGCTGCTCCACCTGCGACTGCGCGGAGGCGATCGCGCGGGTCACCATCTTGTTCTCGATCGGTACGTCGTCGGGAACGTTCGCCATCGACATGACGCGCTCGACCATCTGCGCCTTGAACAGCCGCATCAGGTCATCGCCCAGCGAGAGGTAGAACCGGGACTCGCCCGGGTCGCCCTGACGGCCGGAACGACCGCGCAGCTGGTTGTCGATGCGCCGCGACTCGTGCCGCTCGGTGCCCAGCACATAGAGCCCACCGAGATCCTTGACCTCGTCGTGCTCGGCCTTGACGGCCCGCTCGGCCTTCTCCAGCGCGGCAGGCAGTGCCGCAGCCCACTCCTCGACGTGCTCGACGGGGTCGAGGCCCCGCTGGCGCAGCTCCGCCTCCGCGAGGTCGTCGGGGTTGCCGCCGAGCTTGATGTCGGTGCCTCGTCCAGCCATGTTCGTGGCGACGGTGACGGCACCCTTGCGGCCCGCCTGGGCGATGATCGGCGCTTCCCTGTCGTGCTGCTTGGCGTTCAGCACCTCGTGCTGGACACCCCGCTTGGAGAGCTGCTGCGAGAGGTACTCGGACTTCTCGACCGAGGTGGTGCCGACCAGGATCGGCTGCCCCTTCTCGTGCTTCTCGGCGATGTCGTCGACGACCGCGGCGAACTTCGCGACCTCGGTGCGGTAGATCAGGTCCGACTGGTCGGCACGGACCATCGGGCGGTTCGTCGGGATCGGCACGACGCCCAGCTTGTAGATCTGGTGGAACTCGGCGGCCTCGGTCATCGCCGTACCGGTCATGCCCGAGAGCTTGCCGTACAGGCGGAAGAAGTTCTGCAGGGTGATCGTGGCGAGCGTCTGGTTCTCGTCCTTGATGTCCACCCCTTCCTTCGCCTCGATGGCCTGGTGCATGCCCTCGTTGTAACGGCGGCCGGCGAGGATACGGCCGGTGTGCTCGTCGACGATCATGACTTCGCCGTCGATGACGACGTAGTCCTTGTCCTTCTTGAAGAGTTCCTTGGCCTTGATCGCGTTGTTGAGGTACCCGACGAGCGGCGTGTTCACCGACTCGTAGAGGTTGTCGATCCCGAGCCAGTCCTCGACCTTCGAGACACCGGGCTCGTGGATGGCCACGGTCCGCTTCTTCTCGTCGACCTCGTAGTCGCCGGTCTCCTCGATGCCCTTCAGCGGGTTGCCCGCCTCACCCCTGGCGAGACGCGTGACCAGCTTGGCAAAGTCCCCGTACCACTTGGTGGCCTGGTCGGCCGGGCCGGAGATGATCAGCGGCGTACGTGCCTCGTCGACGAGGATCGAGTCGACCTCGTCGACGATGGCGAAGTAGTGGCCGCGCTGGACGAGCTCGTCCTGGGACCACGCCATGTTGTCGCGGAGGTAGTCGAAGCCGAACTCGTTGTTCGTTCCGTACGTGATGTCGCAGGCGTACTGCTCACGGCGCTGCGCCGGCGTCATGTTGGCGATGATGCAGCCGACGTCGAGACCGAGGAACTTGTGGACCCGGCCCATCATCTCCGAGTCACGCTCGGCCAGATAGTCGTTGACCGTGATCAGGTGCACTCCCTTGCCGGAGAGTGCGTTGAGATAAGCGGGCAGGGTGCCGACGAGGGTCTTGCCCTCGCCGGTCTTCATCTCGGCCACATAGCCGAGGTGCAGGGCGGCTCCGCCCATCATCTGAACGTCGTAGTGGCGCTGTCCGAGAACGCGCTTGGCGGCCTCACGGACGGTCGCGAATGCTTCGGGAAGCAGGTCATCCAGGCTCTCGCCGTCCGCGTACCGTTCCTTGTACTCGTCGGTGAGCGCCCGCAGCTCGGCATCGGAGAGGTTGACGAAGTCCTCTTCGAGGGAGCTGACCTGGTCCGCGATGCGGTGCAGTTTGCGCAGGATCTTGCCTTCGCCTGCACGCATGAGCTTGTTGAAGACGGACACTGAGGCTGGTCTCCTTGCCGGTCGGGCCTGGCACTGGGTCGTGTAATGGACTCTGGCGCGGGCACGGCAGGTCGGCCCCACCGCAACGGTCATCGTAAGCGAGGACCCCGCCGCGCCGGGAGAGCTGCCACAGCGTTGCCCTCGCTGCACCCTTCCAGGACAACGGCTCAAGGGTGCGGAAGGTGCCGGGAAGCCCGAAAAGTGTTCGCTTCCCGGGTGCCGGAACACCACAATCCCTGCATGGAACCGATCACCCTCACCACGGAACGCCTGGTTCTGCGGCCCTTCGGACCTCAGGACGCGGACACGGCGTACGCCGCCTGCCAGGATCCGGACATCCAGCGATGGACGGTCGTTCCTTCCCCTTACACCCGCGCCGACGCGGAGCTCTTCACCGGAAAACTCTCCCCGGCCGGCTGGCAGGAGGACTCGGCGTACAACTTCGCTGTGATGCTGCGGGACAACGGACCGCTTGTCGGCGCCCTCGGCATCACCCGCCACAGCCACCCGGGAACGTACGAGGTCGGTTACTGGACGGCCCGGGAGCACCGCGGCCTCGGCTTCACGACGGAAGCGGTCCTCGGCGGGGCCCACTGGGCATTCACCGCCCTCGCCGCGGACCGCCTCGAATGGCGGGCCGAGGTCGGCAACGACCCGTCCCGGTCAGTCGCCCGGCGGGCGGGCTTCCGCATGGAGGGCGAACAGCGGTCGGCGCTGGTCAACAAGGGGATACGGCGCGACACCTGGATCGGGTCGCTGATCCCCGCAGATCTGGGACTGCCCGGCACCCTGCCGTATCTGCCGGCCCGGTCCTGAACCGGTCCCGGCCCCGCACTACCGCGGCCGGCCGGTCGGCCAGCCGACATCGAAGGCCACGGCCCGAGAAGACCCGCGAAAGCCAGGCAGGAACAGACCCGGAGACGGGAGCGGGAGCAGACCCGAAGACCGGAGCGGGAGCAGACCCGCAGACGAGAGCGGGAGCAAACTTGAAGGCCGGAGCCGGATGTCGGTGCAGCCCTCTAGGGTTCGATGCATGACGTCTGTGCCGCCTTCCGTCCTCGAACTCTCCGCCGACCAGGCGCGCCGGATCGCCCTGCGGGCCCAGGGCTTCCTGGGTGCTCCCGACCGCCGGGGCGGAGTGCCCGGGGTGCTGCGTCACCTCGGGGCCGTCCAGCTCGACACGATCTCGGTCCTCGCCCGCTCGCACGAACTCGTGCCCTACGCGCGACTCGGCGCCGTCGGCCGGCGCACGGTCGACGAGGCGTACTGGTCGGGTGGCCGCTCGTTCGAGTACTGGTCGCACGCCGCGTGCATCCTGCCGGTCGAGGAATGGCCGCACTTCGCGTTCCGCCGCCGCGCCTACCGCGCCCGCCCCCACTGGAACCACGACCTGCCCGACGGGGCATACGACACGGTGATCAAGCAGCTGCGCGCCGAGGGCCCGCTGACAGCGACCGAGCTCGGCGGCGCGAAGAACGGCGGCGAGTGGTGGGACTGGTCGGCGTCGAAGGTCGCCGTCGAACGGGCCCTGATGTACGGCGAGGTGGTGTGCACCGAGCGGCGCAGCTGGAAGCGCGTCTACGACCTGGCCGAGCGTGCGATTCCGGAGGCCGTGCTCCACGACGACCTGGACGACGCCGAGTGCCAGCGCCGACTGGTGGCCCTGGCGGGCCGTTCGCTGGGTGTCGGCACCCGCGCGGACATCGCCGACTACCACCGGCTCAAGGGCGAGCAGTTCGACGCCGTGGTCGCGGACTCGGGGCTGGTCCCGGTGTCGGTGCAGGGATGGGCCAAGCCGGCCTGGGCGGACCCGGAGGCCTTGGCCTCCGAGCCCCGCGGACGGCACCGCACGACCCTGCTGTCGCCGTTCGACTCGCTGATCTGGGAGCGGGCGCGCACCGAGCGGATCTTCGGATTCACCCATCGCCTCGAGGCCTACGTGCCCAGGCCCAAGCGGATCCACGGCTACTTCGCGATGCCTCTGCTGGCGGGCGGCAAACTGCAGGGCAGGGTCGACCCGGCACGCGAAGGCACCACGCTGGTCGCCCGCCAGGTGTCTCTGGAGGGCAGGAAGACCGTGCCGCCGATGGCCGAGGCGCTGGTCGAAGCGGCGTCCTGGGTCGGCTGCACGGATGTCCGGCTGGAGCGGGTCGACGCCCCGGAACTGCGCGAGCCACTCATGGCGGAAATCGCCCGCCTCCTCGCGTGAGCTCCGCAGACGGGGAGATGGGCGGGGAGAGCCCGGCACCGACCGCTATCTGATCTCGAGAATCTTCTCCCGCATGGCATAGACCACGGCTTCCATCCGGGAGTGCAGCTGAAGCTTCTCCAGAATATTGCGGACGTGGTTCTTCACGGTGTTCTCGGAAATGAACAATTCCTTGGCGATATCGCGATTGTTCATCCCCGTCGCCACGAGCTTGAGAACTTCGAGCTCCCGCTCCGTGAGCCGCGGCGCCGGAACCAGCCGGCGCTCGTCGGTGCGCTGAATCATCGACTTGAACTCGGTGAGCAGCTTGGATGCCATCGACGGACTGATCTGGGACTGCCCGTCCGCCACCGCGCGAATGGCCGTGGCCACCTCGTCGGTGGAGATCTCCTTGAGGAGATAGCCGGTGGCGCCCGCCTTGATCGCCTCGTAGAGGTCGGCCTCCTCATCGCTGATCGTCAGCATGATGATCTTTGCGCTGGGTGCCACCTCCTTGATGGAGGTGCAAGCCTCGATGCCTCCGCGCTTGGGCATCCGTACATCCATCAGCACGATGTCGGGCAGCAGATCCGCTGCCTTGTCGACCGCCTCCGCGCCGTCACCCGCCTCGCCCACGACCTGGATGTCCTCCTCCTGCGCGAGGACGATCTCCAGACCTCTGCGGAACAGCGCATGGTCATCGACAACAAGAACCCGGATGGGCTCCTTGCGGGAACTGCCGTCGTCCGCACCGGCATCCGCACCGGCTGCGTCGTCGGCAGCGTTCGTATCACGCACGGGCCCGAAGGTGTCCGCCATCGTTCCTCCCCCTGAAGGCCACGGCCTGAGGTCACAGGCTGTCCGCCAACGGCACTTCGCAGAACACCGATTGGCTTGGGACGCCATGATTTCATGCCCGGACGCCGGTGCGGTGATCCTGTCGTCGCACGCGGGTGCCCCCGGGGCGCAAAAGCACTTCCAGGGGCACCACGAAAGGGATGGCGTCAGCCGCCGAGCGCACCGCCCGCGCCGCCTGCCTCGTCGGAGGCCAGCGGGTCGGTCCTCAGATGGATGACACCGTAGTCGTAGGCGTGCCGCCGGTAGACGACACTGGGCTCCTTGGTCTCGGAGTCGACGAACAGGTAGAAGTCGTGCCCGACCAGCTCCATCTCGTAGAGCGCCTGGTCAAGCGTCATCGGTGCTGCGACGTGCGTCTTCTCGCGCACCACCAGCGGTCCCTCGCCCTGAACCTCGAGCGAACCGATCCTGGTGGTGGGCACGGCCGACGGCGTCTCCTCGGGGATCAGCTCGCCGTCCCCGTTGAACGAAGCGGCGCCCGGCACCACCTCACCCACCTCGGAAGCGGACAGACGGCCGTTCCCGCGCCGGCTGTAGCGCTTGTCATGTTCCTTGCGCAGTCGCGCGTCCAGCTTGTCCGTGGCCAGATCCAGCGCAGCGTACGGGTCGCCTGCCGCCGCTTCCGCCCGGATGACCGGCCCACGCGAGCGGAGCGTGATCTCCACCCGTGCCGCGCGGTCGGCCTGACGGGGATTCGGCTCCTTGGACACCTCGACGTCGAGACTGATCACCTTGCCGTCGAACTTCTGGATCTTGTCCAGCTTCAGCTTCTCGGCCACGTGCTTGCGGAACCGCTCGGGCACCTCGGTCTTGCGGCCCTTGACGACGATGTCCACGCAGAACTCCGTTCCCGGATCGCTCCGCTTCAGCGGCGGAGCATCTCCCTTTTGCACCAGGCCCCGGTGATCGCCGGAGCCTCGGACTCGGTGACCTTCACCTCCTCCTCCCCCGCCGGCAAGGTCTCCACCCCACCGACTTCGGTGCTTCTGGCCTACCGGGTAGTTGCCTGCCCGAAACCTGGTGATGCATTCATCGAGGTCCGGCATTCACCGTTCCTCACAACCGAACATAGCCTGCCCACCACCGTGTCGGCACCCGCTACTCGCGCGTACCTCCGATCAGGGCCCTTTCCCCACTCACTACCTGCAGAGATGCAATTCTTCTGTCAGTTCCGGTTTATTTCGAAAGCAGACGGAGAAGCTGAGACAACCGCAGCCCTCAGGACTGTCGCCGCACCGGGTACGGTGCTTTCCGCCGCACGGACGGCGCGTGCCGCCTCTGTCAGCGACGCCCCCGTCGTGAGCAGGTCGTCCACGAGCACCACCCGGCCACCCGCGAGCAGCCGCCGCCCGCCGGCAGCCACCTCCAACGCACCCGCCAGATTCACCTGGCGCTCCCGGGCTCCGAGCCCCGCCTGGTCCGCCACCGCACGCCGCTGCCGCAGCACTGCGAGCACCCTGGCCGCAGTCCCGCCACGCCGCAGCTCAGCCGCGGCGGCCAGCGCGATGCGCCGCGCGGGATCATGGCCGCGCGCAGCCGTGGCACGCCGCGCCGACGGTACGGGCACCAGCAGCAGGGGCCCCGCACCGCTCGACTGCCCCGTCCCGGCCCTCACAGCGCCCGCCAGAGCCCCGCCG
This sequence comes from Streptomyces sp. NPDC060035, assembly GCF_042736635.1. Taxonomy (NCBI): domain Bacteria; kingdom Bacillati; phylum Actinomycetota; class Actinomycetes; order Kitasatosporales; family Streptomycetaceae; genus Streptomyces; species Streptomyces sp. NPDC060035. The sequence continues at coordinate 15,133 of NZ_JBHWVO010000051.1, forward strand.
AGTGCCCCTGCCAGCCCGAGTGCCCCTCGCTCCTTGTGGGCCAGCAGCATCGCGCGTACCGCGTTCTCGTACGGCGCCGCGGCATGTACCGGCGGGAGTCCCGCAGGCTCGGGATCGGGCCTCACCCGCCGTGGCACCGCGGACAGCGCCGCGGAACACTCCTCGCACAGCTCCGTGCGCGGCCTGCCGCAGCCACCGCAGGCCACCGGCAGGACCAGCCCGGTGATCTCCCGCCACCATCCCCGCACATCCCCACTGTGCCGGGACCAGGAGCACCGGACCACCCCTGTGGACAACGTCTGTGGACAACCCGGAACGGGCGCCGGGGGATCCGCCCGGCCCGCGTGGTTCAGCCCGGGTAGACCAGCGAGGAGCCGTCCTTGAGCACCGTCTGCCAGTTGTCGCCGGGCGACAGCTTCACTATCCCGTCGCCCTCGGTGTCCGCCATCAGTGGCAACTGCTCGTCGCCCGCAGCCGCGATCGCCGTCACCTGGTTCACACCGGGCAGGACGCCGGAGGCCGACGTCGAACCGTCCGCCTGCACATAGCGGACCTGCTGCACGCTGCCCTCCTCCTTGCCGACCACCACGAGGCGGCTGCGGCCCGACCAGGAAACTGCGGTCACATCGGCCAGCTGGGGTGCCGCCTGGCGCAGATCCTGCACCGAGACCTGCTCGGCCTCACCGGACCCGGTCCGCTCGACCCGGCCGATCTTCAGCGTCGTATGCCCGTCCTTCGACACCCGGAGGGCGATCCGCACCCCGTCGGCCGACATCCGCAGCGCTTCGATCCTCCCGCCGTCCAGGCCGGGCACCTCGACCTCCTGCGGTTCACCCTCTCCGCCCGTCAGCCGCAGCAGCCTGGGGCCGGCCGGATCACGGTCGGCAACCCACAGATCTCCCCGGCCGTCCCAGCTCGGGGCGGACAGCCGGTCCTGGGCCTTCCTGGCCCTGCTGCTCACGACGGGCTCAGCCGGTTCGCTCTCCGCGACGAGGGAGGACACATAGAGATCCTGTTGATTGGCCGAGACAGCGGCAGCCCGCTGTTCGTCCCGGGCCACACCGACGGCGCTCATGGCCACCTGCCCGGCGCCGAACGGGCCGATCACCGGTTCCGGGTCGCCGCTGCCCTTGGTGTTCCCGGGGATCCGCTGCACGTGCCCCTTGTCGTCCACGAAGTACTGACTGTCGTGGGCACCGGACCCGTTGTCCGAAGCGAACTCCTCGGCCTCGTCGGCCCCGAGGGAGCACAGCGGGCCGCGCTCGCCCTGGAGCTCCACCTGGCCGACCCGCGCAGAGGTCAGGTCCCGCAAGGTGAAGAGCACCTGGGCCGCCATCATCCGGCAGGCCCCCTGGTTGACCTTGTCGGCCTTCTTGTTGAGCGGCACCTTCAGGACGTTCTGGTCGTCGGGCGCCAGCGAAGTGACCCCGCGCTTCAGCGCCGTACCGGTGGGGAAGCGGGAATCGACGACCGGCCTCAACCAGTGGGACGGCCCCTCCAGCAGGGTCCGGACCGTCTGTGTCGCCGTGTCCATCCGCGTGACCGGATCCGTGCGGTTCCGTACGTAGACGGGGTCGGCGACGAGCGCGGACTCACCGTCCGTCCGCCCGGCGGCAAAGTAGTACTTGTTCACGGACCGGTAGAGCCTCTTGAAGTCGGACTGCCCGAGCACCAGACCGTCGGGCACGATGTCGATGCGCCACTCCTGCTTGCCGTCCGCCCCCTTCTCCCGCACCAGATGCAGCACCTGGGAGTAGTCCGTCGGTGCGAGCGGCCGATAGGAACTCTGCGCGTCGACCGCCGCCACCTGCTCGCCCGTGAGGGTGTAGGCGGTCTCCGTGCTCCTGCGCTCCTCGTCGCGGAGCGAGGGCCCGTTCCGGTTGGGTGCCTTGGCGAGCACCGTGGTGCCGTGACTCGGCTTCCAGGTGCGGGCCGCCTCCTTGCTCAGGTACTTGCGGGTCGTCCTGAAATCGGGGTCGTCGCTCGTCATCGACTCCAGGAAACCGTCGACGACCTCGATCGGCGCGGCACCTTCCCTCGGCGGCACGGCGTACACCTGCACCTGGGAATCACCCGGCTGCGAGGCATCGACCGCCTTGACATCACCGGTGACCGGCATCGATCCGCACGCGGACAGGACCACGATGCCGCAGCCCAGCAGTGCGGACACCCGCACCGCACGTCCGTGCCCACCCCGGCGGCGGTCAGTTTCCACGAGTCGTGTCCTCCTGGTCCGGATCCTGCGTCTCCTGGTCGCCCCCGCCCGGCCGTTCCCCGGCCGGACGCGACACCACGCGTGCGCCATTACCCGGCAGGGCCGCCGGATGCACCGAAACGGGTGCTGTACGCGGCGCCACGGGGGCGCGCTCCGGAACGGGCAGCTGCGACCGCGCCGCGGACCCGGTCTGGTTCGGTACGGACAACAGCCGGTGGTCGGCCGCCGGCGGGGCCGCCTCGGCCCGTTCACGGTTCTCCCGGTTGCGCCGCGAATCCTCCGGCTCCAGCGGTATCGGCGAACCGCGCAGCGGCTCGTCCGCGGTGCGCGGCAGGGTGAGGCGGAACTGCGAACCGCCACCGGGCTCGCCCCAGGCCTGCAGCCAGCCGCCGTGCAGCCGGGCGTCCTCGACGGCGATCGAAAGGCCCAGTCCGGTCCCCCCGGTCGTCCGCGCACGTGCCGGATCGGCCCGCCAGAAACGATTGAAGACCCGGGTCGCCTCGCCCGGCTTGAGCCCCACCCCGTAGTCCCGGACGGCGACAGCCACGGCACCCTGGGCGACCCCCATCCGCACCACGACGTCCCGCCCCTCACCGTGCTCGACGGCGTTGACGACAAGGTTGCGCAGAACCCGTTCGACACGGCGCGCATCGGCCTCGGCCACCACCGGCTGCTCGTCACCGATGACACTGATGCGGCTGCCCTTGCGCTCGGCCAGCGGCTCGGCACCGCCGATCACCCGCCGTACGACCGCACGTAGATCTATCGGTTCGGCTTCCAGCGCCGCGGCACCCGCGTCGAACCGGCTGATCTCCAGCAGGTCGGACAGGAGCGACTCGAAACGGTCGAGCTGGTCCCCCAGAAGTTCCGCGGAACGCGCGGTCACCGGATCGAAGTCGACACGCGCCTCGTGAATGACATCGGCTGCCATCCGCACAGTGGTCAGCGGGGTCCGCAGCTCATGGCTCACGTCCGAGACGAAACGCCGCTGCATCCGGGAGAGCTCCTCCAGCTGCTGGATCTTCAGCTGCAGGTTCTGCGCCATCTTGTTGAAGGCCTCACCGAGCCGGGCGATGTCGTCCTCGCCGGTGACCTTCATCCGTTCCTGGAGCCGGCCGGCCGAAAGCCGCTCGGCGATCCCCGCGGCCATGCGTACAGGGGTGACGACCTGGCGTACCACGAACCAGGCGATGGCCCCCAGCAGGACGACCACGAACAGACCCGCGGTGGCCAGGGTCGTCGTGACCAGCGTCAGCGACTTCTCCTCCTGCGTGAGCGGGAAGAGGTAGTACAGCTCGTACGGATTGTGGTCGACGTCGTAGAGCCGCTTGCCCACGACAAGTCCGGGCTGCGGATCCTTCCCGTACGAGTAGCGGATCAGGGAGTACGCCTGGAACGCCCCGGGCCCCTTGTCCACGGCCTCACGCAGATGCTGCGGCACGCTGGACGCTTCCACGCTGCCCGAGCCGCGCGGTGCCCGGCTGGTCGCACTCTGCTCGGCGGAGTCGGCACTGAGCGCCACCACGTTGAAGGCGTTCGTGCCGCCGCTGGCGAGCTGATCGACCAGCTCGGTACGCCAGGAGGTGTTGGCCGTCATGCCATCGGCCCCGTCGTCGCCCTGGCCACCCGGGACGAGCGGCGCGTTCGCGTTCGCCTGGGCAGCCGCGAATCCGCCGGCCGCCTGCGTCTGCGCGGCCTTGCCCTTCGCGTCGAGCAGGCCGTTGCGGACCTGCCCGATCACGACGAAGCCCAGCAGCAGCACCACACCGATCGACATCAGCAGGGTGCCCGCGACGACCCGCAACTGCAGGTTGCGCCGCCACAGACGCACGGCGGGCAGCAAGGGACGCCGGAACCACCGCATCAACAGGCGCAACACGGGACCGCCGGGCGCCCGGTCCTGGAACAACCGGCCGCCCTGGCGGAACCGGCTGTACCGGGAAGACCTCCGTGCCGGACCGGCAGCCCGCTCCGTACGGACTCCCGGCCCCCCGGGTTTCGGAGCAGCGCTGCCCAGGGTCATATCAGCTCGGTCCGGCCTTGTAACCGACACCCCGAACGGTCACCACGATCTCCGGACGCTCCGGGTCCTTCTCGACCTTGGAGCGCAGCCGCTGAACATGCACATTCACCAGACGGGTGTCGGCGGCGTGGCGGTAGCCCCACACCTGCTCGAGCAGTACCTCGCGGGTGAAGACCTGCCACGGCTTACGGGCCAGCGCGACCAGCAGGTCGAACTCCAGCGGGGTGAGGGCGATCGACTGCCCCTCCCGCTTCACCGAGTGACCGGCCACATCGATGACCAGGTCCCCGATCGCCAGCTGCTCCGGCGCGGGCTCTTCGGACCTCCGCAAACGTGCCCTGATCCGGGCCACCAACTCCTTCGGTTTGAACGGCTTGACGATGTAGTCGTCGGCCCCGGATTCCAGGCCCACCACCACATCGACCGTGTCGCTCTTGGCAGTGAGCATGACGATCGGCACACCCGACTCGGCCCTGATCAGCCGACAGACCTCGATGCCGTCCCGTCCGGGCAGCATGAGGTCCAGCAGCACCAGGTCCGGCTTGGCCTCACGAAATGCAGCCAGTGCCTTGTCGCCGTCCGCTACGAACGACGGCTCGAAACCTTCTCCCCGCAACACAATGCCGAGCATCTCGGCCAGTGCGGTGTCGTCGTCGACGACAAGGACGCGTCCCTTCATAAACGACATCATCCCATTAGCTAATCGTTATCTGCGATGACCTGGCACACAGCTCTGCCAGTCCGACCCCCGTGACCGGGGAAATGATGCCCTCCTCCGTGACGATCGCCGTGACCAGTTCGGGCGGCGTGATGTCGAATGCGGGGTTGTACGCCAAGGCTCCCGGGGGCGCCACCGACTGCCCGCCCCCTTCGCCCCCGGCCGATACGATCTGTGGAGATGTGAGCTCCGTCACTTCTGCCGCGGAACGCTGCTCGACGACTATGGATGTGCCGTCCGCAGTGTCCAGATCAACGGTCGTGGTCGGCGCCACGACGATGAACGGCACATGGTGGTACTTGGCAAGCACCGCCAACGGATAACTCCCCACCTTGTTGGCCACCGAGCCGTCCGCGGCAATGCGGTCCGCCCCGATGAGTACGGCATCCACCTCCCCCGCGGCAAACAGCGAACCCGCCGCGTTGTCCGTGAGCAAGCTGTACGGCATGCCGTTGCGCGCCGCTTCGTACGCCGTCAGCCTGGCGCCCTGGAGCAGCGGGCGGGTCTCGTCCACCCACAGCCGCCGCAGGCTACCCGCCCGGTGTGCTCCCAGAGCCACCGCGAAGGCCGTGCCCTCGCCTCCCGATACGAGCGCCCCTGTGTTGCAGTGGGTCAGCAGTCGATGCCCGCCGTGGGGCAGGAGCTCCGCCAGCAGCTCCAGACCGTACTGCGCCATGCGGCCACTGGCAGCCGCGTCCTCCCGGTGGAGGGCCCGCGCCTCCGCCAGTGCAGCCACGGCAGCTTCCTGGGGGCCGGCACCGTTCCCAGCAGCCACCGCGTGCACCCGCGCCACGCGCCGCGCCCCGTACCCGAGATTCACCGCGGTGGGCCGCGCCGCCTCCAGCAGCTCCGCGGCGTGCGCCACGTCGTCGCCCCGGGCAGCGGCCAGTGCCACGCCATAACCACCGGCAATCCCCAGCAGAGGCGCCCCACGCACCGCCAGCGTCCGGATCGCCCGGACCAGCGCGGGCACATCGGCGCACACCAGCTCGACCTCCTCCGAGGGAAGCCGCGTCTGGTCGAGGAGCACCACCGCGGGACCTTCCGGTGGATCGTCCCAACGGAGTACGGAGAGGGCCGGAGGCTCGATGCCCACCGGCGATTGCGCGTCCTGATCAGCCATCTGCCCAGTCTGCCCGCTGAGCCGCTCCCACACGAAGGCGAGAAGGAGATACAGCGCCCGGCCCGCACCGGAGCATCGCGTGGCACGATGGCTGCCAACCTGCCGCCCCGATGAGCGGTCAGGACCGTGAAGGAGCGACAATGAACGACTCTCCGGGCTGGGCTTCGCCCGGATCTGCCCCCTCCGACGGCCAGGAGACGGGTATCCCCCGGCCTTCTTCGCCCGTCGACGGAAGCGGCCCCGGCGGACAGTGGTCCCCTGCACAGCCGCCTCCGGGGCAGTGGTCCCCACCGAGCGCTCCCGGCAACGGACCGGGCGTGCCGCCCCCGCCCGCCCCGGGCTGGGGCGGCACGCCCCCACAGGGCCCGGGATGGGGCCGGCCACCCATGGCGGCGAAGCCTGGTGTCATTCCTCTCCGCCCCCTGGGCGTCGGAGAGGTCCTCGACGGCGCCGTGTCCACCATGCGCGCCCACTGGCGCACCGTGCTCGGCATCAGCCTCGCGGTCTCCGTGATCGCCGAGATCGCCACCATCCTCGTGCAGCGCTACCTCCTGCCGGAACCGAAGTCGATCGACCCGAACGCCGTCGGTGCCGAGGCCATCCGCCAGGCCGCCGACTCGGCGCAGTCGACGCTGGTCACCAACGCCCCGGCCACGCTCATCTCGATGATCGCCACGCTCTTCATCACCTCGGTGCTCACCGTGGTGGTCAGCCGCTCCGTACTCGGCCGCAGGGCGACGCTTTCCGACGCCTGGTCCGAGGCCCGGCCCCGCCTCCTTCCGCTCCTCGGGCTGACGCTGCTGCTGAGCCTGATGATCGCTGCGGTGATGGCAGTGGGACTGCTTCCCGGCCTGCTCCTGGATGACGGCCCCGGGATCGCACTGACCTTCGTCGGCTTCGTCGCCGCCTGCGTCGTCGTCGTGTGGCTGATGATCCGCTTCTCGCTTTCCGCGCCGGCCCTGATGCTGGAGCGGCAGTCCATCCTGACCTCGCTGCGCCGCTCCGCGAAGCTGGTCAGGGGCACCTGGTGGCGGACGTTCGGCATTCTGGCTCTCACGTACCTGCTGGTCGTCGTCGTGGCCCTGATCGTCGTGATCCCGTTCGGCGTCATCGCACTGGCCGTGGACAGCGAAAGCCTGAGCGAGCTCATGAACGGCAGCTCCACCGATTTCGGCTGGCCCTTCCTCATCATCATGGGGGTCGGCGAAGTGATCGTCTCGACGCTCACCTACCCGTTCACCGCAGGAGTGATTGCCCTCCTCTACGTCGACCAGCGCATCCGCCGCGAAGCGCTCGACCTCGACCTCGCCCGGGCCGCCGGCGTGCCCGGCTACGACACCCCCAGGAGCTGATGCGGTGACGGGGGCGGGGGGCACCACAGCACGGCGGCTCATCCGGGTGGGCGACGACATACCCGTGGACGTCCCACGCGTCCCGGCACGCGAAGCGGCACAGGACGAACTGTCCGACCCGATGTACCACGAACACGATCCGAACCTTCTCCAGCGTGGACTCGACCGCTTCTGGGAATGGGTCGGCGACCTCTTCGACGGTGCCACCGGATCCGCGCCGGGCGGCCCGCTCGGGCTCGTCGTACTCCTCCTCGTCGTCATCGCCCTGGGCGCCGCCCTGTGGTGGCGGCTCGGCACACCGCAGCGCACCGTCCGTTCGGCGGACGCCCTGTTCGGCAGCAGCACCCGCAGTGCGGCCGAGCACCGCACCGCGGCCGAGGCGCACGCGGATGCCCACCGCTGGACCGAAGCCGTCCAGGAACGCATGCGCGCCGTCGTACGCGCTCTGGAGGACCGGGCCGTACTCGACCCGCGCCCGGGCCGCACCGCCGACGAGGCAGCCGCCGAAGCGGGCCGGCTCCTACCCGCCCATGACACCCGGCTCCGCACCGCCGCCCGGGTCTTCGACGATGTCACGTACGGGGGCCGCACGGCCGACCAGGCCGCGTACCTGAGTCTGTGCACCCTCGACCGAGATCTCGAAGACACCAAACCCCTGCTCACCGCCGCCCCCATGGCTCCAGGGGCAGCCGGATGACCGAAGCCACGATCGTCACCACGTCTGCGTCCCGCACACCGCACCAGATCTGGCTCCGGGTCCGAGGACTGCTCCTCACCCTCCTCATCCTCATCGTCGCGGGCATCACCTTCGCCGCTGTCGGCTCCGGCGACCAGCACGGCCGCCTCGACCCCCGCTCCGCCGACCCGTACGGCAGCCGGGCCGTCGCCGAACTCCTCACGGACCGTGGCGTCTCCGTCAGCGTCGCCACCACACTCGACGAGGCCACCGGCGCGTCCGGGCCCGACACCACTCTCCTCGTCGCCGGCCCCAATCTGCTGACCGCACATCAGCAGCTGAGGCTCCGGACGGCGACCGGCGACGCAGCCGGCCGCACCGTCCTCGTCGCTCCCGGCCCACCGTCCGTGACCCGGCTCGCCCCCGGTGTGCGGGCGGATCCCGCAAGCCGGGTAACCGCGCGCACACCGGACTGCGAGTTCCCTGCCGCACGCACCGCCGGAACAGCCGACGCGGGCGGCAACCGCTACACAACGGACGTACACGGCGCCACCGCGTGCTACCCGGACAACGGGCTTCCCACCCTGCTGGTCCTCCCCGGCCGAGGAACCGGCGACACCGTCCTGCTCGGTTCCCCCGACATCCTCCACAACGACCGACTCGACCTGGAGGGCAACGCCTCCCTCGCTCTCCAACTCCTCGGCTCCCGCCCGCATCTCGTCTGGTACCTCCCCTCGCTCACTGATCCCTCCGCCGCCGAAGGCGACGCGAACGGCGGAAGCGAAGACGGCAGCCGTGAGGACGAGTCGGGCGGCGAGCGCGGGTTCATCGGCCTCATCCCCTCCGGCTGGCTCTGGGGAACACTCCAACTCGCCCTCGCCGCAGGCCTCACCGCAGTCTGGCGTGCTCGCCGCCTGGGCCCCCTGGTCACCGAGCCGTTGCCCGTGGCCATCCCGGCCTCGGAATCCACCGTGGGCAGGGCCCGCCTCTACCGCAAGGCGAACGCCCGCGACCGCGCTGCCGAAGCACTGCGCTCCGCCACCCGCACCCGCATCGCTCCACTTCTCGGGGTGTCCTCCCGAGACACCCGGTCCCCCGAGGTCCTCCTGCCTGCCGTCTCCGCGCGTCTCGCCACCACGGGCAGCGACCTCCGCACTCTGCTCTTCGGCCCGGCCCCGGCCGACGACGCCGCGCTTGTTCTCCTGACCGACCAACTCGACGCCCTCGAAAGAGAGGTACGCACTTCATGAGCGCCCCGACCCCGGAGCCCAACGAGCCTGCGGTGCCCGCAGGGACCCCCGTGGCCCCCGTGATTTCCGACAGCGCCCGCGCATCCCTGGAAGCTCTGCGTTCCGAGATCGCCAAGGCCGTGGTCGGCCAGGACCCCGCCGTCACCGGACTCGTGGTCGCCCTGCTCTGCCGAGGCCATGTCCTGCTCGAAGGCGTCCCCGGAGTCGCCAAGACCCTCCTGGTGCGCGCCCTTGCCGCCTCTCTCGAACTGGACACCAAACGCATACAGTTCACGCCCGACCTGATGCCGAGTGATGTCACGGGCTCGCTGGTCTACGACGCCCGCACCGCCGAATTCTCCTTCCAGCCCGGACCGGTGTTCACCAATCTCCTGCTCGCCGACGAGATCAACCGCACCCCTCCCAAGACGCAGTCCTCCCTCCTGGAAGCCATGGAGGAACGCCAGGTCACCGTCGACGGCACTCCCCGTGCACTGCCCGACCCCTTCCTCGTCGCAGCCACCCAGAACCCCGTCGAATACGAGGGCACCTACCCGCTGCCCGAAGCCCAGTTGGACCGGTTCCTCCTGAAGCTGACCGTGCCCCTCCCGTCACGTGACGACGAGATCAACGTGCTGACGCGTCATGCCGACGGGTTCAACCCGCGCGACCTCAAGGCGGCAGGCATACGGCCCGTGGCCGGCCCCGCAGATCTGGAAGCCGCCCGCTCCGCCGTGGCCAAGACCACGGTCTCCCCCGAGATCGCTGCCTACGTCGTGGATATCTGCCGTGCCACTCGTGAATCCCCCTCGCTCACCCTCGGGGCCTCCCCCCGAGGAGCCACCGCTCTGCTCTCCACAGCACGTGCCTGGGCCTGGCTCACCGGCCGGGACTACGTCATCCCGGACGATGTGAAGGCCCTGGCACTCCCCACACTCCGTCACCGCCTCCAGCTGCGGCCGGAAGCGGAGATGGAAGGAGTCACCGCCGACTCCGTCATCACCGCAGTCCTTGCCCACGTCCCCGTCCCCCGATGAGGCGGTGACCATGGCCCTCACCGGACGAACCGCGCTCCTGGCCGCCTTGGGGTCACTCCCCGTAGGCATCCTTGCCCCGAGCTGGATGGGCATGCTCGCGGTGAACGCCCCTCTCTCATTGGCAATTCTGTGCGACTACGCCCTGGCAGCGCCAGTACGTACGCTGCAGTTCACCCGATCCGGCGACACATCCGTTCGACTCGGTGACGACGCAGAAGTGCAACTCACCGTAACCAACCCCTCGCGTCGCCGCCTTCGGGCGCACCTCCGCGACGCCTGGCCCCCCAGCGCATGGAGCAGCGAAGCCGAACAGGCCTCGTCCCGGCACGCGTTCACCGTCCCCGCCGGCGAGCGACGTCGTCTCACCACGCTCCTCCGCCCTTCCCGTCGTGGCGACCGCCGGGCGGAGCGCGTCACAGTCCGTTCGTTCGGACCACTGGGACTGGCGGCCCGACAGGGGAACCACCATGTCCCGTGGACAGTCCGGGTCCTGCCTCCCTTCACCAGCCGACGGCATCTGCCCTCGCGGCTCGCCAGGCTCCGCGAGCTCGACGGCCGCACCAGCGTTCTCACCCGGGGCGAAGGCACCGAGTTCGACAGCCTGCGTGCGTACGTGCCAGGAGACGACACCCGGTCCATCGACTGGCGGGCCACCGCACGCCAGTCCGCAGTCGCCGTCCGCACCTGGCGTCCCGAACGCGACCGCCACATCCTGATCGTCCTCGACACCGGTCGCACTTCGGCCGGACGAGTGGGAGACGTGCCCCGCCTCGATGCGGCCATGGATGCGACGCTGCTCCTCACCGCCCTGGCTACACGGGCGGGCGACCGCGTGAACCTCCTTGCCTACGACCGGCGAGTCCGCGCCCAGGTTCTGGGCAGAGCCGCCGGAGGAGACGTCCTGTCCGCGATCGTCAACGCAATGGTCCCGCTGGAACCGGAGCTCGTGGAGACGGATGCCCGTGGCCTCAGCACAGCCGCACTGGCCAGTGCCCCCCGGCGCTCCCTGATCGTCCTGCTCACGAGCCTGGACTCCGCCCCCATCGAGGAAGGCCTGCTCCCGGTGCTCCCTCAGCTCACCCAGCGCCACACGGTCCTGGTGGCCGCAGTCGCGGACCCCCACATCGAAGCCATGACACGCGCCAGGGGCACAGTGGACGCGGTGTACGACGCCGCAGCCGGAACCCAGACCAAGACTCAACGCCGCAGAACTGCGGATCAGCTCCGCCGTCATGGTGTCGTGGTCGTCGATGCCACTCCGGATGTGCTCGCACCGGCGCTGGCTGACGCCTACCTCGCGCTCAAGGCCGCCGGCCGACTCTAGACGTCGTTGGCCGGCCGGCTGCCGGCGCCTGCACGCCGCTACGAATGCAAGCCCCAGCACTTCCTCGCCTTCGTCGGCACAGCCGCAACCCTCATCTGCCAGCCGCCTCCGCCTGAGCGACCGCCCCGGACCCGCCGCGGAGAACCCTGCAGGACGATGAGGCCCAGGAAGAGAACTCCTGAACGGGAAGCCGTGGCCGGCTGGTGGCAGGAACACGGGGAAGCGCGGGGAAGCGTCTGTTCCCGACGGACTGCGCGGCGCTGACCTGCGTCGAGATGGTTCTGCTCGAGCTCAGCTCGTGTCAGGTACCTCGCCGCAGCCCGCCGGCTGACACGACCGTCTTGGTGTGGTGCCCGTGAAGCACCACGGCCCGGAAAAGGGTGGTGAACGCAGAAAAGCCCCGTGCCACAAGGGCACGGGGCTTTCCCGGAATAATTGTTCGGCGGCGTCCTACTCTCCC
>NZ_JBHWVO010000052.1:0-24311 GCF_042736635.1 Streptomyces sp. NPDC060035
GGGCCGGGCAGCGCTGCCCGGCCCCGCACCGTACGGAAGGGGCGAGATGGGGAAGTCCGTTGGCTGAGCTGTGCCGCAGCGGGGCGTCACCCCAGGTCGTGCGCGTCTGTCCCGACGACGTCTGGCACGTCCTGCCCCTACGGACGCGCTCGCCAGCGAACTGGATGAAGTCGGACGGACCGGTACGCATCTCCGCCCGCCCGTGGCCTGTGCCGGCCGGGTCGGCGGTCAGGGGCGCGGGGGCTTGAGCAGCATCCGGTTGAGTTCGGGCGCTGTGCCACTGGGCGGTCGGGGGCGGGCGGCGTGGTCCCGCAGCCCGGCGCCGTGCCTCCTGTGCTCAGGACGACCAGCACCGCGGCCCTGGCGGATCATAGAAGGGATCTTGTCTTCGTCATCGTGAAACTCCCCTTCTGGACCGGCGGTTGTTCACGCGCGGGTCCACTTCTGGTTGACCTGGCCGTTACAGGTCCGCAGGGCCAGCGGGGTCCCGTTGGTGGTGCCGGTCCCCTCGGCGTCGAGGCACAGCTCGGCGTGGACGTTGCGGATCGATCCGTCGGAGTCGAGGATCCACTTCTGGTTGTTCTGGCTGTTGCAAGGCCAGATGATGACACGGGTGCCGTCGGTGGTGCCTTGGTTGTAGGCGTCCAGGCACTTGTCGCCGTAGACCCGGATCTCGCCGCCCGTCCACGTGGTCCACAGTTGATTGGCTGCTGTGTGGCAGTCCCACAGCAGAACCGTGGCCCCCGCGCCGGTGGAGGCGTTGTCCACGTCCAGGCAGCGGCCGGAGCCGTTGCCCCGCAGACGCGTGGTGGTGGCGGCCAGCGGGCTGCCGCCGGTCACCCGGAATACGGCGACGCCATGCGCGGGGACGCTCGCGGAGATCTGCCCGGACGTGCTCGACGTGCCGCCGGTCCAAAGGTCGGTGAGCGTGAAAGGCCCGCCGGACAGGCCGACTTGAAAGGCAGTCGTGGAGACCGTCGCGGCCACCTCTCCGCGATTGAACAGGCCCACCGCGACCGAGCCGTCCGACAGGGGCTTGGCGAACACCTCGGTGGCGCCGTCGTCGCGTACCCTGCGTCCGCCCGCACCCAGCGAGTCCTGGTTCACCGCCAGCAGACGCGGGTTGCGCAGGATGGCGCTCACGTCGGCGGACATGGAGCGGATATCGTTGCCGGCCATGAGCGGGGCGCCCAGCAGGGCCCACAGAGCGAAGTGGGAGCGGGACTCAGTCAGTGACAGGCCTGGGCGGCCGACGACCAGCATGTCGGGGTCGTTCCAGTGTCCGGGACCCGACTGCGCCGCCAGCGGCGCTGTGACGTCCAGGACGTTACCGACACCCATTGGATAGCTGTTGGTGTTGCCGTTCTGCCAGATGTCGAGCAGGTCCTCGGTCGTCCGCCAAAGGTCGGCGACCTCGCCCCAGTTGTACGTGGCGCCGGTGATGTCGTGGAAGCTGTTGGGATTGATGCTGTAGACGATCGGCCGCCCGGTGGCACGCAGGGCGTCACGCATCAGTGCGAAGCGCGCGACCTGCTCGTCACGGGTACCGCTCGAAGAACACCAGTCGTACTTGAGGTAGTCGACGCCCCATGAGGCGAACGCAGTGGCGTCCTGGGCCTCGTGCCCCCTGCTGCCCGTCGACCCGGGATAGGCGCCGCTGGTCTGCGCGCAGGTGCGTTCGCCCGGCACCTGGTAGATGCCGAACTTCAGCCCCCTACTGTGTATGTAGTCACCGAGTGCCTTCATTCCGCTGGGGAACTTGGTCGGGTTGGCCCGCAGGTTGCCTGCCGCGTCGCGTTGTGGGTCGAACCAGCAGTCGTCGACCACCAGGTAGCGGTAGCCGACGTCGCGCATGCCCGAGGACACCATCGCGTCGGCCGCCTGGCGCACCTGGGTCTCGGTGATCCCGCACCCGAAGCTGTTCCAGCTGTTCCAGCCGAGCGGTGGGGTGGGCGCCGGGCTGCCCGGCGCTGCAGAAGCGGTGGAGTGAGAGGTAGACGTGATGGACGCGGTGACCGTCAGCACGGTGGTCGCGAGAAGGCGGAGCAGTCGTCCGCCTGATCGTCTGGGCACCAAGAGCTCCTTTGAAGGAAGCGCACCCTGTAGGTGCCTCATGTGTGCACACCCTGTCAGGACTACGCGCAACCGCGGCAGCGGCGGGTTTATCGGACAAGGGCACGGGCGGTGCCGGCGCCGGAGGAATGTCGGGTCGGCGACCAACGGGCAGGTCGCACGAAAGGCGGTCGGCAGCAACGCCACGGAAATCTGTCCCAAGGTGACCAGTGCGAAGGCGTGGACCCTTTCCTGAAGAGCTCTTCCGTCCTTCCCCTGAGACAGACGAGCACCGAGTGGAGCCAGGATCAGCCTGGCTCCACTCCAGGTGCGGGCGTGTCACTGGAACTGTACGAAGAACCTCCAGATCTCTCCCTTGGTCCAGGTGGCGACGCCACTCTCGTTGGGAGAACCGTCGACCGGACCGGGAATGTGGTCTCCGTCGAACGCGGCCCACTGGACCGGGTACCCGGCACGGCAGCCCGAGTAGGAGGTGGTGATGTGCGTCCGGCTGCCCGGGGCGGGCTCGCGCGGGCTCTGTGGAGTGCAGCCGTTGTTGCTGACGAATTTATCGCGCAGGGACCGTCCTTGCGCGATATTGAGGACGGAGTCGCTGATGCCGTGGATTCCGAAGTAGGCGATGGGCTGGGTGCCGCCGCTGCAGCCGCTGATCTGGGCGCCGGAGATGACCGCGACGGCCCTGAAGACGTTCGCCCGGGTGCATGCGAGTGCGTAACTCATACCGCCGCCCCAGCTGAAACCTGTGGCGAAGCGCTGTGCCGTGTTCACACAGAGTCCGCCCTCGATTCGCTGGATCATGTCGTCGACGAAAGTGACGTCCTCACCGCCCGAATTGGCCCAGCCGTTGTCGAGACCCTGGGGAGCGACGAGGATCGCGCTGTCGTTCGACTGTTCCTGCTGGCCGTAGTAGGACCAGGCACTCCCGCTCGTTCCGCCCGAGGAGACGTCGCCGGCGGTTCCGCCCCGCCAGTGGAACGCGAAGATCAGCCGGTAGGGGTGGCTGTTGTTGTAGTTGGCGGGAACTCTGAGGATGAAGCTGCGGCTCTTACCGCTGCTCTGAATCGTGTGCGTACCGCTCGCCAGAGTCGGGGCGCTTCCGCATCCGCCGCCGCCACCGGACGACAGCTTGATCATCTGCCATTGCTGGTTGGCGCCGCCCCAGTCCGTGTACTGGACGACGTTGCCGCCGTCGGCCGTGGAGGCGCCCTGCACCTCCACGGCCTTGCCGCTGCTGCGGTTGATCAGCCGGACGTGGCCTGCGTCGGAGTCGGCCAGGCGGAACTGCTGGTTGGCCCCGTTGCCGTCGGCCCACTGCGCTATCGCGGCACCGTCGGCGGTCGAGGCGCCGGCCACGTCGAGAACCTTGCCCGAATGCCGGGCCTTGAGCCGGTAGAAGCCGCCGCCGGAGTCCACGAACTGCCACTGTTGGTTGTCTCCGTCGTGGCGCGTCCACTGGCTGACCCGCGCGCCGTCGGCGGTGGACACGCCAGAGACGTCCAGCGCCTTGCCGCTGTTGCGATTGACCAGGACGTACCAGGCATTGGTGTCCACCGTCGCCGCCTCGGCGGGCGCCGGATTCACCGCGACGAGCATGCCGATCGCGAGGGTCGCCGCCACCACGGCGGCGAACCGGGACCACCAGCGATGTCTTTGTGGAGGGGCGGGGGAAGCCGCACCGTAGGTCTTCATCGATTCACCCTTTCGCTGTGTCAGGTCAGGTGCGGGTCCAGCGTTGGTTGCTGCCGTTCGAGCAGGAGTAGAGCTGGATCAGGGTGCCGTTGGCGGTGCCGTTGGCGGTGGCGTCAAGGCAGAGGCCGGACTGGACGCCGACGATGGAGCCGTCGGAGTTGAGGCGCCATTTCTGGTTGTCGCCACCCCAGCAGCTGTAGATCTGGACTTTGGCGCCGTTGCCGGTCCCGGCGGCGTCCAGGCACTTGTTGTCGTAGACCTTGAGCTCGCCTCCGGCGGTGTAGGCCCACTGCTGGTTGGTGCGGTTGTTGCAGTCCCACAGGTTGAGCTGGGTGCCGTCGGTGGTGCTGGTGCCGGGCACGTCCAGGCAGCGGCCTGAACCGACGCCCTTGATCTGTCCAGAACCGGTCGGGGGTGTAGAGGAGGTGGCGTTGAGTGCGTTGAGGACGGAGGTGTAGGCGGGCTTCTTGCTGCCGTCGCCGTTGAACAGCAGCGGCGTGTCCTGCGATCGCCAGGAGTCGGTGTCGCGCACACCCCAGACCGTGATGCCGAGACAGCGCGGGACGGCCAGGCAGTCGTTGGTCACGTTGGCGTAGGTCGTGGCCGAGGCGCCCTGGATGTCGAGTTCGGTGATGGCCACGTCGACGCCGAGGGCGGCGAAGCTCTGCAGGGTGGTGCGGAAGTTGCTGTTGTAGGGGCTGCCGCTGTTGAAGTGCGACTGGAAGCCGACGCAGTCGATCGGCACGCCGCGCTGCTTGAAGTCTCGGACCATGGCGTACATGGCCTGGGTTTTGGCCCAGGTCCAGTCCTCGACGTTGTAGTCGTTGTAGCAGAGCTTGGCGGCCGGGTCGGCGGCGCGCGCGGTACGGAAGGCGACCTCGATCCAGTCGTTGCCGGAGCGCTGCAGGTTGGAATCGCGCCGGGCTCCCGAACTGCCGTCGGCGAAGGCCTCGTTCACGACATCCCACTGAGCGATCTTGCCCTTGTAGTGGGCCATCACGCCGTTGATGTGGTCGGTCATCGCCTGGCGCAGTGTGCTGCCGCTGAGGCTCTGCATCCAGCCGGGCTGCTGGGAGTGCCAGGCCAGGGTATGGCCGCGCACCTGCTTGCCGTTCTGCACCGCCCAGTTGTAGACACGATCAGCGGCGGTGAAGTTGAACTGGCCCCGCTGGGGTTCGGTGGCGTCGATCTTCATCTCGTTCTCGGCCGTCACCGAGTTGAACTCACGGCCCGCGATCGTCGTGTACGCCGAGTCGCCCAGCCTGCCCGAGGCGATGGCGGTGCCGAAGTAACGGCCGCTCTGCGCCGCTGCGGCGCCGAGCGTGCTCTCGGCGGCGTGTGCGGTCGGCGGCGCCACCAGCGCGGCGACCACACCGAGGACGCCGACGACCAGCGCCAACAGCAGGCTGCGGAACTTCCGGCGGACAACGGGTCTGTAAAGGGCATACGGGCCCATGACTGTGCCTCCAAGGTAGAAATCAGGGAAGGGACTGAGAAGCGCAGGGGATTGCGTCGTCCGCTCCCATTCGGCAGACGGACGGACAGGGCGGGCCGGAGCTCGGGCAGCACGGAATCCCCTTGAAGAGCCAGGATGCGCTGATGTGAACCTCACCGGAACGAAACGGGATGGCGCAGGTGCTTTGGTGCGCGGAGCTGTAGTTGTGCGCGGATTTGCCATGCAGCACGGATTGCCCAGGGCGGTGGTTCGAAATATCGAACCATGGCCGGTTCCTCAGACAGGAATGATTGAGGTATTGATGATGCATCGTCAATACTCTCCACAGTAAAAGTTTCTGTGCCCTATTCGAAACTTTCGATATCAGGTGGAGCGTAACCCCGGCGCCGTCGTCGTTGGAGCTTGCCGGGCCCATAGCGGGACTGTTGGTGGACAGGTCGGCGACCGCGGCGAGTTGCTCGGTCTGGGCGATCCGCTTGCACGGGCGGGCTGATTCCTCGCGGCCTGCCATTCGTCGGCGGATCGGCGAGTAGACCGTCGGCACCCTGCTACCGCGTCGGTGTGACGTGCGACGTTTCGTGCGAGGCTTCGACGAATGTTTCTGCGGCGATGGCGACACATGCGAGAGGTATTGACGCCGTTCACCGGTTCCTTATCATGCAGGTTGCTCGACACTTCGACCTTTGTTCGATATCTCGAACGTGGAGTCGCTCCGTTGCACATCGGGACAACTCCGGGTCCCAGCGCCGGAACGGTCTGCCGGGGTGCTCACGGGCCGCTGCACACCTCACTGCGACAGTCCGGACTACCTCATGACGAGGCCGACCGGAACCGCCCACTCAAGGTTGAGGAAGTCCCCATGCACAGAGGAAGTTTCAGCCTCAGGAATTCGTCAGCGGTGCTCGCCGCCGCGGTTGCGGTCCTGGCCGGGGTGGCGGCGATGCTCGTCGCCACCCCGGCTCAGGCGGCTTCCACCGGCGCCTTGCGCGGTGTTGGTTCGGGTCGGTGTCTCGATGTGCCGGGCGCGAGCCAGACCGACGGCACGTACCTGCAGATCTACGACTGCTGGGGTGGGACCAACCAGCAGTGGACGTTGACGGACAGCAACCAGCTGACCGTGTACGGCAGTAAGTGCCTGGATGTTCCGGGTCACGCCACCGCGGCCGGTACCCGGGTGCAGATCTGGAGCTGTTCCGGTGGTGCGAACCAGCAGTGGCGGGTGAACTCCGACGGCACGGTCGTCGGCGTGGAGTCCGGGCTGTGCCTGGAGGTTACGGGTACAGGTACGGCCAACGGCACGGCGGTGGAGATCTGGACGTGCAACGGCGGCAGTAACCAGAAGTGGACCGGCCTGTCCGGGACGTCGACCCCGCCGACGGGCGGCACGTGTTCTCTTCCGTCGACGTACCGGTGGACGTCGACGGGTGTCTTGGCGCAGCCGGCGAACGGGTGGGACTCGGTGAAGGACTTCACCAGCGGTGCACAACGGCAAGCACCTGGTCTACGCGTCCAACTTCTCGGGATCGTCGTACGGATCGATGATGTTCAATCCCTTCACGAACTGGTCGGACATGGCGTCGGCCGGCCAGACCGGGATGGGCCAGGCCGCAGTGGCGCCCACGCTCTTCTACTTCGCGCCCAAGAACATCTGGGTGCTGGCGTACCAGTGGGGTGCGTGGCCCTTCATCTACCGCACGTCGAGCGACCCCACCAACCCCAACGGCTGGTCCTCGCCGCAGCCGCTGTTCACCGGTAGTATCTCCAGCTCCGACACCGGCCCCATCGACCAGACCCTGATCGCCGACGGTCAGAACATGTACCTGTTCTTCGCCGGTGACAACGGCAAGATCTACCGGGCGAGCATGCCGATCGGGAACTTCCCGGGCAACTTCGGCTCGACGTACACGACGATCATGAGCGACACGAAGGCCAACCTCTTCGAGGGCGTACAGGTCTACAAGGCCCAGGGCCAGAACCAGTACCTCATGATCGTCGAGGCGATGGGCTCGAACGGGCGCTACTTCCGCTCGTTCACGGCCTCCAGCCTGAGCGGTTCGTGGACCCCGCAGGCCGGCAGTGAAGGCAACCCCTTCGCGGGCAAGGCCAACAGCGGTGCCACCTGGACCAACGACATCAGCCACGGTGACCTGGTCCGCAACAACCCCGACCAGACCATGACCATCGACCCCTGCAACCTGCAGTTCCTCTACCAGGGCAAGGACCCCAACGCGGGCGGCGACTACAATCGCCTGCCGTGGCGGCCGGGTGTCCTTACCCTGCGGCGCTGACCTTCCCGATTCACGGTGACTGTGATGTGGCGCGGTCCGCAGGTGGGGCGAGCGGTTCACGGCGTGGGCGATTCCACCTCCTGACCGAACGCACCGAGGGTCCCCGGCCGTGCGGCGGTCGGGGTTCCTCTCACCTCCGGTGCCGTTGTCGCGGCCCGTGTACTCCGCCGGCGTCTCGAGGAGATCACCGGCAAGGCCATGAAGGACCGCCGCGAGGACGCGTGGCTCGGCACCGACCACATCGACTTCTTCCAAGCCCACCGCGCGGTCACCGTCCCGGGCCCATCCGCTGAAACCGGCGACGGGCGGTGTGCTCGCTCATCCCGGTCGCCGCCCCGAGGTCAGATAGCCGAGGCGTCTGTCCACGCCGAGGGCCACAAGGAGGGCCTGGTCCTGCGGCACGGGCGGGGTGGTGCATGTGGGCGCTGTACAGGGTCGAGCGTGAGGTGCGCCGAGCGGAGCGGAGAGCTCCGCGTGCCCGGCGGGTCCCATGGCCCGCATCCGCCAGTCGCCGCCCTCGCTTTGCAGCGTGATCCCGAGGCGGGTGCGGGTGGACCGTACGCCGTCCAGACCGCCGATCAGGCCGTGGACCGAGCGGCCGAGGGACGGAGGTCGGCGGCGGCGACCGACGCCAGGAGGTCGAAGTCACCCGCGGCCTCGTCGACGCTGACCCAGGGCATGTCGGCCAGGGCGAGGCTGACGGATTCGAAGGTCCGCGGCACCGCACCTCGACGTAGGCGACGGTCGCGGATTTCGCGTACGCGGTGACCCAGGCCAGGACGTTCGCGCGCAGTCGTTCCCAGTGGCGGGCCGCCGTGGTCGCGTCCACGCCCGTCCGAAAGTTTCGAAACCCATGCAGATGCTTGCGTTCTGCCCCTCCCGGATTCCATTCCATCTCTCACGCCAGGTTCGCGTGAGTGGCATCCTGACCAGTGAAGGCGTACTCGTCAAGGGCTTCCTCCGGCAAGGACATATTTCCGAAAGATTGCCGAAAGTGTTGACAGGCTCATGAGGCTCTAAGAAAACTGTGGCCACCGAACGGCAGGAGTCCTCGCTCCCCCCGCGTCTTGTGACCGGGGATGGCGGTCGGTCGTTGCCGCACAACGACGGGCGACCCCCGCCGTGTTTCATGCAAGGCCGCGGGCAGCAGAAGCCGCCCGGTCCCCACCAGCCTTCATCGGGAGGATGCATGCAGCAGGACGGCACGCAGCAGGACCCCGCTCCCCTCAACGGCTTGAGCCGACGAGGCTTCCTTGGCGGCGCCGGAACCATCGCGCTCGCTACCGCGTCCGGGCTGCTGCTGCCCGGCACCGCCCACGCCGCCACCACCATCACCACCAACCAGACCGGCACCGACGGCATGTACTACTCGTTCTGGACCGACGGCGGCGGCTCCGTCTCCATGACGCTCAACGGCGGCGGCAGCTACAGCACCAAGTGGACCAACTGCGGCAACTTCGTCGCCGGCAAGGGCTGGAACACCGGCGGACGCAGGACGGTCCGCTACAGCGGCTACTTCAACCCGTCGGGCAACGGCTACGGCTGCCTCTACGGCTGGACCTCAAACCCGCTGGTGGAGTACTACATCGTCGACAACTGGGGCAGCTACCGGCCCACCGGCACCCACAAGGGCACCGTCTCCAGTGACGGCGGCACGTACGACATCTACCAGACGACCCGGTACAACGCCCCCTCCGTGGAAGGCACCCAGACCTTCCAGCAGTACTGGAGCGTCCGGCAGTCGAAGGTGACCAGCGGCTCCGGCACCATCACCACCGGCAACCACTTCGACGCCTGGGCCCGCGCGGGCATGAACATGGGCCAGTTCAAGTACTACATGATCATGGCCACCGAGGGATACCAGAGCAGCGGAAGCTCGAACATCACGGTCAGCGGCTGACCGCTGTCCGGCGAACAACCGGCTGCGGGCCCCGTCCTCGTGACGGGTCCCGCAGCCGTGGTCGTTGCGGACGCGGCGGGGTGGGTTCAAGGCGGCCGCGAATTCCTGCCACCTTGGCGCCCCAGCCGCGGCGCGACGCTCAGCAACTCGTTGCGGGAACGTCATTGCGGCGGGCGGACCGGCCTCAGGTTCCCGCTCCCAACCCTGGCCCTGCGCGAACAATTGTCCAGCCTGGACAACCGCGAGCCGTTCCGCATCTGCGCGCGCCTCGGCCTGCACGGCGGCGGGGGCGACGGGTACGCGGCGGCCCAGGCCACCCAGATGACCCTGCGCATGCTCGCCGAGCGCATCGAGCAGCTCACCGGGCAGATCGATGAACTGAATCAGCGCCTGACCAGGCTCGTCGAACGCCACCCCCACAGCTTCTGACACCGGTGGGCATCGGACCGGACAGCGCTGTCGCTCTCCTGATCACGATGCGAGACAACTCCGAACGGTTGACCACCGAGGCGTCCTTCGCCGCTCTGTGCGGAGTCAGCCCCATCGAGCACTCCTCGGGCAGGCGCAGCTCGTGTCGGCTCAACCATGGAGGCGACCGGCAGGCGAACGCGGCCCTGTACCGCATGGTGTTCACTCGGCTGCGCTTAGATCCCCGCACTCAGGCGTGCTACGAACGCCGCACCCAGGAGCGCAAGACCCGGCGTGGGCCATCCGATGCATCGAGCGATATGTCGCCCTAGTGCTCGCGTACGCCCTCCCGGACCCTCGAATGAAGATCGAGACCGAGGTGTACGTGCGGCGCCGCGACGCCTGACCGCTGGCGCCGGGGAGGGCGACGCACACGCCGTCCTCCTCCGCTCGGACAACCGCCCGCCCTCTCAGTCGCCCGGCCGGTACCTGCGCTCGACGTGCTCCGTCAGCTCGTCGGGATAGAAGTAGACCCGCCGCAGGTCACCGCTCGCGTAGCGCTCGACCTGGTCAGCGAAGTGCGGCGAGTCGGAGTGGCCGCTGACGCCGCCCGCCGTCACCGCCCAGGCGCGCACTCGGGGCCCGAACTCCACCACCGCGACGAAGCTGTTGCCGCTGGTGCCGTAGTACCGCTTCGTCCCCGGGTAGCTCTTGGCCCCGAACGATGCGAGCGAGCCCCAGCGCGACGAGGCGAAGGGGATCGGGACGCTCGGTTTGTCGTCGCTGAACTCCTGGACGATAGTGCCGTCGTTCCGCTGGTATCGGTTGATAGCACCCCAGGGCACCTCCTGGCTGCCGAAGTCCCGCTCCAGTCGGGCCACTGCCGTGCCCAGGGCGTCGAGGCGCTGGGTGTCCGTGGCGCGGTCGGCCATGTAGTCCCAGCCGGACAGCCCGGCGTCCGCCGCCGCCTGGGCCGTCATCGCCCACAGGTCCTCGCCCCAGAACACGGCCACCGACATGGCGGTCGACCTGGCGGACCACCGGGTGTCCCAGTCACGAAGCAGGGCAATTGGGGCGGACAGCCGCTTCCTGCGTGCGCTGCTCCGGGGCAGGGCGTCCCAGGCGGCGACGAGGCCGGGGATCAGCCGGGCGAACGCGGTGAGGTACGGGTCGAAGGCGGCGTCCATCAACGTCTGGGGCGTGAAGTCCTTGCGCGCGCTCAGCACCCGGATCGCCTGCGGTCCGCGCGGGTTCTCGCCGAACCGGTCGAAGTAGCGCGGGTAGTCGGCCGCGTTGGGGCTGTCGTCCCCCGCCGCGGTCCAGGGCCAGTTGTTGGTGTTGAACGCCCAGCCGGTCTTCGGGTTCACGGCCTGGGGCATGCTCGCCAGGCTATGCAGGCCGTTCCAATCGGTCGCCGGGTTACTGCCGTCGACGGTCTTCAGATAGTCGACGCGGTCGTCACGCTTCGGCATGAACTGCGGCATCAGGAAGGCGATGCCGCCCTTGGAGTCGGCGAAGAGAGTGTTGTTGGAGCTGTTCGCCTTGAACTCCGCGACGCCGATGTACTCGTCGTAGTCCCGCGTCTTGGTGCGCAGGTAGCTCTGCTTCAGCGCGTCGACGGGCTTGTTCATGAGCGCGCACGCGATCCACTTGCCGTCCTCCTCGCGGACGATCGGGCCGTGGTGCGTGGCGTAGGTCGTGAACCGGCGCTCCTCCTGGCCGCCGTCCTCGGCGCGTACCGACAGGGTGACCTGCTTCGTCGTCACGGGGCGCAGCTCGTCGCCGAACCGGTACGAGTGCTTGCCGTCGTCGCCGGTCACGATCGTCTCGGCAAAGTTGTCGATGTTGTCGACGCCGCTGGAGGTGTGCATCCACCCGGTGTCGGCGTTGAATCCCTGGTAGATGAAGAACTGGCCCCAGGTGGCGGCGCCGTAGGCGTTGAGTCCGTGCTTGCTCGTCACATGCTGTTCGGCGCGGAAGAAGAAGCTGGTGTGCGGGTTGATGAGGAGCAGCGCGTGGCCGTCGCGGGTGTGGCTCGGTGCGATCGCCATGCCGTTCGAGCCGGTGGGTTCCCGGAACGTCAGGCCGCGCTCCTCGTCGGTCATCGGCAGGGTCCGCCTGCTGTAGAAGGCTTCGAACTGGCTGAGCGGGATGGACTCGATGTCGCCGCCGATACTGCCCTCGGAGAAGCTCAGCGGCATCCAGGGTTCGAAATGGCGGATGACCCGGGGGCGCACCTCGGGATGAGTGGCGAGGTAGTAGTTCAGTCCGTCCGCCCACGCCTGCGTCAGCGCCCGCAACCAGGCCGGGCATCGCGCGTGTGCCTTCTGCAGCTCCTCGTGGTCGAGGTAGAGCCGCTGGCGCAAGTCCTTCCATATCGCGCTTTCGCCCTCGGCTTCGGCGAGGCGACCGAGAGCGACCAGGTAGTTGGTCTCGACTCGGTTGAAGTCGTCCTCGGCCTGGGTGTACATCATTCCGAAGACGGCGTCGGCGTCGCTTTCGCCCATCACGTGCGCGACGCCCCAGTCGTCCCGGGTGATCGTCACGCGTGCCACGTGTCTGCGCCAACGGGCGGCGGTGGGCGCGGAGTCCGCCGCGATCGCAGTCGCAGCGGGCAGGACTGCCGTGGCGACGGCCAGCCCGGCCGCCGTGCCGAGGACGCTGCGTCGGCTCACCCCGGTGAACTGCGCGTGATGCATGAGCTGCCCCACTTTCCTACAAGCCTCGACGGCCCGTGGCCCGAAGGAAGACGGCAACTTGAGTCACCGCGTATCCGGCGGCCGTCACGCCGTGCGTCGGCCAACCGCACGGCACCGCTCCCTCCGCGCACATGGCATCGCCGAGCAGGCGACATGTACAGGTGTCACCGCCCGATGATCAGTTACAGGGACAGTCCTATCCGGTTGACCGCTCACTGACAAGACCTCACTCATTACCCACGTGCCCCGCGCCCGATACAGGTCTTAGGGCTCGCCGAGTGACAGGCGTGGGGTGGCCTGAAGGAGCCACCCCACGAAGTCGCCTACTCTGCCTGCCGCTTCACGTACGCAACTGCGGTCATGCCAGCAGAGAAGACGAACGGCACGACAGCCCCGCCGGAAGCAACAGCGGTGAGGGGGGACTGTCCGAGAGCGGCAAAGCCGACCCCGGTGGTAAGCCCAACAATCATGGAGATCAAGGCGACAACGACCACGTGGTACACGCGGTGGTCGCAGGTAGAAGTGGTTGCGGACAAGGAAGGCCCTCCCAGGCATCGTCAGAGCGCCGTTACGGAACCAGGGCAGGAGTCAATCCGCCGCCGGATCTGAGTCACGACGTCGCCGCCCAACGGGCGTCGCCATAGGAGAGCGCCGGCCAGACGCCCCTATAGGGACTCTGCCGCCGCGCCGTGATAGTCGGCCATCCGCACCGATGCACCTTGCCTTTCAAGGGTCTCTTTAACCACGTACATAGTAGCCAACACCACTGTAATTCGCACGAGTTGGCAGGATCCATCTGGGGCTGGCGGGCTTACCGGTGTCGAGCCGCGCCGGCATGCGCGAGGTGCCCCAAGCAGAACTTCAGCGTTCCAGCAAGTCGAAGGCGACGGGCCGGTGAGTTGGCCAGGTAGTCGTTCACGCGCCCCCAGTCCCTACGGTCTCTGGGAAGAAGTTCGTACCAGGCAAGGCCACGAGCATTGCACCCGCTACACAGCAGGCCGCGGACGCACGCTCCACATATGGACCAAGCGGCGTCCGACGGCTCACAGCATGCGTGATCATGGTCGATGTGCCAGTACGAGGAACTCCCGTCACGGTCGAGCCCGTGCCCGCACAACGCGCATACTCCGCCCTGAAGCTCCAGGATGGCCCTCACATCGCCTGCCGTCAGGTTGTATCGGCGACCTTGCCGGGCTATCCGACTACAGCTCAGGCAGTGCCCTGCGCGTCGACCTTCTCCCCTGTATTTGATGGTGACACCGCATCCCTCGCAGTCGTGCAAGGTGTCGCGCGTCAGCGGGACTCCGTAGTGACCTGGCATTCCTCGACGGTAGCGGGCGGCACTGACATCGATGCTGATACTCAGGTTCCGATGGTCGTGACTCGGGCACTGACTGACGTCCTGCTGGGCTGTCTTCCCGTTGGTCTGTCCGGCCGCCGGAACCTGTCCTCATGGCTCCGGCCGGGCGGAACATGACCTGATAGGAGCTTGGTCAGAAGCCCCTTCAATGTCCTGTCTGCGCCACCCGGCCGGTGCCCACCCTCCGGCAAGGAAGGCACCATCAGCATGACATCGACGGCGGCTTCGGACACAGCGGACCAGAATGTGTTCGGCGGGGTCGACTCCCATGCCGACACCCTCCACGTCGCGGTCATCAGCGACAACGGCGGCCACCTCGCGGACGCCGAGTTCACCACCACCGCGGCCGGATATGCCGCGGCCCTGGCCTTCCTCACCGCCCACGGCCACGTCGTCGCGATCGGCGTGGAAGGCACCTCCTCCTACGGCGCCGGCTTCACCCGCGCCGCGATCTCGCACGGGCAGCATGTCGTCGAGGTCAACCGGCCCGACCGGGCCGAACGTCGCCGCATCGGCAAGTCCGATCCCATCGACGCCTACGCCGCCGCCCGCGCCGTCCTGTCCGGGCGGGCCTCCAGCGCACCCAAGGACGACACCGTCGCCGGCATACGCGCCCTGCACAACGCCGCCCGATCCGCCGTCAAGGCGCGAACCGCAGCCCTGAACCAGATCGGCAGCATCCTCATCACCGCGCCCGAGACCATCCGGGCCAGGTACGGCCGGCTCAAAGGAGCGGACCGCACCGACGCCCTGGCCCAGCTGCGGCCGGCCGGTGACGCTGTCCACACCGCGGTCCTCACTGCGCTGAAGAGCCTCGCCCGACGCGTCAACGAGCTGACCACCGAACACCAGGCCCTGGTCAAGGCCCTGGACAGCCTGGTGACCGTCCTCAACCCCGGCCTGAGGGCCGCCCACGGAGTCGGCCCCGACACCGCGGCCCAGCTGCTGGTCACCGCCGGAGGCAATCTCGAACGCATGCGGAGCGGCTTCCTTCGCCGCGCTCTTCGGAGTCGCACCGGTCCCCGCCTCCAGCGGCCGGACCAATCGCCACCGCCTCTCACGCGGCGGCGACCGGGCAGCCAACGCCGCTCTCTACCGCATCGCCCTCGTCCGCATGTCCAGCGACTCCCGCACCCGCGAGTACGTGGCACGGCAGACCGCCGCAGGCCGGACGAAGAAAGAGATCATCCGTCTCCTGAAACGGGCCATCGCCCGGGAGATGTTCCGCTGCCTGACGACCGCGGTCACGGTCCCCGTCATCGCCGACCTGCGACCCCTGCGTCAGTCCAAGAACCTCACTCTCACCGCTGCCGCCCAGCACCTCGGAGTCTGGCCGGCCACCATCTCCACCCTCGAACGCGGGATCCGCCGAGACGACACCCTCACACACGCCTACCGTGGCTGGCTCCAAGCCGCTTGACAGTAATAGGAGCATCATCGCTCCGCCCATGTCAGCGCAGATCCCCCTCGGCCGCGTACAGAGAGCCCGCGGCCGTCTCGCGCGACCAGACCCGCAACACCATGCCCCTGATGCCGTCTCTCGTCTCCGAGAAGATGATCGAGACGTACGGCATCAAGGCCGGGACCGAGCTGATCCGCGCCAACGGCGGTCGGTAGAAGCTGGAAGCCGTTAAAGAAATCATGAGCCAGACTCCAGACCTGGGACAGCACGCGCTCGTCCTTCCGCCCCTCACAACACCCGAACCCCCTTGTGTGCAAACTCGATCGCCGACCGAACCTGTGCGACAGCTGGCGTCGTTGATAGCGGGGAACGCACGCAGGAGGGACGCAGCAGTGACGTACGCGTTGCGGCAGACCCGCTCCTGTGCGGATGGGCCGACACGACCGCGGGGTCGATGTGCAGGCGCTTGGCCAGGGCCGCCCATCCGCAGATGCGACAGTTGGCGCCTACTGACGACAGAGAGTGCGCGCAACACGCAGACAGCGCCGACGCTGTGCCGCGGCCGGGTTGCTCGTCGGCAGAGGCACCACCACCGACCAGACCTGCCACGGCAACCAACTCTGTTGTCAGGAGTCGTTGCGTCCGTTTCTAGTAGTGGCCTGGGCCGGGTTGGGTGAGGAAGCCTTGGCGTCAGAGGTGGCTGCGGGTGAGGTTCATGTCATGGGTCGTCGCATGCACGATCTGCTGGTAGGCGGTGCCTTGGTCGTGAGGGCCGGACCGGGATCGGATATTCGGTTTTCTGCCCGCCCCGTGAGGACACAAGATAGTCCGCATGACTTTGGCCACCCCCATGCTGCACACCGCTCGCCTGCGACTGCGCGCCTTCACCGACGCCGACGCGGACCCCCTCTTCGCGCTGCACAGCAGCACCTACGTGATGCGCTACTGGGACTCTCCGCCGTGGAACGAACGGGCCCGCGCCGAGCGCTTCATCGCGATGTGCCGGAAGATGGCGGACGAAGGCACCGGGGCGCGGGTGGCCATCGACCGTGCTTCTGATGGGGCCTTCGTCGGCTGGTGCGGTCTGACCGGATGGAACCCGGACTACCGCAGCGCGTCGTTGGGCTATGTCCTCGACGAGGCGATGTGGGGCCACGGCTATGCGACGGAGGCCGCACACGCCTTGCTGCAGTGGGCATTCGGCACACTGGACCTGAATCGAGTTCAGGCCGAGACCGATACGCGCAACGTGGCATCTGCCCGGGTTCTAGAGAAGATCGGATTCGTGCGTGAAGGGACGTTGCGGGAAGACTGCGTGGTGAACGGCGAGGTATCCGACTCGTGGGTGTTCGGGTTGATCAGGCGAGAGTGGCGGCCGTCCCAGCCCGCGAAGTGCGACGTTAAGTCCGTTTCTGGTAGCGACCACGTCCGGGTTGAGTGAGCAAGCCATGAGGGGTGAGGCGCCCAAGGCGGCTGCGGGTGACATTCATGGCCGGATCGTCGGTGCGCATGCCGAGGAGTTCGCCTGCCGGGCCTGAAGATCTGCCAGGAGTTCGATGACGTTCACGCGGCCGCCTTGAAGTCATCGCGCCAGGCTGGTGCAGGCGTCGTGAGGCGGCGGGCCATGTTCGCGGTGGATGCCCAGTAGACGCGTGAGGCGGCATAGTCGGGCCGGTGGTCGTACTCGCGGGCCAGACGCCGGTGCAACATCAACGTGCCGTTGACCTGCTCCACCACCCATCTCTTCGGTTGCGGAACGAAGCCCTTGCCCTGATCGGCGGGGTTGCGGCGGACGACGTCGACGGTGATGTCGAGCATCGCGCCGTGGATGACGACCTCGCCCTTGAACCCCTGGTCCATCAGGGCCTTCTCCAGGCGGTCTCCGCATCGTTCGGCGGCCTGGTCGAGCAGGGCCCTGCCGGCGGCGTTGTCGTGGGCTGAGGCGGCCGGCACGACGACGCCGATGATCAGTCCCAGGACGTCGACGGGCCAGTCCCCGCTTGCGACCCGGAGTCCTCTTGTTCGCGTCCAGGCCCGGTCGTGGTCTTCGGGACTCCCGCGGCCGCGCGCACGGACCGCGTGTCGATGACCACGAGGGACGGGTCCCCTAATCGGCGGGCCTTCTCCCGCACCTGGCAGCGCAGCAGTTCCTGGATCTGCTGGTCGAGCCCGTCCTCGCGCCACAGCGTGAAGTAGTAGAACACCGCCGACCAGGCCGGCAGGTCATGAGGCAGATAGCGCCACTGACAGCCCGTCCGGTTCTGGTAGAAGATCGCGTTCACGACGTCCCGGAGATCGCAGCCCCAGGGATCGCCGGTCGCTGACCGTGCGACCCGCTCCTGCTTCCACGCCGTGATCATCGGCTCGATCAACGCCCATTGCTCATCCGCCAAGTCGCTCGGATACGGCTCTCGCTCCATGCAACAAACCCGCCATGAAAATGCCCACCAGCGAGCCTGGACGGCAACCAGTGCCACGAACGAGTGACCACGAACTAAGACCGTGTCCTATGTGGGTTCGGCTCGTTGGGTCGGTCATGGGGCGGGGTGCGTGGAGTTGGATTGTTCCGGACGGGCTGTGGGAGATCGCGGAGCCGCTGATCCCGCCCTCGAAAGTGCGCCCCCAGGGCGGCGGGACGCAGGACACGCCTGATGAGACGCTGTTCGCCGCGATCATCTACGTCCTGGTCAGCGGATGCGCCTGGCGGGCCCTGCCGCCCTGCTTCGGAGTATCGAAGTCGACGGCCCACCGCAGGTTCCTGATCTGGTCGCGGGCCGGCGTCTGGGGTTGGCTCCACGAGGAGATCCTGCACCGCCTGGACGACGCCGGCCTGCTCGACCTGTCCCGGGCCGTCCTCCACTCCGCTCACGTGAGGGCTAAAAAAGGGGCGAACTCACAGGTCCGAGCCCCGTGGACCGAGGCAAGGCGGGTTCCAAGATGCACGTCCTGTCGGACGCGAACGGACTGCCCCTTCTCGTCGGTATCTCCGCGGCCAACGTCCACGACAGTCTCGCGCTGAAGCCCATGATCACGGGTCACCAAACGAGACACGACCCCCACCGCGGTCGCTACTTCAAACCCCAACGCCTGCACGCGGACAAGGCGTACGACGTCCCTCACCTGCGGAAATGGCTCTGGGGGAAGCACATCGGCGTGCGCATCGCCCGCAAGGGGGTCGAGTCCAGCGAACGATTAGGGCGTCGACGGTGGGTCATCGAGCGGACCATGTCCTGGCTAACCGGCTACCGCAGACTCAACCACCGCTACGAACGCCAACCCCGCAACTGCCTGGCCCTTCTCGGACTCGCCGCCGCCCTCTGCTGCTACAAAAGACTCGCTCGCCTCACCACATAGGACACGGTCTAAGATCGGACTTAACGTCCTCTGAGAACCTGGATGGATCTGCCCGTTGTGTCATCCAGGGTGTGGTGACCGGATCGCGGTGAGCAGCAGGGCGATGTCGTCGGCCCGGTAGGAGGAGCCACGGGCGTTGTGCAGAAGCCGGTCGGCGAGTTCGTCGAGTGAGTCCGCACGAGCGTGGGCCAGGGATGTTCGCAGGCGGTCGATGCCCACGTCGATGTCGGTTCCGGGTTCCTCGACCAGGCCGTCGGTGTAGAGGGCGAGGACTGACCCCTGCGGGAGGGCGATCCGGGTTTCGGGATAGGTGCTCGCGCGCTCCACGCCGAGGGCCGGTCCGATGTCCAGGTCAAGGGCATCGGTCGTCCCGTCGGGACGGCGGAGCAAGGGTGGGGGGTGGCCGGCGGTTACGGCGTGGGCGTGGTGGCTGTGTGCTTCGAGGTGGATGTAGCAGCAGGTGGCCAGCAGCCCGGGGTCGAGGTCGAATAGGGTTCGGTTGACGCCCGCCATCGCATCGCCGGGCGTATGCCCTACGGCTGCGAAGGCCCGTACCGCGCTGCGCAACTGGGCCATGGTGGCCGCGGCGGCGATGCTGTGCCCCTCCACGTCTCCGATGACGAGACAGACTCCACTGTCGGTGGGGATGACGTCGTACCAGTCGCCGCCGATGTCCATTCCGCTGGTGCCGGGCAGATAGCGCACCACGGTATGGATACCCGGGACTATCGGGAGCCGGTGCGGCAGGAGCGCCTGCTGCAGGCCGCGCGCGAGGGCGAACTCCGAGTCGTAGAGCCGCGCTCGTTCCAGAGCCTGGGCGATCAGCCCGGCGATAGCGGTCAGGACGCCGCGGTCCTTCTCCGTGAACGGATGGATCTCGTCGAAGCCGAGGACGCAGGTGCCGACAGGGCGGCTGGAGGCGATCAGTGGCAGATACGCCCAGGAACTCACCTCGCCCGTGGGGATGCCCGGATAGCCCCGGGATAGAGCCTGCTGCGACTCGATGAAGAGCGGAATGCCGGACGTCAGGGTCTCCGTACCGGGCAGGCGGGCGTGCAGCGGTACGCCCTCCAGCCATTCGAGGAAGTCTTCGTGGCCGCCGGTGTGAAAGAGCAGGTGCATCGTTCCGTCGCGGACCACATAGATTGCCAGCCGCTGGCCTCCGAAGGCAGGCAGGAACTGGTCGGCGACGACTTCACAGACTTGGTGGGCGGTGACCGCCTCGGTCAGCGCGCTGCCCAGCTGCAGGACGTGATACATGACGCCCGGACGCGCCGGTGCGGTCGCTGTCTCGGGCGGGGAGGCGGATGGTGTCGATGCCGGGGGCGCCTGACCGACAGGCACGACCCGGGCGGTCACCCCGTCCGCCTCCGGGTGGAGGGAGAAGGCGAGCCACCGGTCGGGTGGGCGGCAGGCCACGAAGGAGGCCGGCGCCTGGGAGATCATCGCGGACCGGTGCCGGTACTCGATGTCGGGATCGGACAGCCACGGCAGTACGTCCCAGAGGAAATGGCCCAGCAATTCGTCGGCGTCAACCCCCAACAGCTGCAGGGCGCTGTGGTTGACGTAGGTGACCCGCCCGTCGGGGGCGAGGGAGAACAGTCCGTCCCGCAGCCGCTCGACCGCTGCGACGGCCACCTGGCCGGCACGGGCGTCCACGACCGCGCCGACCAGGTGGGTACGTGCCGGTATGTCGTCGGCCTGTGGTACGCGGCCCCACAACTCGACGGTGCGGTACCCCTCGCCGCCGTGCTCGTAGTCCCGCAACCGCAGGCGTCTGCTGGTGGTCCGGCCTCCCACGGCTGCCTCTCGGGCGCAGGACCGGAAAGCGGCAAGATCGCCGGGGTGGAGGCGGGAAGCAAGCGTTTCGGCTCGTCCGTCGAAAGCACGCGGGTCGAGACCGAAGATCGCGCAGAGCTCGTCGTCCACGATGAAGGCGCCAGAGGCAAAGTCCCATTGGAACAAGCCGACCCGCACGGCCGCTGCCGAGGGAGCCGGGGTCTCGACGGCAATCGTATCCGGGTCGCATTCCACAGGCTTGCCGGTACGGGCACGGAGTGCGGCAAGGGAGTCACCAAGTCGGTTGGCGACGCTCCGCAGGTGGCGGCGCTGGGCCTTGGACAGCCCTTCGCTGCCGGGGGATGCCGCCCAGACGATCGCCAGGGATCCGAAGGTCTCCCTGCCTGTGCCCACCGGCACGGAGCAGGAGCCGAAGGCGTACGGGAGAGCCACCGCGAGCTGGGGATACCGGCGCATCGTCTCCTCTGCGTCGGCCAGGTGGACAGTGCGCCCGGAGCTGTACGCCGCGGCAATCGGGATGGGACTGTTCACCGGAATGAGGCGCCAGCCACCGAGCAGGGAGGGCGGCACCCCACACGTCGCGGCTAGCACGACCGACCGGCGATCGCGGGAGCGGAGAAAGACGCTCCCCGCGTAGGCGCTGGTTCCTTCGACGGCTTCGACGACGGCTGCCGCGAGTAGATCCTCACGCTCCGCCGTCTTGCCGACGGTCATTCCGTGCATGCTTCCAGTGTGCGCAGGTCCAACGCAGGTCAGCCCGACCGCAGCGGCAACCCAGGGTGACGCACCGCTCGCAGATCGCAGCTCCCCCGCGTGAACACCAAGCGGGGAAGCCCAAGTGTCCCCGCCCTCCGTCGGCGAGATCGGCCAGCAGGCGGGATCCTGCGTGGCTGACCACTCCGCGAACGTCGGCCGAGACCACGAGCTTGGGACGCGACCCGGTAGTGCGCACGTTTCTGGTCAGTCCAGTAGGAGCCTGAGCCACGGCAGACTACGAATCCGCCTCACTCTGTCATCACCAACGACGCGTTGGGCGGCATGGGTAGCGACTTCGCTACCGTCCCGTCATGGCCTATGTCCCGGCTACCAGACGGGTCACCATTGTGGGATCACCACAACACCCTGTTCCCTCTGGGTGAGATCCCGGCCCCTGGTGGGCCATATGCAAGTACCCCTCGTTCGCTCAACTGCCACGAGTCAGGAAAAGCTCCAGCCCCAGGTGCCCAGTCCGCTCATCACAGACAGCAGACCAGCCAGACCATGATGCGAAATCGCCTGACACCCCGTCAGTAAAGTCAGCATTGGGTCAGCATTAGGTCTACTAAAGCTGCTCGCACACGACCACACTTTGGAATCCCGGGCACGTGCGGCGGAAGCTTCCAGAGAAGCGCTGGACCGATTCCGCTTCTGAGTATGGGACCGAGCTGCCGCGACCAGGAGCGCGCCGGGACCCGGCCACATCAGCGCAGCTCAGCGCACCCTTCCCCGCGGTTTCAGCGCCACAGGCGGCAGTTCAGGAGCGGGGAGTCGGCCTCCGTCATAGCCATGCACTTCCCCGAACCGAGCACCGGCCGCCCAGTCCGCACGCGCCTGTGCGATATCCTCGTGGGACCGCCCGATGAAGTTCCACCACAACTTCATAACGGACGAAATGAAGGTGGGCGCGATCCTCGACAGCAGGCCGCCAGCCTGAGCTACCAAAGGTCTCAGAGCGAAGTCCTCGGCGACCCTAATCGCACCGGCCGCGCCCAGGACGACGTGCTCGGCATCGACCAGGCCCACCCGGCCTGCCGCGACACCACTCCGCAACAACCCTGACTCGGCAAGCAATCAAAGCTCCATCGACCGCTTCTGCTCCCGCCGCTCCGAGCAGCACCGGCGTCCGATTCGCTCGCGCGTTGTGCCGCCCCCTCTTGCCAGACCTTCTTCCGCCGCCGCAAACCGGCCTTCGCAGTCTCCATTCCGAGGACGCCACCCGCCGGGATGGGTCCATACCTGCGGCAGCGTCGGCCCCGCCGTCCTCACAGCCCCCTTCGAGACTGAGACACGCGCCTCACGGGTCTGCAGAAAGGACGCGTCAAAACCTAACCGCCAGCCGTCCGCTCCGCACCGAATTGCCCGACTGCAACGCAGCGTAGTCAGCACCAAGTCAGCACGGGAGAGGTGAAGACGGGTGATGACGTGGGCTTTTAGTCAGCACCGAACCAGCACGGGAGTCAGCACCGCCCTCTCGAAATATGCCGAACAGTGCAACTCGGACAGCCCTCTTCCGCCCACCCCACGAGGCGGAAACAGGCCGCAGCACCTCCCCGTAGTGCCCGCCCGCACACCGCCCACCCGAACTATGGTGTCCCGCCACATACGCCCCTGACCTGCCCCTTCCTACGGTATGGCGACACGGAAACGTCCCCGCCAACTGTCCGGAAGTGGTACCCATGGCCGCCCCAGCAACCGCTCCCCCACCCCCCTCGAACCTCCGCCGCATCGTCGCCGCGAGCCTCGTCGGGACCACCGTGGAGTGGTACGACTTCTTCCTCTACGGATCGGCTGCCGCGCTGGTCTTCAACAAGCTGTTCTTCCCCGGATCCGAACCGCTCGTCGGAACCCTGCTCGCCTTCCTCACCTACGCGGTCGGCTTCGCCGCCCGGCCGCTCGGGGCCCTGGTGTTCGGGCACTACGGAGACCGGCTCGGCCGCAAGAAGCTGCTGGTGCTGAGCCTCTTGCTGATGGGTGGTGCGACCTTCGCCATCGGGCTCCTGCCGACACACGCCACCATCGGGGTCGCCGCCCCTGTCCTGCTCACCGTTCTGCGGCTGGTGCAGGGCTTCGCCCTCGGCGGCGAATGGGGTGGGGCCGTACTGCTCGTCTCGGAGCACGGTGATGCGAAGAGGCGGGGGTTCTGGGCGTCATGGCCTCAGACCGGAGCGCCCGCGGGGCAGCTGCTGGCAACCGGGGTGCTCTCCGCGCTCACCGCGCTGATGTCCGACTCCGCCTTCGAGGCGTGGGGCTGGCGCATCCCCTTCCTGCTCTCCGGTGTGCTCGTGATTCTCGGCTTGTGGATTCGTCTCTCTGTCGATGAGTCGCCCGTGTTCAAGGCCGCTCTTGCCCAGGCCGAGCAGCGCAAGGCTGCGGCTACGACGGCCGAGAAGATGCCGCTCGTCGCCGTGCTGCGTGATCACTGGCGGGATGTGCTGATCGCCATGGGCGCCCGGATGGCCGAGAACATCAGCTACTACGTGATCACCGCGTTCATCCTCGTGTACGCGACCACGTCGGCGGACCTGAGCAAGCAGACGGCGCTCAACGCCGTGCTCATCGCGTCCGCCGTGCACTTCGCCGTGATTCCGGCCTGGGGCGCACTGTCCGACCGCGTCGGGCGCAGGCCGGTCTATCTGGTCGGCGCGATCGGCGTGGGGCTGTGGATGTTCCCGTTCTTCGCGCTGATCGACAGCCGGAGCTTCGGGAGTCTGCTGCTCGCCGTCACCGTGGGACTGGTCTTCCACGGCGCGATGTACGCACCCCAGGCAGCGTTCTTCTCCGAGATGTTCGCGACGCGCATGCGCTACTCGGGTGCGTCGATCGGCGCACAGTTCTCGTCGGTCGCCGCGGGTGCCCCGGCGCCGCTCATCGCCACGGCCCTGCTCGCGGACTTCGGCACTTCGACACCGATCTCCCTGTACGTCATCGCGGCCGCGCTGATCACGGTGCTGGCGATCGTCTGCGCCAAGGAGACGCGGCACAGGGACCTCTCAGACATCGAGGCGGAGGCCGGGAAGGAGCCCGGAGAGGTCCCGGGTGACCGGGCTGCGCTGCCCGCCGATTCCCGTACCGCCTGAGCCGTTCACGCCGAGGGGCCGGCCGCCACCCTCGACGGGTGGCGGC
>NZ_JBHWVO010000053.1:0-23507 GCF_042736635.1 Streptomyces sp. NPDC060035
AACGACGCCGTCTCCGACGTGAACCGGTCACCCGTCAACTGCATACCATCACCCGAATCACCCGCAAAACGAATGATCACCCGGTCCAGGCGGCGAATCTCGTTCACTCCCGCTCCCCGATCGGTGCCATGAGTTGTTTTTGCAGCGCGAGTTCCGTAGTGGTCAGCGGGACGTCCGGGCAAAGCCGTTCCGGATGGCCTACCGGCGGTTCCTTGAGGCGTGTCGCGGCCATCGGCACGGGCGGTCCCATCGTGGGGAGGCCCAGCCAGATCCAGCCCGCTGCCGTCAGTGAGCTGTAGATCTCGCGCAGGGCTCTTCTCACGTACTTCATGCGAGCTGCACCTCCGCCTCTGCTCGGGCACGGGGAGCCGCGGTGCCCGCGGACTGCTCCTCCTCGCTCCAGGTCCACAGCCTGGCCACCGCGTTCAGGTCCAGGTCGTGGCCCTCGGTCCAGATGCGGGCCGCTGCCGTGAGCACCGACTGGCGGTCGGCCTCGGGCGTACCGGCGCGGGCCGGGAGGAGCGGGGTCACCGCGCCGGCGCCCAGGCGGAGCGAGCGGTGCCTGCGGGCGAAGGCGGTGAGTGTCTGGCGGGGGCCCGCCTCGACGAGCAGGACGTCGTCGGCGGCCAGGAGCTCGTCCAGCGCGTTGCGGAAGTAGACCGTGTCGGTGATCTGGCGGGCCCAGAAGCGCGGGCTGCGCGCCTCGTCGGGGCTCATCAGGGCACCGGTGTAGCCGGAGTAGAGGGGCAGCTTCGGCTCCCGCAGCGGGATGTCGCGGTAGGCGATCTCCACCGCGTCGGAGGCGGGAGCCATCGCCGGGGAGTGGAAGGGGCTGGTCGCGGGCACCGTGACCACGGTGTGTCCGTCCGCCTTGAGGCGGGCCGCGACCTCGGTGAGCGGGCCCTTCGAACCCGCCAGCATCACCTGCTGGTTGGCGTTGACGGCCGCGATGCCGACGTCCTCGGTCAGGTACGGGAGCAGCTGCTCCTCACTCGCGGCGACCGCGAGCATGCCGCCCGCCGGGATCTTCACGGCCTCCCGGACCCGGGCCTGCACCATCCGGGCCGCGTCGCTCAGGGATACGACTCCGGCGAAGGTCGCGGCGACGAGCTCCCCCGCACTGTGGCCGAGGAACGCCGTCGGGCGGACGCCCCAGCTGAGTACGAGGCGGCCGAGCGCGTAGTCGATCGCGAACAGGAGGGGCTGGGCCCGGCGTACGTCGTCGATGCCGATGGAGGCACGCGTGGGGTCGAGCCAGTCGGCGCGGATACGGGGGCCCTCCTCGCCCATGTGGGAGAGGGCCGCGTCGACCGCCGCCGTGAAGACGGGTTCGCGGCGGTAGAGGCCGGCTGCCATCCCGGCGTGCTGGGAGCCCTGGCCCGGAAAGAGCAGGGCGATGGGCCGGGGGCGTGAGGCGTCGGTGGTGCGGGCCTTGTGTACGGCACGGGAGGCGAGGGCGGAGACGGTGACGGCCGCACCGCGTACCGGGCCGGGTGCGGTGCCGCAGGGCACCGTGGTCGGGAGGGCGGGGAAGATCTCGCGGTGTACGCCGCTGAGCATCGGCAGGAGTTCGCCGCGTACCCGTTCCTCGTCGGCAGCGTTCCGGCCCGACCAGAGGACGAGGCGGTGGCGGTCGGGATCGGTGCCGCGCGGGTTCTGGTGCATCGGCCGCAGTGCCGGGGCGGTGTCCTCGTCCGCGGGGCCGGTGACGTCGAGTACGCCGAGGACGCTGTCGCCCTCCGCCACTGCTTCGGCGGCGCGTTTGACCGCGTACACGGTGATGGTCTGGGGGTCGGGTTCGCCGAAGCCCGCGACGAGGGCGAGGTCGGCGGTTCCCTCGTGGAGTTCCCGGTGGGCCTGGCGCAGCGCACGGCCGGGGGTGGATGCGGTACGGACGGTGAAGCCTTCGTGTTCGGGCCTGATGCCCGGTTCGAAGACGGCCGCGCCGAGGAGGACGACGGTACGGGCCGGCAGGTCCTCGGGAGGACGGCCGAAGGCGCGCAGCACCGCCGATACGCCGGCGGCCGAGGCCATAGCCCGTGCGTGCTGCTGGGGCGCGGAGCCGGGGCTGACGATCAGCCGGCGGACCACCGCACTCCGGTTCGTGAGCGACATGGTTCCCTCCTCGTGGGCCGCGGCTCCGGCCCCACTCGGTGCTTATGGGGGCAATAAGGGGGCAATAAGGAGTAATCCGGGTGGTACGGCGCAGTGACGGCCGCCCCGCCCCGGGGGGACGGAAGGCGGGACGGCCGTAGGGGGCCGGCTCAGGCGGCGGGCGCCTGGCCGGAGTTGATGAGGGCGAGGAGGGCACCCGGGGTCTCGGCGTCGACGACGGCGTCGTCGGGGATCTCGATGCCGTACTCGCGCTGGATCTGCCCGATGACCTGGAGCAGTGCGAGGGAGTCGTAGCCGAGCTCCATGAACGGGGTGTCGATGACGTCACCGTCGAGGTCGATGCCCTCCTCCTCGCCTGCGCTCTCGCGCAGCATGCGGGTCAGGTCGGCCAGGGTCACTGTGGCGGTCGTGGTGCTCATGGTCGGTGCCGTCCTCTCGGTTGGGCGTATGGGTTGATCGGGTGTGCCGGTGGTGCTGGTGGGGGTGCCTGTGGTGCGTGGGGTTCGTGTGGCTTTTCAGCCCGGGCGGCGTACGACGAGTGCCGCGTTGAAGCCGCCGTGGCCGCGTGCGAGGACGAGCGCGTTGCGCAGTCCGGCCTCGCGTGCCTCGGTCACCAGGTCGATGGTGTGGCCCGCGGCTGCGGCGCCGACGTTGGCGGTGGGCGGGATGACACCGTCGCGCAGGGCGAGCAGTGCGGTCGCCGCGTCGAGGGCGGCGCCCCCGGCGAGCAGGCGCCCTGTCATGGTCTTCGGTGCGGTGACGGGGACCCCGTTCGCACCGAAGATCTCGGTGAGGGCCTGGGCCTCGGCCCGGTCGAGCTCGGGTACGCCGGCGGCGTCGGCGAAGACGACGTCGATGTCGGCGGCGGTGATCCCGGCGTCGGCCAGGGCGTTCTCGGCGGCTCTGCGCAAACCGGGCGGTCTGCCCGTTCCGGGGGCCGGGTCGAGGGTCGCCGCGTATCCGGCGATCTCCCCGTAGACCGTGGCGGCACCGCGGGCACGGGCCGACTCGGCGTCCTCGACGAGGAGGATCGCGCCGCCCTCGCCGGGTACGTATCCGCCGGCCTCCTCGGAGAAGGGCAGATAGGCGCGGGCCGGGTCGTTGACGGTGCTCA
The DNA here is from genome assembly GCF_042736635.1 of Streptomyces sp. NPDC060035. Lineage (NCBI taxonomy): Bacteria > Bacillati > Actinomycetota > Actinomycetes > Kitasatosporales > Streptomycetaceae > Streptomyces > Streptomyces sp. NPDC060035. The sequence continues at coordinate 3,230 of NZ_JBHWVO010000053.1, forward strand.
TCAGGCCGGAGGCGATCTGCGGTACCCAGCCCCAGGGGCAGATGGCCGCGTCGATGCCGCCGGAGATGACGGCCGGGAAGCCCTTGCGGATGTGGCGGCGGGCGTGGCCGAGGGCGTCGATGCCGCCGGCCTGCTCGGTGAGCAGCACGCCGCTCGGTCCGCGCAGCTTGTGCCGGATGGAGATCTGGCCGGTGTTGACGGCGTAGAACCAGGCGAACGACTGGTAGGCGCTGACGTACTCCTTGCCCTTGCTCCAGAGGTTCTGCAGTTCCCGCTGGCCGAACTCGACGGCTCCGCCGGACGCGGCGGTCACCACGCCGATGCCGTACTCCGGCAGTTCGGTGGTGTCGATGCCCGCGTCGGCCAGGGCCCAGTCGGCCGCGGTCAGCGCGAGGCGCGTCATGTGGTCGGTCTGCGGCATCAGCCTGCTGGGGATGTGGTCCTCGGCGACGTAGTCGCTGACCTCCCCGGCGATCCGGGAGGGGTACTGGGTGGCGTCGAAGCGGGTGACGGGTCCGAGACCGGACTCGCCGGCCAGCGTGGCCTTCCAGTAGTCCTCGGTTCCCAGGCCGTTGGGGGCGGTGATGCCCAGGCCGGTCACCACTGCGGTGGTCATGAGGTGCTCCTCTCCGGGCGGGCCAGCACCATGGCGCTCTGGAATCCGCCGAAGCCGCTGCCCACGCTGAGGACCACGTCGGTCTTCTTCTCGCGGGCGACGAGCGGGATGTAGTCGAGGTCGAGCTCGGGGTCGGGCTCGTGGAGGTTCGCGGTGGGCGGAAGGATGCTGTGCTCCATCGCGAGGGCGCAGGCGGCGATCTCCAGGGAGCCGATGGCGCCGAGCGAGTGCCCGATCATCGACTTGATGGAGCTGATCGGGGTGCGGTACGCGTGCTCCCCGAGGCTGCGCTTGAACGCGCCGGTCTCATGACGGTCGTTCATCTTGGTGCCGGAGCCGTGTGCGTTGATGTAGTCGACGGTGTCCGGTGCGAGGCGGGCCTCGGCCAGGGCGACGTCGATGGCCTCCGCCATCTCGAGGCCCTCCGGCTTGAGGCCGGTCATGTGGTAGGCGTTGCAGCGGGAGGCGAAGCCCGCGATCTCGGCGTAGATGTGGGCGCCGCGCCGCCGTGCGCTCTCCAGCTCCTCCAGGACCAGGATCGCCGCGCCTTCGCCGAGGACGAGTCCGCTGCGGGTCCGGTCGAAGGGCCGGCAGGAGCTCTCCGGGGTGTCGTTGCGAGGGGTGGTGGCGTGGATGGCGTCGAAGCAGGCCGAGGTGATCGGTGAGATCGGGGCCTCGGTGGCACCGGCGATCATGATGTCGGTGGTGCCTTCGCGGATGAGTTCCACCGCGTGGCCCAGCGAGTCGAGACCGGAGGTGCATCCGGTGGAGACGACCGCTGCAGGGCCCTCCGCGCCTGCTGCCAGGCCGACTTCGGCGGCGATGGAGCTGGGTACGAAGTGCCGGTACAGCTCGGGTACGGCGTACTCGTGGTCCACGTTCCACTTGCGGCCGCCGTCGCTGACGACCGCGTACTCGCGTTCCAGACTGGTGGTGCAGCCGACCGCGCTGCCCACCGCGGTGCCTATGCGGCCCGGGTCGAGGGCGGAGAGGTCGAGGCCGCTGTCGGCGATGGCCTCCCGGGTGGAGACGACGGCGAACTGGGAGGCCCGGTCGAGTCTGCGGATCTCCTGGTGGGAGAGCCCGGCGGCCCTGGGGTCGAAGTCGCACTCGGCGGCGACCTGCGAACGGAACGGCGAGGGGTCGTAGAAGGAGATCCTGCGGGTGGCCGTACGGCCCGCCGTGAGCAGGTTCCAGTACTCCTTGACACCGACCCCACCGGGGGCCACGACGCCCAGGCCGGTGATGGCGACTCTGCGCATGGTCTACCTGGCCTTCGACGGGGCCGGGTGCGGCTCTGCGCACCTGCCGGTTGGCACTGTGGGGGTCACTGTCGATCCCTTCGTCCGTGTCACTGCTGATCGTGAGTCGATATCGGCGGCCGGGGCGGTTCGGGTTATGAACCCCCCGGCCGGCCGGGCCGGCCGGCCGCTCGCTCGTAGCGGGCCGCCGTTTCCGGTGCAGCCATGGAACGTCTGTGCCCTAGACCGGGACTCGCGTGTGCGTGGATCTGTCGAATCACCCCACTATGTGGGGATATTCCCGTGCTTACGGGACGGCACTTCGGCATGCTTCGTGCGCAGCATGGCCAGGGACCGGATGAGGATCCGACGGGTGTCACCGGGGTCGATCACGTCGTCCACGAGGCCTCGTTCGGCCGCGTAGTAGGGGTGCATCAGCTCGGTCCGGTACTCGTCGATGCGCTGCGCCCGCAGCGCCTCCGGGTCGTCGGCCGCGGCGATCTCCCGGCGGAAGATGACGTTGGCCGCGCCCTCCGCACCCATCACGGCGATCTCGTTCGTCGGCCAGGCGAAGGCCAGGTCTGCGCCGATGGACCGGGAGTCCATGACGATGTACGCGCCGCCGTAGGCCTTGCGCAGGACGAGGGAGATACGCGGCACGGTCGCGTTGCAGTACGCGTACAGGAGCTTGGCGCCGTGCCTGATGATGCCGTTGTGCTCCTGGTCGACGCCGGGCAGGAAGCCGGGCACGTCGACGAGGGTGACCAGCGGGATGTTGAAGGAGTCGCACGTCGAGACGAATCGTGCGGCCTTCTCGCTGGCATGGATGTCCAGAACCCCGGCCAGGGCCGCGGGCTGGTTGGCGACGATGCCCACCGGGTGGCCGTCCAGGCGGGCGAGCGCGCACACGATGTTGGGCGCCCACGCCTCGTGGACCTCGAAGCTCTCCCCGTCGTCGACGATCTCCTCGATGACCGTGCGGATGTCGTAACTGCGGCCGGGGTCGGCCGGCACCAGGTCGGTGAGGGCGTCGGTGCGCCGGTCGGCGGGGTCCTCGCAGGGCACCACCGGGGGCATCTCACGGTTGTTGGACGGCAGCAGTGCGATGAGGAACCGTACGTCCTCCAGGCAGGTCGCCTCGTCGTCGTACGCGAAGTGGCTGACACCCGAGACGCTCGCGTGCACATCGGCGCCGCCCAGGCCGTTGTGGGTGATCTTCTCGCCCGTCACCGCCTGCACGACGTCGGGTCCGGTGATGAACATCTGCGCCGAGTCCCGGACCATGAAGACGTAGTCGGTGAGCGCCGGCGAGTACGCGGCTCCCCCGGCGCACGGGCCGAGCATCACACTGATCTGCGGGATGACCCCGGAGGCCGCGACATTGCGGCGGAAGATCCCGCCGTAGCCCGCGAGCGCCGTCACACCCTCCTGAATACGGGCGCCCGCCCCGTCGTTGAGGCTCACCAGCGGTGCGCCCGCAGCCTCCGCGAGGTCCATCACCTTGTGCACCTTCGCGGCGTGCGCCTCGCCCAGGGCGCCGGCGAAGACGCGGAAGTCGTGCGCGTAGGCGAACACCGTCCGGCCGTGGACCAGCCCCCAGCCGATCACGACGCCGTCGCCGTGCGGTTTGCGTGCCTCGAGACCGAAGCCGGAGGCACGGTGCCGGCGCAGCGGCTCGATCTCGGTGAACGTGTCCTCGTCGAAGAGGAGTTCCAGCCGCTCGTGTGCGGTGAGCTTGTTCTTGTCGTGCTGCCGCCGAGTGGCCGCCGGGTCAGGCCCGCGGCTCACTTCCTCCTTGAGCCGGCGCAGTTCAGCGGCGGCGCGTCGCAGGTCGGGTGCGGCCGGTGCGACCGTCAGGTCGTCAAGGATCGTCATCGGCCGAACGTAGGAACGCCGGCTAGAGACGTACTGGAGAGCTCCTGCGAGGACGTACGGGAGGAGCTCTCGCCGAAAGGTCAGCCGGAGGCCGGGACCGGGAGGTCGAGCGCGGGGTCTGCGGAGAGAACAGCCTGGTGGAGGCGTTGCAGCCGGGCCGAGGGCTCCAGTCCGAGCTCGTCGACCAGCGTCACGCGCAGCCGCTGGTAGGCCTCGAGCGCCCGCCAGGCGCCGCCCGAGCGGTGCAGTGCGGTCATCAGCTGGGCGCAGAAGTTCTCGTGCATCGGGTGCCTGGCGGCCAGGACCCGCAGTTCGGGCACGATCTCCGTGTGCCGGCCGATTATGAGGTCGGCGTCGATGCGCCGCTCCAGGGCCGCCATCCGGTCCTCCTCCATGCGGAGCACCTCGAGCTCCAGCACGGTGCCGATGCGTACGTCGACGAGTGCGGAGCCCTGCCACATCTTGAGGGCCCGGCCCAGCAGGTCGGAGGCGGCGTAGTGGTCGCCCGCCTCGTGCGCGGCCCGCCCGGAGGCGGTGAGCTGGCTGAACTCGTGGGCGTCCACCTGGCCCGGCTGCACCTGGAGCAGATAGCCGCCGTGCTGGGTGATCAGGACGTCCTTGGCCTGGCGGGCCGGGTCCCCGTCGAGCGCTGCCGCGATCTTGCGGCGGAGCTGGAGGATGTAGGTCTGCAGGGTGGTGGCCGCGCTGCGCGGGATGTCCTCGCCCCAGATCTCCTCCATCAGCGTCGCCACGGTCACGACCCGGTCGGACTGCAGGGCGAGCAGGGACAGGATCTGGCGCGGCTTGGCCGCGGTGGGCACGACGGACACCCCGTTCTCACGGGCTGTCAGCGGTCCCAGGACTTTGATCTCCATGATTGCGCCCTCCCTTTCGTGCGCTGCGCGGCCGGCCCGGTGGTGGACCGGCATGAGCTTGCGGAGTCTTGGCCGAGCCTGACACCTGCGACGTTCGAGTCCCAGTGAGGTGGTCACGTGGGCGCACATGAAAATGTCATGCCCCGGTGGTGAGCCTCGCACTGTGCTGTGCGGTGCGGCGGGACGCAGAATCCTGGCACTCGGGAAACGAGTGAACGACGGAAACGCATCCGGTCTCGTATCACGGACCCTGGAGGGGGAACTCCATGAACATCACCATGCACGTCTCCGCACACAACGCCCCGGCCGGCACGGCCACCCAGCCGATCCCGTCCGATCACCGGCTCGCCCTGCTGACGGCCCGGGCCGGCCTCGAGCCCGAGCTGGCGCAGCGTTACACGAGCGACCCCGTCTCCGTACTCGCCGAGTTCGGCCTCCCGGCGACGGAGCCGGTCTACGGAGACATGTTCGGGCTCGTGCTCGGCGACGCGTACAAGAACAGCACGCCCGGCGGTACGGGGCGGGACCTGGTGATCGACCACCTGGACCGGCCGGGCACCGCCACGCTCTACGGGTGCTACAGCGGCATGGCACCCCTGCCCGGGGAAGAGACCGGGTCGGCGCTTGCATGACCATGACCGGGGGGACGGGCACCGAGCTGCCCGTGGGGTTCAAGAGGCATCTGCGGGTGGAGGCGGTCGAGGGGGACGCCGTCTACCTGCTGTCGGAGCAGGGCACAACGGCCCTGCAGGGGCGTGAGGTTCAGGAGCTCGCGGCCCTGCTGGACGGCACCCGCACCTTGGCCGGTGTGCTGCGGGACGCGGCGGCGACCCTGCCGCCCGCCACTGCGGCCCGCATGATCGCGGAACTCGCCCGGGCCGATCTGATCGGCTATCACGACCCGGCCACCGACGCCTGTACGGAGGCGTACTGGGAGTTCGCCGGCATCGACGGTCCCAGCGCCTCCGCGTCGTTCCGTAGGACGCCGGTGGAACTGGTGACCCTCGGACGGGCCGACCCCCGGGCGGCCAGGGCGGAGTGCCTGGCCGCCGGACTGCGGGTGGCCGGACCGGACGAGGAGGAGCCGGCGGCGCTCTCTCTCGTCCTGTGCGACGACTACCTGGACCCCCGGCTGGCCGAGATCGACGCCCGGCACCGGGAGTCGGGCCGGGCCTGGCTGCTGGCCAAGCCGAGCGGCGCGGAGACCTGGGTGGGCCCGGTGTTCGGGTCGGAGCAGGGTGCCTGCTGGGAGTGTCTGGCCCACCGCCTGCGCGGCCACCGGGCCTCCCGGGCACCGGTTCTGCATGCCCTCGGGCTCGCGGGTACGGTCCCGGTCCCGGAGGCGTCGTTCGCCACCGTTCGGGCGCTCGGGCTGCACACGGCGGTGCTGGAGGCCACGAAATGGGTGGCGGGCATGCGGTACGAGGGCCAGCAGACGGTATGCACGCTGGACACCCGCACCCTGCACACCAGCCGGCATCCGGTGGCCCGCCGCCCGCAGTGCCCGACGTGCGGGGATCCGGGGCTCGTCCCGGAGCGGGTACGAAGACCCTTCGTACCGAGATCCAGCCCGAAGGTGCACACAGTGGGGGGCAACCACCGGGCGGAGAGCGCGGAAACGGTGCTCGCGCGCTACCGGCACCTCGCCGGTCCGGTCACCGGCATCGTCTCCGGACTCCGCCCGGCACCCGGTTCTCCGGAGGGCCTGAACCGGTACGTCGCCGGGCGCAACATGGCTCTCGGCGACAGCCGTTCACTGGCCGGGCTGCGGGGCGGGCTGCGGGGGCAGAGCGGCGGCAAGGGGACGACTCCGCAGGAGGCCGAGGTGGGCGCCCTGTGCGAGGCGCTGGAACGTTACTGCGGAACCCGGCAGGGCGATGAGCCCACCGTGCGCGACACCCTGACCGGGCTCGGGGACGCGGCCCTGCACCCCAATTCCTGCCAGCTGTTCGCCGGCCGCCAGTTCAGGGAGCGGGACCGCTGGAACGCCCGGCACTCCCGCTTCCAGCAGGTCCCGCCCCCGTTCGACCCGCAGGCACCGGCCGACTGGACCCCGGTCTGGTCACTCACCTCCAACACCCAGCGCCTGCTGCCCACCTCCATGCTCTACTTCGGCCCCGGGCCGAACGGCGTACCCGCCGCTCCCTGGGCCGACTCCAACGGCAATGCCGCGGGCAGCAGTCCGGAGGACGCCGTCGTCCAGGGTTTCCTGGAGGTGGTGGAGCGGGACGCGGTCGCACTGTGGTGGTACAACCGCACCCGGCAGCCCGCGGTGGACCTCGACGCGTTCGACGAGCCGTGGCTGGCCGGGACCCGGCAGGCGTACGCGCGGCTGCACCGGGACATCTGGGTGCTCGATCTCACCGCGGACTTCGGCATTCCGGTGATGGCCGCACTGTCCCGGCGCACCGACCGGGCCGCCGAGGGCATTTCCTTCGGCTTCGGGGCTCATTTCGATCCACGGCTGGCACTGCGAAGAGCAGTGACGGAGATGGCCCAACTGCTGCCTCCGGAGGAGAACTCTCCCGAACTCCTTTCCGCGGACCGGGATCTCTCCTCCTGGTGGCATGGCGCGACGGTGGAAAATCAGCCATACCTCAGCGCGGATCCAGCCGAAAGCCCACGCACCCCCGACAGCTACATCTTCACCGCCCGAGGGGATCTGCGCGAGGACATCGAGTTGGCCGAAACCCTCGTACGGAGTCACGGAATGGAGATGCTCATTCTCGACCAAACCCGGCCCGACGTGGGACTTCCCGTAGTGAAGGTGATCATTCCGGGGATGCGGCACTTCTGGGCCCGATTCGCCCCGGGCCGCCTCTTCGACATACCTGTGAAACTCGGACGACTTGAACACCCGGTCTCCTACGAACAAATCAACCCCGTACCGCTGTTCGTCTGAATCCGGCTGCCGTCCACATCCGCTGGCTCACGGACAACCGGAAGACATAGCATGCGTCCGCCACTGTTGGTCCTTGGCGAGGAGGCGGCGATGCCGAAGAGAAACGTCGTTCCGTTCTCACCCCGGGCGCAGGCACCGGCCCCCCGGCTGGCCCGCGCGATTATCGTGGTGGCTCTTGTTTGTTACGGCACCATGACGGTGCTCAATGTTGTGCGGACCCGTCCTGAAACGACACAGCTCGTTATCTGTATCGGACTGGTTCTGGCGGTGTTCGGCGTACAGCTGGCGGTGTCCTCACCGCAAGCCCGGCGTTGGCCGACCGGCTGGAAAGCGCTTGTGCTGGGCGTGCAGGCGGTGCTCACTTTCGCCCCGCTCGTCTGGTTCGGCACCAACTGGGGAAGCATGGAGGGGCCGCTCGCCGCCTCGCTGCTGCTCACCCTTCCGGCGCGCTACGCCTGGCCCAGCTACGGGCTGCTGATCGCCTTCATCCCGGTGTACAACCTGATGGCCGGGGCGACGATCGACCTGGTGCTGTACTTCACGATCGCCGGCATCCTCACCGGTCTCGTCATCTACGGCCTGACCCGTCTCACCGACCTGGTGCACGAGGTGCATGCCACCCGGGAGGAGCTGGCCCGGATGGCCGTGACGCAGGAACGGCTGAGGTTCGCCAGGGATCTGCACGACCTGCTCGGCTACAGCCTCTCCGCCATCACGCTCAAGGGAGAACTGATCCAGCGGCTGATCAGCAGCCGCCCGGACAAGGCCCGCGAGGAGACGGCCTCGGTGCTGCAGGTGGCACGCCAGGCCCTGGCCGACGTACGACTGGTGTCCAGTGGCTACCGCGACATGTCGCTGTCCGAGGAGGCGGAATCGGCGGGGACCGTGCTCGCCGCCGCGGACATCCGGGCGGATGTCACGGTCGAGTGCGGGCGGCTGCATCCGGTGGTCGACACCGTGCTCGCCACCGCGCTGCGCGAAGGAGTCACCAATATTCTGCGACACAGCCGGGTCCGGGTCTGCACCATCAGGGCGGAGCTGGACGAAGAAACGGTCCGCCTCAGCCTGACCAACGACCGTCCGCACGAACAGACCGACGTCTTCTCCGCGCGGGCCGTCGGTGGAAGCGGGCTGGACAACCTGAGGTGCCGGTTCGCCGCCATAGGCGGCGGACTGACCGCGGGACTTCAGGAAGACGGCCGGTTCCAACTCGAGGTATGGGCACCGATCAGGCCCCAGAGCCACGACAGCGAGCTCTTCGTACTCGAGCCCGCGGCCCCGGAGAGATCCGCTGTAGCCTGACTTCACATCATCTGACCGGGGGTAACGATGCTGTCCGTGAGAATCCTCCTCGCCGAGGATGTTCACATGATCCGTGGCGCGCTGGTGGCGCTGCTCCAGCTGGAGCCGGATCTTCATGTGGTCGCCGCGGTGGACCGCGGTGACACGATCGTGGCGACGGCGCTCGCGTCCAAACCGGACGTGGCGGTGATCGACATCGATCTCCCCGGCATCGACGGTCTGACGGCGGCAGCCGAGCTCCATGAACAGCTGCCCAGCTGCCGCACGCTGATCCTCACGAGCCTCGGGCGTCCCGGCACCCTGCGGCGCGCCCTGTCCGCCCATGTCTCGGGCTTCCTGCTCAAGGACTCGCCGCCGGACCAGCTGGCGCTGGCCGTACGCTCGGTGGCGACCGGACGCCGGGTCGTCGACCCCCAACTCGCACTGACCGCCTGGGACTCCCCGGAGAACCCGCTGTCCCCGCGGGAGCTGGAGGTACTACGGCTCGCCACCCGCGGCGCCGACGCCGCCGAGATCGCCGGCTGTCTGTACCTGTCCAAGGGCACGGTCCGTAACTACCTCACGGCCATCGTCGGCAAGCTCGGCGCGCGCAACCGTATCGACGCGATCCGGATCGCCGAGGAAGCCGGCTGGCTCCCCTGACCGCGTCTGCCCAGGCCCGCGGACCGCACCGGGTGCGCCCAGCAGTGTGTCGAGCATGCCGTCGTCCAGGGTGGTCCCGACCGACAGGTCCGCCAGCTCGCCGAACCCGGTGTCGCAGACCGCGACGCTCACGACATAGCCCTCCCCTGCCCGGAACGTACCGAACTGCCACTCCGAGCCCGGAACGGGCGAGCCGTCCGGCCGGACCAGCCGGGTGCCGTCGCCGCCCCGGCCGCCGCCCCTGTCGCCGTCCAGAGCGAAGCCGAACTCGGTGAAACGGAAGCGCAGTCCCTGGCCCAGCGCCTTGCTGTACGCCTCCTTGAGCGTCCACAGCCGCACCATGGTGTCGTTGCGCGCCCCGTCCCCGCCGGCGTCCAGCCGCTCCTTCTCGTACGGAGTGCACGCCTGGCGCTCGGAGCCGGTGTGCGCGAGCCGCCGGTCGGCGCGCTCCACGTCGACGCCGATGCGTCCCCTGCGGGTGATGCCGACGACCATCATCTCCTCGGTGTGGCTGAGGCTGACGTCGATCTGGTCGCAGCCGCGCACGTACGGACGCCCGCCCGGCTGGTACGCCAGGTCCACCAGGTCGGGGCCGGTGCGCAGGACCGCCGCCGCGGCATGCCGCAGGAACAGCCGGGAGGCGACGAACCTCTCGCGCATACGGGGCTGGGAGAGGTTCTCGTAGCGACGCCAGTCCCGGCCCAGCTGCCGGCGCAGTTCGGCCTCCGTGTCTCCCTGCGGAATCCAGGCGGGCATCGTCGCGTACATCACGACACTGCCGGTACGGGACAGCTCCCCGTGGATGTCGCCCCAGGGGCCACCGGGGCCTTCGGCGAGCAACGGGCGCCCGACCCGTTCCCTCACCTCAGGCTCCGGACAGGGCCGCGGCCAGCGGCCCGGCGTCGAGTGCGGAGATCACCCCTGCCAGGTCCACGGCGTCGCTCGCCGGCCCCTGGCACACGGGCAGGCAGACGGGACCGCGCGGTCCGCCGCCCATCCGCCGCAGATACGGCGTGAGGACGGCCTGGGGTCCGATCTCCACGACATGCGTGGGCGCCTGCTGTGCGAGCAGGCTGCGCGCGGCATCGGCGAACCGGACGGGTGCGGTGATCTGCTCGGTCCAGTACGGGGCGTAGAGCGGCTCGGTGGCCAGCCGGCCGTACACCGTCGAGTAGAACGGCACCCGGGCGGCTCCGCCGGGCATCCGCCGGACGATCGCTTCGAACTTGGGGACCACGGGGGCCATCAGCGGGGAGTGGAAGGCGTGCGACACGGCCAGGTGACGGCAGCGGATGCCGCGCTCGCCGAGCCGGGTCTCGATGCGTTCCAGTGCGGCACGGTCGCCGGAGAGCACGATCGCCTTCGCCGCGTTGATGGCGCTGATGCCCACGGCGGGTTCGGCTGCGACGAGCTCGGCGGCCTCGTACGGCGTGATGCAGATGGCCATCATGCCGCCGCCCGGCGGCAGGTACTGCATGAAGGCACCGCGCATCGACACCAGCTTCGCGGCGTCGGCCAGGGTGAGCGCCCCGGCGACGGTGGCGGCCGCGAACTCCCCGATGCCGTGGCCGAGTACGGCCACCGGGCGCACCCCGGCCTCCTCCAGGGTCCGGGCCAGGGCGTACTCGACCGCGAACAGGGCGGGCTGGGTCAGCGCGGTGCGGTGGATGGCCGGGTCGTCGGCGAGGATCAGCTTCACGATGGACTGCTTGGTCCACGGCATGATCGCGGCGTCGGCCTCGTCGAGGAAGGCGCGGTAGCCGGTGGAGTTCAGGTAGAGCCCGGAGGTCATCCCCGGGTGCTGGGAGCCCTGGCCGGTGAAGACGAACGCGGCGCGGATCTGGCTGCCGCCCTGGTTCACGTCCCGCATCGCGAGGAGGTCGGCGAGCTGACGCACGGTGGGGTAGGCCCAGATGTCGTCGGGCTCGATGAGCGGGCCGAACTCCTCCTCGATGTCGCCGTAGAGGCTGAGCGCGGCCACCGAGTCGAGGCCCTCCTCGGCCAGCGGAACGGTGTCTTCCACCGGGCGGCCGATGTAGTGCGCGACCCGTTCGCTCAGCCACTCGCGGTGGGCCACGGCGAAGTCGTCCTGCGCTCGGGGCGGTTGGTCCTGCATGAGTCTGCTCCCTGTCGGGCTCTGGGGCGGGGGCGCCCGGGGCGGTCGGGGGTACGGGGGGTGGCGGCCGGGGGTGTTCAGGCGAGCGGCGAGCTGTAGAGGTCGTAGCTGCGGCGGTTGTGCAGCCGGGCCATGACCTCGTCCAGCGCGAGGCGCTCGCAGTCGGCCGGGCGGTCGGGCAGCGGCAGCCCGAGCCGTCTGACGAGCCGGTACAGCACCGCGGTGGCCCAGGCGGGGGCGGCCAGGAAGGAGTCGACGCGATCGGCGGGCGCGTTCCGCTGTTCGCGCCACACCCCGAGCGCGGCCGCCCCGGCGAGCACCAGCGTGTAGCGGTCCGCGAGACCGAAGCTGTGCGGGCTGGAGAGGGCCTCCCGGTCGCCCTGCGGCACCTTCTCGAACGCCTTCTTCAACTCGACGAGCTCCCCCGTGAGCGCCCGGGCCAGGAAGCGCAGGGTAGGACCGCCCTCCCCCTCCTCGCCCGGCCCCCCTGTTGCTTCGAGCAGATCCGTGCAGGCGACCAGGGTCGCGGCGAGCGGGTCGCCGTCGCCGAGCAGGACGGGCTGGGACAGATCCAGGGGCGGCAGCGTTTCGTGCGGGCGGAACAGGCCGGGGGGCGGTTCGGGATCCGCGAACCAGGCATGCCGTGCGAAGTACGGGAGCTGGGGCAGGATGCTGACCTGCCGGCCGGCGCTGCCCGCATGGCCCAGCGAGGTGACCGGCAGGTCGCGGCGCTGCTTCTGGAACATCCCGTACGCACCGTCCTGGGCGAACGTTTCCTCACCCAGCACCGACGACATCTCGTCCATGCTCTCGGCCACGAGCTTCGGCGCCAGGTAGGCGGCGGCCGCCGCGTAGGCACTCATCTGCCGGGGCAGCAGATGCAGCGCCCTGGTCGCGACCAGGGCGAGGCAGTCGATGACCAGCAGGTCCAGGAATCCACCGGTGAGCACGTCGCGGACATGCTGTACGTCCAGGGACGAACGGCCGTCCGCCCGGGTCCGGTTGGCGAATCTGGCGACGGTGCGCAGTGCGGTGTCGGCGCCGGCCAGCACGATGGACGGGATCAGTCCCCGGATGAGCAGCGAGGAACGCAGCGACAGCTCGTAGCCGTCACCGACCTCGCCGAGCACGGCGCTCTCGGGTACGGGGCAGTCGGTGATCCGCAGTCCGCCGAATTCCGCGCTGCGCATGCCCGTGGTGGTGCGGCGGGCCAGGTCCTCGACCCGCTCGGCGGGCAGTTCGTCACGGTCGAGCAGCAGCACCGTGTGACTGCGGCCGCGGGCGGCACCCTCCGTGCGGGCGAAGATGACCAGGCCGGTGGCGCGCGAGGCGTTGGCGATGGCGGACTTGCTGCCGTCGAGGACCAGGCCGCCGGGGACGGTGCGTGCGGTGAACTCGTCGCGGACGAAGTCGTTGCCGTGGGCGACCTCGTGCCGGGCGACGGCGACGCGCCGGCCGCCGAGGAGCAGCCGGGCGGCGTGCCTGCGCTGTCCGGGGTCGCCCGCGGTCCACACCGGGGTGGTGGCGAAGAAACAGTTGAGCCCGTAGCCGAAGCCGAGGGACGCGTCCCGGCGGAAGACGGGGCGGAGGATCCGGCCGAGCACGTCCATCCGCTCCAGCCTGCCGCCCACATCGGCGGGCACGAACTCGGCGTTGAGGTCGAACGCGTCCAGCACCTGCTCGGCCTCGGGCAGCACCTCGCCCGCCGCGTCGGCGGCGAGCAGGCCGGCGGTGCCGAGCGGGTTCGCGGGGTCGTCGAGGGAGCCGAACGCCCGCTCCAGGGTGTCGATCCGCTCCTCTGCCGTGGTCATCGCTGCCTCCCCGCTGCCAGCAGCAGCTCGACCTCGGGCTCGATCCGCTGGTGCAGCGGGTCGAGCTCACCGCGCAGGAACAGCCGGCGCATGGCCGCCCGTTCCACCTTGCCGCTCGTCGTCCGGCGTACCGTGCCGGGCCGTACGAGCAGCACCCCGGCGGTACGGACCTCGTACTCCTCGCTCAGCCGTTGCTGGACGGCCGCGGCGAGGGCCGCCAGGTCGATGTCGTACCGGCTCCGGGCACGCAGCTCCTGGACGATGACGATGCGTTCGCGGGCGCCGGGCACCGCGAAGGCGGTGGCGGCCCCGAAGAGGCCGCTGACCTGCTGCACCGTGCGTTCCAGGTCCTGCGGGTAGAGGTTGCGCCCGGCGACGACGATCATGTCCTTGAGCCGGCCGGTGACGTGCAGCAGACCGTCGTGCAGAGCGCCCAGGTCACCGGTGCGGAGATAGCCGCCGCCACCGCCGTCGATACGGCAGTCGAAAGCCGCCGCGGTCTCGGCGGGGCGGGCCCAGTAGCCGGGGCCCACGCTCTCGCCGCGGACCCAGATCTCCCCGATCCGGCCGTCCGGCAGCTCGCGGCAGGTCTCCGGGTCGACGATGCGCAGCTCGGCGGACGCGGCGGGGCCGCAGTGCGCGAGGGTGCGGCCGGGGCCGGTGGGCGCGGTGAGCCGGCCGGCCTCCAGCGCGGCCGCGTCGACAGTGCGGGCGGCGGCGGCCGGGGCGGTGCGGGTGCCGGAGACGAGGAGGGTCGCCTCGGCCAGGCCGTAGCAGGGCGCCAGGGCTCCGGGGCGCAGTCCGGCCGGGGCGAAGCGCTCGGCGAACTCCGTCAGGGTGGCGGGGTCGATGGGCTCGCCACCGTTGACGGCGACCTCCCAGCGCGACAGGTCCAGGCCCGCGAGCTGCGAGTCGTTGATCCTGCGCACGCACAGCTCGTACGCGAAGTCCGGGGCGCCGCTGACGGTCAGGCCGTACCGCGAAATGACCTCCAGCCAGTTCGCGGGCCGCTTGACGAACGCGGCCGGCGACATCAGCACAGCGGTGCCGCCGAGCCACAGGGCGTGCAGGAGCTGACCGACCAGTCCCATGTCGTGGTGGAGCGGCAGCCAGCCGCCCATCCGGATGCCGGGACGGGTGCCGAGTGCCTCCTGGATGGCCCGCTGGTTGGCGAGCAGGCTGCGGTGGGTGACGACCACGCCGCGGGGGTCGCGGGTGGAGCCGGAGGTGTACTGGAGGTAGGCGACCGTGTCCGGGTCGGGGACGAAGGGCTGCCAGGTCTCGGGGGCGTCGGCGGCGGCCGGGCCGTCGGCCAGGAGGCAGACGACGTCGCCGTGGCCGGTGCGGGCGAGCAGCTGGGAGACCTCCGCGGCCTCGTCGGTGGAGGTGAGCACGCAGACGGCGGCGGCCTCCTTGACGATCCCGGCGATGCGGTCGTCGTGGTGTCCGCGGCCGCCGGGCGGGGCGACGGGTACGGCGACGGCTCCCGCGTACAGGCAGGCGAGGAAGCCGGTGACGAACAGCGCGCGTGAGCGGTGCGCGATCAGCACCCGCTCCCCCGGCTGCACATGCCGGCGCAGCGCGGTCGCCAGGGTACGGGCCGAGCGGTCGAGTTCCGCGTACGCGATCGTCTGCGGCCACAGGCTGCCGTCGCGCTCGGTGAGGAGGATCAGCGCCTCCCGGTCCGGCGTCTCGGCGGCCTGGGCTTGGATGTGTTCCGTAAAGGTCCGGTGACCTCTCACGCCTCCCCCTCCCATGTCGTGGCACCGTCCCCGGGGACGGGCCACGGCTGGCTCTGCTGTCGGCACGGTAGGGGTGCACCCTTGAGGGGTCCTCGACCTTGCCCGTGGATGTACGGCGAATGCCGCTTCATGGCGCGGTCCAGGTGACCGGGTGCCGGTAGCCGCCACGCTTGACGGTCCATCCGGCGTAGGCCGCCCTGGTCTCCTCGTCCGGTTCGCCGGAGCGGCGGACCAGGGCGAGCAGCACGGCGGTCACGGCCGCCAGCTCGGCCTCGTCCGGCCGGCCGCGGAGCACGGTGATGCGCATCGGATTCGCCATGACGACAGCGTGCTCCCACCTGCTCGAAGCGGGCTCGCGCCCGGGACGCGCCGGAGCCGAGGACCTGGTGGCCCTCGGCTCCGGCGCGGGTGGAGGCGGTGTGGCGCGGGGTTTCAGCTCAGGACGCGTTCGTACGCGACGTGGCGGGTGCGTTCCACGACGACGTCCGCGCGCTCCCGCATCTGCGCGGTCAGCGCGGCGTATCCGCCGTCGGCCAGGGCGCGTTCGCAGTCGTCGGTGTCCCGCCACCACTGGATACCGGTGTACACGTCGGGGCGAAGGGTCGAGCGCAGCAGATCGCTGCCACCGAAGCCGCCGAGCCGTCCGAAGTGCTCGTCCGCCTCGGCGAAGCGCCGCTCGAACAGCGACGGGTCGCGATAGATCCTGGCCCGGGTCAGGACCACGTTCTCCGCCCCGACCTCGGCGTTCTCCTTCAGTACCCGCGCCACGCTGACGGCCTGGTCCACTTCGGTGTTCACCATCGGGCCGAGCTGTTTGACGTGGGCCTGGAAGGTGTCGTCGTGGACGGTGTTCAGGAAGCCCCGCATGGTCCGCCAGTGTCCGAGGTGGACGAACACCTCGGGGTGCTCGACGAGCTGGACGGTCACCAGGAAGTCGAAGTCCTGGCGTCTGCGCAGGTACTGGGAGTGATCCCTGAACTCGCGCTCGAACCGCTCGGTGTCGCCCTTCACCTCGAACCGGTTGACCACGGTGACGGGTGTGTCCTGACTACGACTGTGCACGCGCTTCCTCCGCGAACTGCTTGGCGTGACGCAAAGTGGTGGAGCTGTTGGTACCGAGGGCCTTGCGCACCAGTGCGCGTGCCTCGGCAAGGGTGGCCTGCGGGCCCAGCGCGGTGCGTACACCGGCCGGGTCCAGGGTCACGGTGTGCCAGGAGGTGGCCCTGACCGTACCGTCCCCCAGTGACTCGATCACCCAGCGGCCCGTGTGCCCGGCCATCGCGACCGGTACCCGGAGCTGCTTGTAGACGATGACGTCGCGGTCCTCGAAGCAGACCCGGACCGAGGTGGTGTTGTGCGTGGAGCCGTCCGGGCTGCGGGTGTCCATGTCCATGTGCTGGATACCCGGCTCGTCCTCGGTGAGGTCGAGGCGCGCCACGTGCGGCAGCCGCTCGGGCCACAGGTCTGCGCGGTTCAGGAAGGCGAACACGTCGCCGGCCGCCCCGAACACGGTCTCGGAGTCGCTGAAGGTGAAGTGGAGTTCCTCGCGGGCGTCGCCCTGCTCGGCGGTGTTCTTGAGAGCGAGGAGCTCGGCGCGGCTGTTGCCGTCGACGGCACTCTCGATGAGCTCCTCCGCGGCCGGGTCGCCGTCGACGGCCCGGTAGTCGTGCAGCAGCGTGACCCGGGTGGTGCCGTCCTCGAGCTCCTGGACGCGCCACTCGCCGCCCATCGAGGCGACGGGTGCGGCCGTGACGACCTGGCGGAAGGTGATGGTCCGGGCTGCCGGGTCCAGGACCCGGCGCGAGGTCCAGGTGCGGACCTTGTCACCGGCGACGGCCCAGATACGCAGGAGCTGCTCACCCCCGTCGGCGGGGGCCTCCTCCAGCACCTCGACGTGCACGGTGGGGCCGAACACCTGGGGCCACTCGGCGACATCGGCCACCAGCGCGTAGACGGCGGCAGGTGACGCCGCCACGGTGATGGAGTGCTCGGTGACATGGAGTGCTTCGGTTTCGGACGTAGCGGTCGGCGCCACGGCAGACCTTCCCTTCGACAGTCCGCAGCAAGGCGGATCACAAGGCTGACATGAAGTGCTCAAGCGAAACTGGAGAACCGGTGGACCCGTCTATGCGGCGGCCCAGTCGGGGCGTTCGAGGATGTCCAGGACGGCGCAGCCCCAGCTGTATCCGGCGCCGACGCTGACCAGGACGCACCGGTCGCCGGGCGCCGCCCGGCCGGAGACCATCAGATGGTCCAGGCCGGCGAATTGGTCACCCGCGCCGAGGTGTCCGACCGTGCGGCTGAAGTCCCAGGTGGTGCGGGCGGGATCGATACCGAACGGCTTGTAGTAGATGGAGGTCAGGCGTCGTTTCCCGAAGTGCGGCAGCACCACCCAGTCGGCCTCGGAGAGTTCGCTGCCGGCGTCGGCCAGTGCCTGTTTGATGACCGTCTGCTGGCCGTTGTGTGCCCGGGTGATGGCGTACGAGATCCCGGCACGGCCGACGAAGGACCGTTTCGCGGCCTCGAAGTCCACGGGCATGCGATGGCCGAACGGAGCTGTGGTGAACGGATCGTCGCCACGGTGCAGCGGCTCCAGCTCGGGGTCCGCGTACAGGGCGAGCGAGACCAGCCGGGCGAAGCCGCCGCGCCGGGAGAGCACGAGTGAGGTGGCGCCGTCGGCGTACGGGGTGCCGGGGTCGGTGTTCCAGCGGTCGATGCCGGGCGCGCAGAACCGGTCGGCCGTGGTGAGCAGCGCGTCGCTGTGCCCGTGGCCCGCGGTGAGGTAGGCGGTGGCCAGATCGAGTGCGGCGAGCCCGCCGTTGGACATCTGCCGGATCTCGATGGCCTGGCAGGTGTTGCCGAGCGCCTCACGCTGGATGTAGGAGGCGACGGGCCACAGGTCCTGGCCCTGGTGGTAGGTGTCCGCATGCAGCAGCAGATCGACATCGCCGCCGTGGGTGCCGGCCCGCTCCAGGGCGGTCCGGGCGGCGGCCGCGGCCATCTCCGCGGCCGACTCGTGGGGCGAGTACGCCACCGATTCCATGCCGGTGGCCGCTGCCACCCGGGGCGGGCACGCCCCGGAGGCGACGGCGTCGGCCACCGGGATGCGGGAGGGAAGCCGTGTGGAGGTCCCCCGTATGTAGACGTCTTCCAGACGCACTGTCACTCCAAGGAAGGTCGGGGCAGAGGCTGTCGGGGGACCTCGGGCCGGGAAGCGGACGCGGTCCGGTGCGTGCGATTCCGAGGCGGAGGAGGGAGACGACGCGGAGCGTCGCCGACCGACGACAACGCCGAGGGGGGTCCCCCCTGGCCCTTGAGGCCTTGGGGGAGTACGTGCCAGGGCGTGGCCGCCCGGTCGGAGGTCACCCGGCAGCCTCTTCAGCCCGTTGCGGCGGCGGCCAGGGGCGGGGCGTCGCGGACCAGGCCGGGCGGCCCGTCGAGCAGGACGTAGTGGACCGCGTCCAGGAGCGCCTGCCAGCTGGCCGCGGTCGTGTTGCCGTCCACGCCGACGGTGCCCCAGCGGCGTTCCCCGTCCCGGTAGGAGATGAGCACCCGGGCGGCGGCGCCGCTGCCGGTCTCTCCGCTGAGCACCCGCACCCGGTAGTCCACCAGTTCGAGTCGGGCCAGGGCGGGGAAGCAGGGGTCCAGGGCCGTGTGCAGCGCGGTGTCCAGCGCGTTGACGGGGCCGTTGCCGTGCCCGGTCGCGGTGACGCTGCGGCCCTGGACCAGGAGCCGTACGGTGGCCTCGGTGCGGACCTCGCCGCTCAGCACCCCGAACACCCCGACGGACCAGGACTCGACCTCGAAGGGGCGGGGCCCGGGGCCGCCGGCGAGCTCCTCGCGGAGCAGCAGCTCGAAGGAGGCGTCGGCGGACTCGAAGCTGTAGCCGCTGTTCTCCAGGTTCTTCACCCGGGTCGCGGCGCGGGCCACTTCGTCGGAGCCCGCTTCGACGTCGTACCCCAGTTCGCGCGCCTTGAGTTCGATCGACGAGCGTCCGCCCATGTCGGAGACGAGGGTGCGCATGGTGTTGCCGACCAGCTCCGGGGTGGTGTGCTGGTAGAGGTCGGGGTCGACCCGCAGGGCGGAGGCGTGCAGTCCGGCCTTGTGGGTGAAGGCCGAGCCGCCGATGTACGGTGCGGCGACGTTGCCGGCCACCTGGGTCAGCTCGGTGACGGCCCGGCCGGCCGCGGCCAGCTCCCGCAGCTTCTCCAGCGGAACGACCTCGCGGCCCCGCTTGAGTACGAGGTTCGCGATGACGGTGAACAGGTCGGCGTTGCCGCACCGTTCGCCGTAGCCGTGCGCGGTGCCCTGCGCCTGGACGGCCCCCGCGTCCACCGCCGCCATGGTGTTGGCGACGGCGCAGCCGGTGTCGTTGTGGCAGTGGATGCCGAGCTGCACTCCGGTCAGGGCGAGCGTCTCGGCGACGACGGACCGCACCTCGTCGGGCAGTGAACCGCCGTTGGTGTCGCAGAGGACGACGGTCTCCGCGCCGGCCTCGGCCGCTGCGCGGACCACGGCCAGCGCGTACTCGCGGTTGAGCTGGTAGCCGTCGAAGTAGTGCTCGGCGTCGACGAACACCCGCCGGCCGGCGTGCACCAGGTGGCGTACCGTCCCGCTGATCATGGCGAGGTTCTCGGCGAGTGTGGTGCGCAGCGCGTTGCGCACATGGCCGGTGTGGCTCTTGGCGACCAGGGTCACCACCGGGGTCTCCGCCTCCAGCAGGGCGCGTACCTGCGGGTCCAGGGAGGCGGGTACGCCGGGCCTGCGGGTGGCGCCGAAGGCGGCGAGCACGGCGTTCTTCAGGTCGAGTTCGGTCCGGGCACGGCGGAAGAACTCGGTGTCCTTCGGCACGGCCCCCGGCCAGCCTCCCTCGATGAAGCCCACCCCGAGGTCGTCGAGCCGGCGTGCGACGGCGAGCTTGTCCTCGACCGTCAGCACCATGCCTTCCTGCTGAGTGCCGTCACGCAGGGTCGTGTCGTAGAGCTGGAAGCTCTGCTCGGCCATCGCCCCTCCCTTGTCCTGTGTGCGCCGGCGATGGCCGGCCGCTGTCCGGATACTTCCCCCACGGTCCGGCGGCGGGCCGGAGAAAGGCTCGAGCGGTGATGGACCGTGCGCACACGACGGTGCGGCGGGAGCGGTCCGCCAAGGCCCTCCGC
>NZ_JBHWVO010000054.1:0-20981 GCF_042736635.1 Streptomyces sp. NPDC060035
GGGAAATCCCGGAGCGCCGCCGCTGTCGTATCAGGCTTAGCTGAAGGAGTCACCGCAGGCACAGGAGCCCGTGGCGTTCGGGTTGTCGATCGTGAAGCCCTGCTTCTCGATCGTGTCCACGAAGTCGACCGAGGCGCCGCCCAGGTACGGGGCGCTCATGCGGTCGGTGACAACCTTGACGCCGCCGAAGTCCTTCACGACGTCGCCGTCGAGCGAGCGCTCGTCGAAGAAGAGCTGGTAGCGCAGGCCGGAGCAACCTCCGGGCTGAACGGCGACGCGCAGAGCGAGGTCGTCACGGCCCTCCTGCTCCAGCAGGGTCCTGACCTTGTCTGCGGCGGCGTCGGACAGGAGGATGCCGTCGCTCACGGTGGTGGTCTCGTCCGATACGGACATCTGCTTCTCTCCCGGGTTGTACGGAGTGCTTGCCGACGGTCCAACCATCGGGGCCTCGGATTCATTCCGGGCCGGGCGCTTGTCTGTTCCCTTCATGCTCGCACACCGCACCCTCGGCGGGATGCGTCACATCGACGCTATCGGCATCGTCAATCCGACGTGAGCCAGTTATGATAGATAGCGTCAATTAGACGAAAAGGCTTGTTCGCAGAGTTCGCAGAAAAGAAAGGGTGCGTGTCGTGACCACCGCCCAGCCCCTGGATGTCCAGCCGACACCCCTCGCCCTGCTGCTGCTCGGCCGCGAGGCCGACCCGAGGAGCGAGCGCGGCGTCGAATGCCCCGGCGACCTGCCCTCCCCGTCCGACCCGGACCTGGTGGAGCGCGCCCGCGCAGCCAAGGAGAAGCTCGGGGAGAAGGTCTTCGTCCTCGGACACCACTACCAGCGCGACGAGGTCATCCAGTTCGCGGACGTCACCGGCGACTCGTTCAAGCTCGCCCGGGACGCCGCAGCGCGGCCCGAGGCGGAGTACATCGTCTTCTGCGGCGTGCACTTCATGGCCGAGTCCGCGGACATCCTGACCGGCGACGACCAGAAGGTCGTCCTGCCCGACCTCGCCGCGGGCTGCTCGATGGCCGACATGGCCACCGCGGAGCAGGTCGCCGAGTGCTGGGACGTGCTGACGGAGGCGGGTGTCGCGGACCAGGTCGTGCCGGTCTCGTACATGAACTCCTCCGCCGACATCAAGGCCTTCACCGGCCGGCACGGCGGGACGATCTGCACCTCGTCCAACGCGAAGCGGGCGCTGGAGTGGGCCTTCGCGCAGGGCGAGAAGGTGCTCTTCCTGCCGGACCAGCACCTGGGGCGCAACACGGCCGTGCGGGACATGGGGATGACCTTGGAGGACTGCGTCCTCTACAACCCGCACAAGCCGAACGGCGGACTCACCGCCGAGGAGCTGCGGAACGCGAAGATGATCCTGTGGCGCGGGCACTGCTCGGTGCACGGGCGCTTCTCGGTGGAGTCCGTCAACGACGTGCGGGAGCGGATCCCGGGTGTCAACGTGCTGGTCCACCCGGAGTGCAAGCACGAGGTCGTGGCAGCCGCGGACTACGTGGGCTCGACCGAGTACATCATCAAGGCCCTCGAAGCGGCCCCGGCCGGTTCGAAGTGGGCGATCGGTACGGAGCTGAACCTGGTGCGCCGGCTCGCGAACCGGTTCGCGGCCGAGGACAAGGAAATCGTCTTCCTCGACAAGACGGTCTGCTTCTGTTCGACGATGAACCGCATCGACCTGCCCCACCTGGTGTGGACGCTGGAGTCGCTGGCCGAGGGAAATCTGGTCAACCGGATCCAGGTCGACGCGGAGACGGAGAAGTACGCGAAGCTGGCGCTGGAGCGGATGCTGGCGCTGCCGTAGCGGGTGGCGGGGCGGGGGTGCCTGCGGCGGGCCTGGACCCCACCCGCCCCCTTCCCGGAACCTGGGCTCCACCCCGGACCCTGCTCCTCAATCGCCGGAGGGGCTTGTTCCGGCCCCCCGAGGGCTCGGGTCGGCCCGGTCCGAAGGAGAAGGCCCCCGATGCCGTTGTGCGGCATCGGGGGCCTTCTTGTGTTGCTGCCTGCGGAGGGCGGGTCAGGCCTTCGCGGGCTCCGGCTCGTCGGAGGTGGCTTCCTCCGGCGTTTCGGGGGCCGCGACGCCCGCCCTCGCCTCGCGCTTGGCCGCCTTCTTCTTGGCGCGACGCTCCTTGCGGAGCTCGACCATCGCATACAGCGTCGGCACCAGGAGCAGCGTCAGCAACGTGGAGGTGATCAGACCGCCGATCACCACGACCGCCAGCGGCTGGGAGATGAACCCGCCCTCGCCGGTGACGCCGAGCGCCATCGGGAGAAGGGCGAAGACCGTCGCCAGCGCCGTCATCAGGATCGGACGCAGACGGTGGCGGCCGCCCTCGACGACTGCCTCGACGACGCCCAATCCCTGCGACCTGTACTGGTTGATCAGGTCGATCAGCACGATCGCGTTCGTCACCACGATGCCGATCAGCATCAGCATGCCGATCATCGCCGGGACACCCATCGGGGTGCCGGTGACGACGAGGAGGCCGATGGCACCGGTCGCCGCGAACGGGATGGAGACCAGCAGGATCAGCGGCTGGATGAGCGACCGGAAGGTGGCCACCAGCAGCATGAACACGATGGCGATGGCCGCCAGCATGGCCAGGCCCAGCTTCATGAAGGCATCGTCCTGGTCCTGGGAGACGCCGCCGATGCTTGCGGTGGCGCCGTCCGGGAGGTCCAGGTCGTTGATCTTCGTCTGGAGCGCGGCGCTGACCGCGCCCGTGTTGTCGCCGGTCGGCTTGGCGGTGATCGTCGCCGCGCGCTGTCCGTCGATCCGGGTCATCGTGACCGGGCCGGGGACCAGCTTCACGTCGGCGATCCGGCCGAGCTCGACCGGGCCGAGCTTCAGGGCCTTCAGTTCGGCCATCGTGGTGGCCGGGCTGGACGACTTCACGATGACGTCACGCTCGGTGTCGTCCATGATCGCCTTGCCGGACGGGGTGCCGCGCACCGCACCGGCGACCGCCGCGCCGAGCGTGGTCTCGTTGAATCCGGCGTCCGCAGCCTTGTCGTTGGCCTTGACCGAGATGCGCGGAACGCTCTGCGCCAGGTCGCTCTGGACGTCGGTGACGTCGTCGAGCTCGGCGACCTCGGTCCGCACCGCTTCGGAGGCCTTCTTCAGGATGTCCGCGTCGGCGGCCTTCACCACGACGCTCAGGTCCTGGCTGCCGAAGCCGTCGCCCGCGGCGATCGTCGTGTCGCCGATGCCGTCGAGCTTGCCGAGGGCCTCGTCGATCCTGTCCTGGGTGGCGTCGAAGTCCGCCGAGTCCTTGAGGGTGATCTGGTAGGAGGCCTGGTTGGCTCCCGTACCGCCGCCGAAGGCCGCCATGAAGCCGGAGGAGCCGACGGTGACCTGGTAGTCCTTGACGCCGCCGTCGGCCGCGAGGACCTTCTCGACCTTCTGTGCGGCCTCGTCGGCTGCCGCCAGGCTGGTGCCGGGGGTCAGCTCCTGCTTGATGGAGAGGACTTCCTGCTCACCCTGGTCGAAGAAGTTGGTCTTCAGCAGGGGCGCCATTCCGAAGGTGCCGAACAGCACCACGAAGGCGATGACGATGCTGGTGATACGGCGCCGGGTCGCGAAGCGCAGCACCGGGACGTAGATCCGCTGGAGCCGGCTGGCGGCTTCCTTCTCCTCGGCCTTGCGGCGTGCCTCGCCCGGATTCTCGGCGGTCCCCTTGGGGGCACGCAGGAACCAGTACGAGAGGACCGGGACCACGGTCAGCGAGACCAGCAGAGAGGCCAGCAGGGCCGCGGTGACGGTCAGGGAGAACGAGCCGAAGAGCTGGCCCACCATGCCGCCGACCAGACCGATGGGCAGGAAGACCGCGACGGTGGTGAGCGTGGAGGAGGTGACCGCACCGGCCACTTCCTTGACCGCGGTGATGATCGCCGACTGGCGCTCCTCGCCGTAGCCGAGGTGCCGCTTGATGTTCTCCAGGACCACGATCGAGTCGTCGACGACCCGGCCGATCGCGATGGTGAGGGCGCCGAGCGTGAGCATGTTCAGCGAGAGGTCGCGGGTCCAGAGCACGATCAGCGCGAGGACCACGGAGAGCGGGATGGAGACCGCGGTGACCAGGGTCGAGCGGATCGACGCGAGGAAGACCAGGATCACGATGACCGCGAAGAGCAGGCCGAGCGCGCCCTCGGTGGTCAGGCCGGAGATCGCCTTGGAGACGGCGGGGCCCTGGTCCGAGACGACGGTCAGCTCGGCGCCGGAACCGAGGTCCTTGCGCAGGTCGGGGAGCTTGTCCTGGACGGCGTCCGAGATGGCGACGGCGCTGCCGTCCTTGTCCATCGTGGCCATCACGGCGAGGCTCTGCTTGCCGTTCGTACGGGTGATGGAGACCGCCGTGGAGGGCTCCTGCTTCACCGTGGCGATGTCGCCGACGCGGACCGGCTTTCCGGGCTTGCCGGTGGCCGGATTCTGCGCGGAGACCTTCAGGTCCTCGATCTGCTGCAGCGAGGTGAAGGAGCCGCCGACCTGGATGGTGCGGCTCTTGCCCGCCTCGGAGAAGGAACCGGCCGGGACCGTGGCACCGCCGGCCTGGAGGGCCTGGGCCAGCGAACCGGCGTTCAGACCGGCGGCGGCGAGCTTCTTGTCGTCGGGGACGACGGAGACCTGGAGTTCCTGGACGCCGTCGACCGCGACCTGGCCGACGCCGTCGATGTCCTCGATGGCCGGGACGACCGTGCGGTCCAGCTGGTCGGCGAGCGCCTGCTGGTCCTTGTCGGACGTGACGGCGAGGACGACGGTCGGGATGTCGTCCGTCGAACCGGCGATGACCTGCGGGTCGACGTCCTCGGGCAGCTGGATGCGGGCGCGGTTCACGGCCTGCTGGATGTCCGCGACGAGCTGCTTGGTGCCTTCGTCACCGAAGTCGAAGCTCGCCATGATGACGGCGTTGCCCTCGCTGGCGGTCGAGGTGATGCCCTCGACGCCGTCGACGGCCTTGATGGCGTTCTCGAGGGGTTCGACGACCTGCTTCTCGACCACATCGGGGGACGCACCCTGATAGGGGGCCAGCACCGACACCATCGGGAGTTCGATGGTGGGCAGCAGCTGCTGCTTGAGCTGCGGGATCGCGATCGCTCCGAAAACGAGCGCGACGATCGAGATCAGCCCGATAAGGGCCCGTTGCGCGAGGCTGAATCTGGACAGCCAGGACATGGGTGGGTCTCTCTTCTGTGGCTTACGCGGCAGATGGGCGGCTGCTCAGGAGCAAAAAAGGGGGACACAGCCCGCCCATCTATACGATCGCCGATCCCGGGGACGGATTCGTCAGCCCCCGGGTTGCATTCTTATGGCGCGCATACAGCAGGTGGAGTACGCCGGATCTCCACCCGTTACTCCGCCCTGGGACGCACCAGGCCCGATTCGTACGCAATCACGACCAATTGGGCCCGGTCCCGGGCGCCCAGCTTCGCCATGGCCCTGTTCACATGGGTCTTCACGGTGAGAGGGCTGACGACGAGCCGCTCGGCGATCTCGTCGTTGGAGTGCCCGCCCGCGACCAGGACGAGCACCTCACGCTCCCGCCCGGTGAGCGCGCCGAGCCGCTCGGCGTACGCCGCGGCGTCAGGGCCCTCGCCGGCACTGCCGCCCTGTGCGAGGAACGTGGCGATGAGTCCCTTGGTCGCGGCCGGGGAGAGCAGTGCCTCCCCCGCTGCGGCGATACGGATGGCGTTGAGCAGCTCGTCCGGTTCGGCGCCCTTCCCGAGGAATCCGGACGCACCCGCGCGCAGGGACTGCACCACGTACTCGTCCACCTCGAAGGTGGTGAGCATGACGACCCGTACACCCGCCAGATCCGGATCGGCGCTGATCATCCGGGTGGCGGCGAGCCCGTCCGTCCCGGGCATCCGGATGTCCATCAGCACCACATCGGCGCACGTCGAGCGGGCCAGCTCCACGGCCTGTGCGCCGTCCGCGGCCTCGCCGACGACCTGCATGTCGGGCTCCGAGTCGACCAGCACCCGGAACGCGCTGCGCAGCAGCGCCTGGTCGTCGGCGAGCAGCACCTTGATCGGTGTCACGCGTGTCCCCCCGTCCTGTCCGCCGTGCCCGGCCTCTCCGGCTCACCCGTGCGGGACATGACGGGCAGGATCGCATGGACGCGGAATCCACCGCCGTAACGGGGGCCCGCGGTGAGGGTGCCGCCGAGCGCGGTGACGCGTTCGCGCATGCCGATGAGGCCGTGGCCGCCGCCGTCGCGCTCCTCGTACGGATTCGTCCCGTCGTCCGTGGCTCTCGGCCTGCCCCTGCCGTTGTCCAGCACCGTGATCTCCGCGGTGCTCCCGACCCGTACGACGCTCACCTCGGCCTTCACCTCGGCACCGGCGTGCTTGCGCACATTGGTGAGCGCCTCCTGGATGACCCGGTAGGCCGCGAGATCGACGGCTGCGGGCAACGGGCTCTCCCGGTGGGTGCAGGCCACCTCGACGGGGAGTCCCGCGTTCCGGAAGGTGTCGACGAGCTCGCCGAGGACCGCGAGGCCGGGTGCCGGCTCGGTGGGCGCCGCAGGGTCGCCGGACTGGCGCAGCAGCCCGACCGTTGTCCTGAGCTCCCCCAGTGCGGAGCGGCTGGCCTCACGGACATGGGCGAGCGCCTCCTTGGCCTGGTCCGGGCGCTTGTCCATGACATGGGCGGCCACCCCGGCCTGGACGTTGACCAGGGCGATGTGGTGGGCGACGACGTCGTGCAGGTCCCGGGCGATCCGCAGCCGCTCCTCGGCGACCCGCCGGCGGGCTTCCTCCTCGCGGGTGCGCTCGGCCCGCTCGGCGCGTTCCCTGATCGCGTCGATGAACGCGCGTCTGCTGCGGACCGCGTCGCCCGCGGCTGCGGCCATGCCGGTCCAGGCGAAGACGCCGAGGTTCTCCTGGCTGTACCAGGGCGTCGAGCCGACCACCATCGCCGCCACGGTCAGCACCGCCATCGTCAGCAGCCCCACCCGCCAGGTGGTGGGGCGGTCGGTGCGGGACGCGACGGTGAAGAGCGCGATGACCGCGCTCATCACCACGGGGGCGGGCGGATCCATGAGGATGAACTCGGCGGTGGACAGCAGACCGGTCGCGCCGAGTACCGCCATGGGATCGCGCCGCCGCAGCACGAGTGCCCCGGCGCCGAGCACCATGAGGAGCACACTCGACGGTTCGGGGGTGCGGACGCCGAAAATCGGCCCGTGCCCTGGATTCGGTTCGGCGAACGACGCACAGATCATGCAGGCGAGCACGGCCAGGGCGAGCGCCGCGTCGAATGCCAGGGGATGGCCGCGCAGCCAGCGTCGGGCTCGTGCGAGCCCGGTTCCGAGGGTGGTCACGTCAAGCTACGGTACGGCGTGTCGCGCACATTGCTGTCCCTGCGGTGTGCGGATCCGACCACAGAACGGCACCGTGCCACTGTGCCCCGCACCGGTGGGACCGGGCGGGGCACAGGGCGGGAGTGTGGAGCCGGCGCTCGGTCAGCCGGGGATCAGCCCGTCGTCACTGAGCATGGCGCGCACGTCTTCGAGGGTCGCGTCCGGTGACGGCAGGATCAGCTCGGACGGCTCCAGGGAGTCGTCCGGCAGCGGCGAGCCGAGCTCGCGCACCTTGTCGAGGAGCGCGTGGAGAGTGGTGCGAAAGCCGGGGCCGTCGCCGCTCTCCATCTCTGCGAGCAGTACGTCGTCGAGCTTGCTCAGCTCGGCGACATGACTGTCGGCCAGTGCTACCTGGCCCTCCCCCATGATCCGTACGATCATGACGCCGCCCTTACTGCTTGTCGAACTTGTGCGGGGACTGCTGCGACTGCGGCGCCGCGTCCTGCGCACCGCCTTCGATGGCCTGCTTGGAAGAGGAGCCGCCGGCCAGTTCGGCCTTCATGCGCTGCAGTTCCAGCTCTACATCCGTACCACCGGAGATCCGGTCCAGCTCGGCGGCGATGTCGTCCTTCGCCGTCCCGGTCGGGTCGTCCAGAGCACCGGAGGCCAGCAGTTCGTCGATGGCTCCGGCACGCGCCTGCAGCTGCTGGGTCTTGTCCTCGGCCCGCTGGATCGCGAGGCCGACGTCGCCCATCTCCTCGGAGATACCGGAGAACGCCTCACCGATCCGGGTCTGGGCCTGGGCCGCGGTGTAGGTGGCCTTGATCGTCTCCTTCTTCGTACGGAAGGCGTCGACCTTGGCCTGCAGCCGCTGGGCCGCGAGAGTGAGCTTCTCCTCCTCGCCCTGCAGCGTCTGGTGCTGCGTCTCCAGGTCCGTGACCTGCTGCTGGAGGGCGGCGCGACGGGACAGCGCCTCGCGGGCCAGATCCTCACGGCCGAGCGCGAGCGCCTTGCGACCCTGGTCCTCCAGCTTGGACGACTGTCCCTGCAGCTGATTCAGCTGCAGCTCCAGCCGCTTGCGCGAGGTCGCCACATCGGCGACGCCGCGGCGTACCTTCTGAAGCAGCTCCAGCTGCTTCTGGTACGAGTAATCGAGGGTCTCGCGCGGATCCTCGGCCCGGTCAAGGGCCTTGTTTGCCTTCGCGCGGAAGATCATTCCCATACGCTTCATGACACCGCTCATGGGCTTCGCGCGCCCCCTTCTGACGGACTGAGCTCCAGCACTCCAACAGAACCCACAGTACGGGCCCTGCCTCTATTACCGCACTGTTCGGGCACGGATGTGCTCCTACCCAAGGACGACTGCCACCTGCGAGCTCTCCCGCGCAGGGAGTAGAGAACATCGGGGAAACCGGTGGCGACGTCCGTTCTGCCCCTGTCGGGACACCTTTCAGGACGCAGGCCGTTGCCGGATCGTTCCCGCCCGGTCCTGACTTGCCCGGGACGACCCCGTACCCTTGGGTTTTGTGTTCCGTAGCCGTTCCAAGGAAGAGAAGGCCCCCACCGACAAGGTGACGGCGGACCTCTCCAAGCAGCCCCGCGACCCTCAGGCTCCCAAGGGTCGCCCCACCCCCAAGCGCAACGACGCCCAGACGCAGCGCCGACGTGCCTCGAGCGGCACGCCGACCGATCGCAAGGAGGCCACGAAGCGACAGCGCGAAGCGCGCCGCGCGGACCTGGCCAAGCAGCGTGAGGCGCTCGCGTCGGGTGACGAGCGTTATCTCCCGGCACGTGACAAGGGGCCTGTGCGGCGCTTTGTCCGTGACTTCGTGGACTCGCGCTTCTGCATCGCGGAGTACTTCCTTCCGCTCGCAGTGGTCATCCTGATCCTCAGCGTGATCCAGATCCAGAACATCCAGAACATCTCGCTGCTGCTCTGGCTCGGCGTGATCGTCCTGATCGTGGTCGACTCCATCGGCCTCGCGTTCCGGCTCAAGAAGCAGCTGGCCCAGCGCTTCCCTGACACGCCGAAGCGCGGCGCCGTGGCCTACGGCCTGATGCGTACGCTCCAGATGCGCCGACTGCGGCTTCCGAAGCCGCAGGTCAAGCGGGGAGAGCGGCCCTGAGCACGGAGACCTCCGGCTTCACGGGGGTCTCTTCCCAATGGCTGGCCGGGCTCGGCGGACTGCGCAACACGGTCCGCCAGGAGCTCGTCGCCCGGCAGCTGGACGAGCAGATAGCGGCGCGTTTCCCCGTGGGGCGGCGGCTGCGGGTGCTCGATGTCGGCATGGGCCAGGGCACGCAGGCGCTGCGGCTGGCCCGGGCCGGGCACTCCGTGACCGGTCTGGAGTCCGACGGCGAGATGCTGCGGACCGCCCGGGAGTCCCTCGCGGGCGAGCCCGAGGGCATCCGGGAGCGGGTGCGCCTCATCGAGGGCGACGGCCGCGACACCGGGGTGCACTTCCTGCCCGGCAGTTTCGACGTGGTGCTCTGCCACGGCGTTCTGATGTACGTACCCGAGCCTGATCCGATGCTGGCGGGCCTGGCCCGGATGCTGGCGCCCGGCGGGCTCCTCTCGCTGCTCGTGCGGAACGCCGACGCACTGGCGATGCGGCCCGGGACCGCGGGGGACTTCGCCGGGGCTCTCGCGGCATTCGACATGGATACGTATACGAACCGGCTCGGCCTCGCTGTGCGGGCGGACCGGCTCGACGCACTGACGGCCACGCTCGCCGGGATCGCCGCGCCGCTGCACGCCTGGTACGGCGTGCGGGTCTTCACGGACAACGTGAGCAACGACGTGGAGCTGCCCGACGCTCAGGAGCTGGCGCGGGTACTGGCCGCGGAGGACCGGGCGGGGCGGACCGACCCGTACCGCAGGGTGGCGGCGCTGCTGCATCTGTGCGGGGTGCGCGGCTGAGAACCCGGGGCCGGCGGTACGCCTGATCGGCCCATCAGCGCAGGCCCGTGCCCGGAGCCGCTGGCGATACTCCGGGCATGGACGCATCCCCTTCCCGCAGCCGGGCGCGCCGCCTGCTGCTGCCTCTGACCGCCGGTGCCTGTGCGATCGCCCTGGCGGGCGGCTGCTCCGGCCCGGGCTCCTCCCGGGCCGACGCCCCGGTACAGCAGGGTGCGGTGGCCCGGGCCACGGATGATCTCGAGAGCCGGTACCAGGCTGTCATCAGGGATGTGCTGCCCTCGGTCGTACAGATCGGCGCCGAGGACGGTCTCGGCTCCGGCATCGTTTACGACAACAAGGGCCATATCGTCACGAACGCCCACGTCGTGGGCAGCGCGAAGACCTTCGACGTCACCGTCGCCACCGGCGAGAAGGGGCTCAAGGCCTCGCTGGTCTCCTCCTATCCGGAGCAGGACCTGGCGGTCATCAGGCTCGACAACGTCCCGGACGGGCTGAAGGCCGCGACGTTCGGCGACGCCGACAAGGTCGAGGTGGGGCAGATCGTCCTGGCGATGGGCTCGCCGCTCGGCCTGTCCAGCAGCGTCACCCAGGGCATCGTGTCGGCCCTGGGACGGACCGTCAGCGAGAGCCGCGCGGGTGGTGGCACCGGGGCGACGCTCGCCGACATGGTGCAGACCTCGGCGGCGATCAACCCGGGCAACAGCGGCGGGGCGCTGGTGAACCTCGACAGCGAGGTGATCGGCATCCCGACCCTCGCGGCGACGGATCCACAGCTGGGCGGCAGCGCGGCGCCCGGCATCGGATTCGCGATCCCGGTCTCGATGGTGCGGACGGTCGCGGACCAGATCATCAAGTCCGGCAAGGTCACCGACTCGGGCCGGGCGGCGCTGAACATCACGGGCCGTACGGTCGTCGACGACGACTATCAGCCGGCCGGTGTCGCCGTCGTCAGCCTGGAGAAGGGCGGGGCCGCGGAGAAGGCGGGCCTGCGCGCCGGAGACATCATCACCGCGATCGACGACACCCCGATCACGACGATCACGTCGCTCTCGGAGGCCCTGGCGGGCGACAAGCCGGGCGAACAGGTCACGGTGACGTACTCGCGCAGCGATTCGAAGAGGAAGGCCGAGGCCACCCTGGGCGAGATCTGAGCGGACGCCGCGGCACCCGGCCCGGCACCCGGGCGGGTGGCGGGCCGGAGCTCTGTCGCGGGCCGGCCGGTCGGGCCTATTCGGCCTGGAGGCTCATCGGGCCGTAGATCTTCGTCGCGTCCTCGAAGAGCGACACCTGGTCGGCACCGCCCTCCAGGAGCTCCTTCCAGAACTCACCGATCCAGGACTCCGCATCGCCCTGGGTCGTGAACTCCTCCGGCTGCAGGGCCGGCTCCGTCTCCGTACCGTCGGACTTCTCGAACCGCCACGTCCACGCCATGTCCGCCTCCTGGGTCACGTTGCTGCCCGAAGCCTAGTGCCTCCCGTTTGGATCAGGCCCGATCCGAACGGGAGGCACTGGTGCCCGGGCCCGGGCGCGCAGGCGGAGCACGGACACGGGAGGATCAGGAGCGTGGAACTGACTCTGCTCGGCACCGGAGCCCCCGACGGGCTGCCGCGGCCCGACTGTCCTTGCGCCGCCTGCGCGTCGGCCCGTGGTGCGCGGGCGCGGGCCGCGACCTCGCTGCTGATCGACGACGCACTGCTGCTCGATCTCACTCCGGGCGCCGTGTTCGCGGCGGCCCGTGCGGGCCGTTCGCTCACCGGCGTACGGCAGGTACTGCTGACCCATCCCCATGACGGGCCCGCGGTGGAACTGCCTGCCTCGCTCCCCTCCGCGGGGCGCGTACCGGACGGCCAGGAGCTGACGCTGATCAGCGGGCACCGGGTGCGGGCGGTGGCGATGGACGCTCCGGGCACCGGGTACGAGGTGACGTCTCCGGAAGGGAAGCGGCTGCTCTACCTGCCGCCGGGGGCCGCACCCGCCGGTCTGGCCGACCATGTGGCGGAGCCGTACGACATGGTCGTCGCCGATGTGGTCGCGCGGCCCGACGCCGTGGCCCGGCTGCGGGCCGTGGACGCGATCGGGCCCGCCACCGAGGTCGTCGCCGTCCATCTGGACCACGACGCACCGCCCGGCGACGAGCTGCACCGCAGGCTGGCGGCCGCCGGAGCACGGGCCGTGCCGGACGGGACGACGCTGGCGGTGGGCGAGTACCACGTGGTGCCCGAGGTGCCCCGGCGCACCCTGGTGACGGGTGGCGCACGGTCGGGGAAGTCGCTGGAGGCCGAGCAGCGTCTGGAGACGTTCCCCGAGGTGGTGTACGTGGCTACGGGTGGCCGGCGGGACGGCGACGCGGAGTGGGCGGCCCGGATCGGACTGCACCGCGAGCGCAGACCCGCCGCATGGCGCACCGAGGAGACCTGCGATCTGGTGGCTCTGCTGGAGGCGGACGGCCCACCGCTCCTGATCGACTGTCTGTCGCTGTGGCTGACGGACGCGATGGACCGGGTGGACGCGTGGGACGACGCCCGGTGGGTGGACGGCGGCGAGGAGGCGCTGCAGGAACGGGTCGCGGAACTGGTCCGCGCGGTGCGCGGGACGCGCCGTACGGTCGTCGCCGTGACCAATGAGACCGGTTCCGGTGTGGTCCCCGCGACGGCCTCCGGGCGGCGCTTCCGGGACGAACTGGGCCGCCTGAACGCCGCGTTCGCCGCCGAGTGCGAGCACGTGCTGCTGGTGGTGGCGGGCCGGGCGCTGGTGCTGCGGGGCTGAGCCGCGGGCGGGTGCGGGGTCCGGGGGCGCGGAAAGCTGCCGGGTACTGTTCCGCACAGGAGCCCTCCGCCGGGTTCCTGCCCACCATGTGACGACCCGCGAGGCAGACCCCCGTGAATCTGGACGACTTCTCCGACCTCATCGAACGCCCCGACGGCGGCGTACGGCGCGACGCCGAGGAACGCCGGGAGCGGCTGACCGTCCCGCCCGGCGCTCTCGGCAGGCTCGACGAGCTGGGTGAGTGGCTGTCGGCCGCCCAGCAGGCCGTACCGGTCAGGCCCGTGGACCAGCCGCGCGTGGTGCTGTTCGCCGGTGACCACGGGGTGGCGGAGCTGGGGGTGTCCGGCCGGGCGGCCGGCACCGCGCACGAACTGGTCCGGGCCGCGCTGGACGGTGCGAGCCCGGTCGCTGTGCTGGCCCGGCGCCTGTCCGTTCCCGTACGGATCGTGGACGCCGGTCTGGACTGCGACCCCGAGCTGCTCCCCGACGCTGTCGTACGGCACCGGGTGCGGCGCGGCAGTGGCCGTATCGACGTCGAGGACGCGCTGACGGCCGAGGAGGCCGAGCAGGCCGTACGGCTCGGCATACGGATCGCCGACGAGGAGGCCGACTCCGGCACCGATCTGGTGGTGCTCGGTGATCTGAGCGTCGGCGGTACGACGGCGGCCTCGACCCTGATCGCGGCCCTGTGCGGCACGGACGCCTCGGTGGTGACCGGGCGCGGTGGTGCGGGCATCGACGACCTGGCGTGGATGCGCAAGTGCGCCGCCATCCGGGACGCGCTGCGCCGGGCCCGGCCGGTTCTCGGCGATCAGCTGGAGCTGCTGGCCGCGGTGGGCGGCGCGGATCTGGCGGCGATGACCGGTTTCCTGTTGCAGAGCGCGGTGCGCCGGATGCCCGTGGTACTGGACGGGGTGGTCTCGGCCGCCTGTGCGCTGGTGGCCCAGCGGGCGGCCTTCAGGGCGCCGGACTGGTGGCTGGCAGGCCAGGTGAGCGGTGAGCCGGCGCAGATGAAGGCGCTGGACCGGATGGCGCTGACGCCGCTGCTCGACCACGGGGTGACCGTGGGCGAGGGCAGCGGGGCGCTGCTCGCCCTGCCGCTCGTCCAGGCCGCGGCGGCACTGGCCGCGGAGCTGCCCGAGCGGGCGCAGGAGACGGAGGAGGAGCCTGCCGAGGGGACTGCGCAGGAGCCTTCCGGGGAAGGCGAGCCCGCGGAGAGCACCACCGCCTGATCTCAGCTCCCCGGGCGGGGCCCCGGCAGCGGTGTCCGGTCCGGGGCCCCGCCGATCAGGTCCTGGAACCTGCGGCGCGGCCCCGCCCAGCGCACATCGTGGTGGTACGCCCTCAGCACCGCCCTGGCGCGCGCCCGGTGCCGTCTGCGGTAGAAGCGTCTGGCCCACGGCGAGGCCGGCCGGGCCAGCCGGATCGCGGCGATCAGCGCGAGGAACGGGATGAGGGTGCCGATCACCGCCATGCGGGCCTTGCCCTTGAACAGGGCGATCAGCACGAAGCCGAAGTTGACGAGGTAGGTCAGGACGACGCCCAGCCTGTTCTGCTGCTGATCGCCGCTCAGTTCGTCCACCCCCAGCGGGGAGAATCCGGCGAGGACGAGCAGGACGAGCGAGGCGGTGAGGACCACGACCTCCACGCTCTGACGGCCCTCCTCCGTCCAGTACACGTCGTCGAGGTGCAGGATCAGGGCGAACTCGTCGAGTACCAGACCGGCCCCCACCCCGAAGACGACCGCGCAGATCCCGGCGGCGGCACCGTGCTGTCCGGAGGCGACCGCGCCGAAGCCGCCGACCACCGAGAGAACGACGCCCGGCACCACGTGGTGGATGTGCACACCGCCGGGCGTGATGTTGCGGAACGGCCCCTTCCCGGCCCTGATCATCCGGGTGATGACGCGGGTGATGGCGAACGTGAGCACGAAGGAGGCGAGGGCGAGCAGCAGCGGGAGCTTGCCCGGCTCGACGATGTTCTGGTGAAGCCAGTGACCCATGCCACCTACTCCCGATGATCCGCCTATGCGGCTTCTGGTGTGTTTTGCACAATCTAGCCCTGCGCCGCACCGGCTAGCCTGCGCGCGGTGACCTCCCTGAACAGCCACGGCCTGCGTTTCGCCTTCGGCACCCTGACCGTGCTCCCCGTCCGTGTCTCACGCTGGGACCGGGACGCCGCCCGCGCCGGCATGCTCTGCGCCCCGCTCGCCGGGCTCGTCGTGGGACTGCTCGCAGCCGTGCCCGGAGTGCTGTTCGTGCTAGCCGGGTCAGGTCCCCTGTCGGCGGCCGTCGCCTCCGCCGCCGTGCCCGCCGTCCTGACCCGGGGCCTTCATCTGGACGGGCTCGCGGACACCGCCGACGGGCTCGGCAGCGCCAAGCCGGCCGAGGACGCGCTGCGGATCATGAAGCAGTCGGACATTGGGCCGTTCGGTGTCATCACCCTGCTGTTCGTCCTGCTGGCACAGGTCGCGGCCCTCTTCGAGCTGTACGGGCAGGGCTGGGCACACGGCGCCCTGGGGACGGTCGTCGCCGCGGTGACCGCCCGGCTCGCGCTCACCCTGGCCGCACGCCGGGGCGTCCCGCCCGCCCGTCCCGAGGGCCTCGGCGCGGCGGTGGCAGGCACGGTTGCGCCCCGTACCGCCCTGGCCGTCGCCACCGTGGTGGTGGCGGGCTGCGCGGGGGCCGGTGCGCTCCTCGGGGGGTACGGGGCGGTGCACCATGCCCTCGCCGCGCCGGCCGGTCTCGGGGCCGCGCACCTGATGCTGCGCCACTGTGTGCGGCGCTTCGGCGGGGTGACCGGCGATGTGTTCGGCGCGCTGGAGGAAACCGCGGTCACGGTGGCCCTGGTGGCGCTCGTCCTGGGCTGAGGGCTGTCAGCAGGTCCGGCGCCAGACCCCGAGTTCATACTTCTTCAGCAGCGAGCTCAGCTTCAGCTGCCGGGACCGGGGGCAGAATTCCGCCACCGGCACTTCGTACTCCGCGTGGAGGACGGCCTTGCCCGCCTCGACGAACGGTGTCAGCGTCTCGCATTCGTCGTACTGCGCGCACTGTTCGTTGACCGCGAAGTCGAAGTCGTCCACCAGCTGCGGGATCTGGGGCAGGTCGTTCTTCAGGCCGACGGCCAGGTGGTGACGGTGCGCGAGACGGGCGATCAGCCGGTTGTAGCGCAGCTGGTCGTCCGCGGTGAGCGGGAAGCCCGTGGTGTTGAGGTAGCCGTCCATGTTGTCCGGCTCCACGGCGTCGAAGCCCTTCTTCGCGCACATGGCGATCCGGGTCTCCATCAGCGGCTCCAGGATGTCGGTGCGGCGGATGTCGAGCCACCACTCCCCCTCCCAGCCGTTGCTCTTCCCGCGTACGGAGGCGGGGAACTTCCCGGCGTCCGGGCGGAAGTCCTCCCAGGCGCCGGTGGAGAGGTAGCAGATGACCTTGCGGCCCTTGCGGTGCAGCGCGGCCACCGTCTTCGCGTCCTGGTCGAACCCGTCGATGTCGTAGACGGGCGCGTCCACGCTCGTGTCCACCCGACCGGAGAGCTGCCACTGCCAGTCCACGCCCGGTTCCGGCTGCCAGCGTTGTCCTGCCTCCGGCTGCTCATGGGCAGCCTGCTCCGCGGCCGGGGTGCAGCCGGCCAGCAGCACCAGTACGGCGCAGGGAACCGGCCACCGTGTCCTCGCGCCCCGCATGGCTTTCCCCCCGCTCGCCCCGCCCAGGCCAACGACCCTATCGCCGCGCCGCGTTCCTCCCGCTACGGGCCCGGCGGCCACGGGGGCGCACGGCGGGCCCGTGCCACGGACGGCCCCGCCACTGTGAGCCGGAAGCAAAGGCGCGCGTAGGCTCGTTCCCGGTGCATTGAGGCGGCGTCTACGATGCGCCGGGCATGGTCGGCCCACCCCTCGACCGATACAGAACTCAACGGAAGCGAGATTTCACCACCGTGACTGCTCTCACTCTCAGCACTGCAGGTGCGGCGACGCTGCGCGCCGACGCACTCGTCGTCGGCGTCGCCAAGGGCACCAAGGGTCCGGTCGTCGCACCGGGCGCCGAGGCCGTGGACAAGGCGTTCGACGGAAAGCTCGCCACCGTCCTGGAGACGCTGGGCGCCTCCGGTGCCGAGGGCGAAGTGACCAAGCTTCCCGC
Source organism: Streptomyces sp. NPDC060035 (assembly GCF_042736635.1). Lineage (NCBI taxonomy): Bacteria > Bacillati > Actinomycetota > Actinomycetes > Kitasatosporales > Streptomycetaceae > Streptomyces > Streptomyces sp. NPDC060035. The sequence goes on from NZ_JBHWVO010000054.1 coordinate 17,131, forward strand.
ACCGTCCGGTCTCAAGGTCGCGGTCGTCATCGCGGTCGGCCTCGGTCCGGTCCCGGAGAAGGACGACGCATACGACGCGGAGGCGCTGCGCCGCGCAGCCGGCAGCGCCGCCCGTGCGCTGACCGGTTCGAAGAAGGCCGGTTTCGCGCTGCCGACGGAGTCCGCCGAGGACGCCGAGGCCATCGCCGAGGGCGCCCTGCTCGGCGCGTACGCCTTCACCGCCTACCAGGGCGGCGAGAACAAGCTCGCCCCCAAGGGCAAGAAGGACAACGGCGCGAAGCTGCCGCTGGCCGAGGTCGCCCTGCTCGGCACCAAGCCGCGCGACAAGGCGTTCAAGGCCGCCGCCGAGCGCGCCACCGCGGTTGTCGAGGAGATCAACCGCGCCCGTGACCTGATCAACACCCCGCCTAACGACCTGTACCCCGAGTCCTTCGCCGCGGTCGTCACCGCCGCCGGCAAGGAGCACGGCATCAAGGTTCAGGTCTTCGACGAGAAGGCACTCGTCAAGGGCGGCTTCGGCGGCCTGCTGGGCGTCGGCCAGGGCTCCACGCACGGCCCCCGTCTCGTCAGGCTCGGCTACACCCACCCGAAGGCGGAGAAGACCCTGGCCCTGGTCGGCAAGGGCATCACCTACGACTCGGGCGGCATCTCGCTCAAGCCGGCCGGCCACAACGAGACGATGAAGTGCGACATGAGCGGCGCCGCCGCGGTGTTCGCCGCCGTCGTCGCGGCCTCCCGTCTCGGCCTCCAGGTCAATGTCACCGGCTGGCTGGCCCTCGCCGAGAACATGCCGTCCGGCAACGCCACCCGCCCGGGTGACGTGCTGCGCATGTACAGCGGCAAGACCGTCGAGGTCCTCAACACCGACGCCGAGGGCCGCCTCGTCCTCGCCGACGCGCTGACCCGCGCCTCCGAGGAGAACCCCGACGCGATCGTCGACGTGGCGACCCTGACGGGCGCGATGGTCCTCGCCCTCGGCAACCGCACCTTCGGTGTGATGGCCAACGACGACGCCTTCCGTACGTCCATCCACGAGATCGCCGAGGAGGTCGGCGAGGCGTCCTGGCCGATGCCGCTCCCCGCCGACCTGCGCAAGGGCATGGACTCCCCGACCGCCGACATCGCCAACATGGGCGAGCGGATGGGCGGCGGCCTGGTGGCCGGTCTGTTCCTGCAGGAGTTCGTGGGCGAGGGCATCGCCTGGGCCCACCTGGACATCGCGGGACCCGCCTTCCACGAGGGCGCGCCGTACGGGTACACGCCCAAGGGCGGCACCGGGTCGGCCGTCCGCACCCTGGTCAAGCTGGCGGAGCGCACGGCCGCCGGCGACCTCGGCTGAGTTCACACGCACCAGTCGCCTGCGCGTTCGCGTGCAGCGATACGGCCCCGGGCATACGTCCGGGGCCGTACGTGTTCACCTCAGTGGCTCTGACCGGCCGCTTTCCGGAACTTTGTACGCATCGGAAACCGTCCGAGCCGGACGCTCGTCCGTCTCAGACCAGGGGCCCGCGTCCCGCTCGCCCTCAACAAGTGCGAAGATGGGTTCTCGGCAGGACAGGGCCCCACCACAGGGCCGAACAACAAGCGGCCGAACACCAGCCGACCGGCCGGTCACACCCCGGCGAGGGGCCCGGCGTACGGCGCACATGCATGGAGGACGTGACGTGGCGAACGACGCCAGCACCGTTTTCGACCTAGTGATCCTCGGCGGTGGTAGCGGCGGTTACGCCGCGGCCCTGCGCGGAGCGCAGCTGGGCCTGGACGTCGCACTGATCGAGAAGGGCAAGGTCGGCGGCACCTGCCTGCACAACGGCTGCATCCCCACCAAGGCGCTGCTGCACGCCGGAGAGATCGCCGACCAAGCCCGCGAGGCCGGTCAGTTCGGTGTCAAGGCCACCTTCGAGGGCATCGACATCGCGGCCGTCCACGCGTACAAGGACGAGGTGATCTCGGGTCTGTACAAGGGCCTGCAGGGACTCATCGCCTCGCGCAAGGTGCACTACATCGAGGGTGAGGGCCGGCTCTCGTCGCCCACCTCGGTGGATGTCGACGGCCAGCGCATCCAGGGCCGCCACGTCGTGCTGGCGACCGGCTCCGTGCCGAAGTCGCTGCCCGGCCTGGAGATCGACGGCAACCGCATCATCTCCTCGGACCACGCACTGAAGCTGGACCGCGTACCGAAGTCCGCGATCGTCCTGGGCGGCGGCGTCATCGGCGTCGAGTTCGCCTCGGCGTGGAAGTCCTTCGGCACCGACGTCACCATCGTCGAGGGCCTGAAGCACCTGGTCCCGGTCGAGGACGAGAACAGCTCGAAGCTTCTGGAGCGTGCGTTCCGCAAGCGCGGCATAAAGTTCAACCTCGGCACCTTCTTCGACAAGGCCGAGTACACGCAGGACGGCGTGCGTGTCACCCTCGCCGACGGCAAGACCTTCGAGGCGGAGGTGCTGCTGGTCGCGATCGGCCGCGGCCCGGTCTCGCAGGGTCTGGGCTACGAGGAGGCCGGGGTCGCGATGGACCGCGGCTACGTCCTCGTCGACGAGTACATGCAGACCAACGTCCCGACGATCTCGGCCGTGGGCGACCTTGCCCCGACCCTCCAGCTCGCGCACGTCGGCTTCGCCGAGGGCATCCTCGTGGCGGAGCGGCTGGCCGGTCTCAAGACCGTTCCGATCGACTACGACGGCGTGCCGAAGGTGACCTACTGCCACCCCGAGGTCGCCTCCGTCGGTATCTCCGAGGCCAAGGCCAAGGAGATCTACGGTGCGGACAAGGTCGTCGTCCTCAAGTACAACCTCGCGGGCAACGGCAAGAGCAAGATCCTGAAGACCGCGGGCGAGATCAAGCTCGTCCAGGTCAAGGACGGTGCCGTGGTCGGCGTCCACATGGTCGGTGACCGTATGGGCGAGCAGGTCGGCGAAGCCCAGCTGATCTACAACTGGGAGGCGCTGCCGGCCGAGGTCGCGCAGCTCATCCACGCCCACCCGACGCAGAACGAGGCGATGGGCGAGGCGCACCTGGCTCTGGCCGGCAAGCCTCTCCACTCCCACGACTGATCCAGTCCCGGGCGCGACGACCGACCACTTCCGCACTTTCGTAAGGAGCAACTGAAACCATGTCGGTTTCCGTAACCCTTCCGGCGCTCGGCGAGAGCGTCACCGAGGGCACTGTCACCCGTTGGCTGAAGGCCGAGGGCGAGCACGTCGAGGCCGACGAGCCGTTGCTCGAGGTCTCGACCGACAAGGTCGACACCGAGATCCCGGCCCCCGTATCCGGCGTCCTGGCGTCCATCAAGGTCGCCGAGGACGAGACCGTCGAGGTCGGCGCCGAGCTGGCCGTCATCGACGACGGCTCGGGTGCGCCCGCGGCGGCTCCGGCTGCCGAGGCTCCGGCGCCCGTCGCCGAGGCCCCCGCCGCTCCGGCCGCCGAGGCCGCTCCGGCCGCCGAGGCCGCTCCGGCTCCGGCCGGTGGCGCCGCCGGTACCGACGTCACCCTCCCGGCGCTCGGTGAGAGCGTCACCGAGGGCACGGTCACCCGCTGGCTGAAGGAGGTCGGCGAGGAGGTCACGGAGGACGAGCCCCTGCTCGAGGTCTCCACGGACAAGGTCGACACCGAGATCCCCGCCCCGGTCTCCGGCGTGCTGCTGGAGATCGTCGTCGCCGAGGACGAGACCGCCGAGGTCGGCGCCAAGCTCGCCGTCATCGGTGCTCCGGGTGCCGCCCCGGCCGCTGCTCCGGCAGCTCCGGCTCCGGCTCCGGCCGCCGCTCCGGCTCCGGCCGCCCCGGCCGCCCCGGCTGCCCCGGCCCCCGCCGCTCCCGCGCCTGCCGCTCCGGCAGCGCCGGCAGCGCCGGCAG
>NZ_JBHWVO010000055.1:0-15762 GCF_042736635.1 Streptomyces sp. NPDC060035
TCCTGCTTCTTGAAGATCTCGTCGACCTTGCCCTGGATGTTCGGCGTCGACGGATCGAAGACCAGGACGTTGGGTCCCAGGTCACCACCGCCGGGGATCTGCGGGTCGCCTCCGCCGCCCGTCGTGCCGAACACCTGGAACTCCCAGAGCGAGTAGCCGTACCCGGTCGCCCGGGTGGTACCGGTCAGCCGGACGTAGCGGGCGGTACCGGAGACGTTGAGCGTCTCCGTTCCGCCGGGGCCCGTGGTGGTCGAGTAGGCGGTGCTCCAGTTGCTGTTGTCCGCGGAGAACTCGATGCGGTAGCCGGTGGCGTAGGCGGCCTCCCACCGCAGGACGATCTGGCTCACCGAGGCGGAGGCGCCCAGGTCGACCTTGATCCACTGCGGGTCGGCGAAGGCGCTCGCCCAGCGGGTGCCGTTGTCGCCGTCCACCGCGGAGCCGGCGGGGGTACCGCCGTTCTCCTGGCTGGAGGCGGTGACCGTCTTGCCCTGGGACAGGAGCGTGGGTGCCGCGCTCGCGGGGGTCGAGGGAACGAACGCCAGGAGCGAGAGGACGAGTCCGGCGACGACGGCCAGCACACCGCCGCGTCTTCTGCTCAGTGGGGCAACGGGTCTGTGGAACAGGGGGGGTGCGTACATACGAGGGGTCTCCTGAGTCGTGAGGGCGGGAACACGACGCGCACAGCCGGAGAGCGCTCTCTCCGGCTGCGGCAGATACTCCACCCTTGTTACGAACGCGTCAAGAGATGTGCAACAACAGATGTACCAGGGCCTGTTGGCGACAAGAACTGATGGCGTCACCCCCGTGATTGCCCCTTTGATTCGCCCTCCTCGGTGACGGAACGTGAGATCTGACGCACCATTGCTTCAGGAAGTGGTGGTTCGGCTCACCCGGTTCGTGCTGCGGCGGTTCGGCCTACCGGTTGCCCAACGTCCGTATGTAGTCGAAGTTCGCCTGCGCGCCCGACCGGTTGAGCGAGATGAGACCGATCCTCAGCTCGCCCCGCACCGGCAGGGTCCAGACGCTGCCGGCCGACCAGTGGACGCCGTCGCGGCTGGTGGAGGCGCGGACCTCGTGTTCCTGGTGCACGGCGTCGTAGTGGTACGCCATCCGGAGCCACAGGTTGTCGGCCGTGGGGCCCCCGAACATCGGGGCGTTGGCGACAGCGGTCGGCGGAGTGGTGGTGGGGCGCTCGGCCTCCTTGCCGAACTCGCTGACGTGGAGCAGGGCTCCGTTGCCGTTGGTGAGCGGCAGCACGGAGTGGACGAGCTTGAACCAGCGGTCGTCGTTCTCGTACAGCACGAGCCCCGCCTGCTGTGCCGCCCGGTCCGGCGCGAACCGCATCCTGGCCTCGACCGTGTAGTCGCCCAGCGGTGCCTCCCGCAGGAGGACGGAGGCACTGTTGTCGCCCAGGTACAGCTCGGCGTCCTGGGTCGGCCAGGAAAGCGCACCGCCCGCCATGGCGACCCCTGCGGCCGGGCCACGCACCCACTGCCAGGGGGAGCCGGCCGTCGTCCCCGGGACCGTGGCGGTGCCGAACTCGTCGCTGTACGCGGTGAGCAGCTTCCCCGGCCGGGGCCGGGTTCACCCGGGAGGTCACCGGCCGGTACAGGGCCGTCGCGCCCACGTTGTCCGCGGCGGCGCCCGAGCCGCGGGCCGCGGCACCGACCGCGCCCCGGCGGACAGCGGCGGCCGGTACCCCACGGGTCTGGACGGCCACAGGGTCCCGCAGCCGGTTCCAGTAAGGAGTGTGCCGTCGGCGACCGGCGCACCTCTTGATCGCCGCTGCCCAAACATCCCCTCGGCGTGGCGTGCCGTCCAATGGGTGACATCTGGCTCGCTGTCACACGAAGGGCCCATGGTGTCCCCCCTCCCCAGTGGTGGGACACGGCATTTCAGCTGACGGTGGATCACGTCGCACCTGTGATCCGATGAGCCGACAACGTGCCGGCCTTCGCGGGGGTGGCGAAAGGACTGTGTATCCATGCGCTCTGCCCGCACCATGTTTGCATCGGCCGCCGTCACGGCGGTCCTCGCGGTTTCCGTGCCGGCCGCATACGCCGTGACCTCGGCCGACGGTTGGGACACGGACAGCGGATCCTCATCGAGCAGCAGCAACGACGACCGTGAGAAGCCCGACTCGTGGAAGCACGAGAAGCCTGAGGGTGGCGTTCACGCAGGTGGCGGTGCGCTGGCCGGTATCAGTGCGGACGACTGGCAGAAGGACAAGGAGGAGGACTCCGCGGGCGGTAACAACGCGGACCGTGAGAAGCCCGACTCGTGGAAGCACGAGAAGCCTGAGGGTGGCGTTCACGCAGGTGGCGGTGCGCTGGCCGGAACCAGTGCGGACGACTGGCAGAAGGACAAGGAGGAGGACTCCGCGGGCGGTAACAACGCGGACCGTGAGAAGCCCGACTCGTGGAAGCACGAGAAGCCTGAGGGTGGCGTTCACGCAGGTGGCGGTGCGCTGGCCGGAACCAGTGCGGACGACTGGCAGAAGGACAAGGAAGAGGACTCCGAGTACGGCAGCAGGGACAGCGAGAAGTCGGAGACCTGGAAGCACGAGAAGCCGGAGGGCGGCGTCCACACCGGCGGTGGAGCGATGGCTCTGTCCGGCAGCAGCCTGGCAGCGGGCTCGGTGCTGATGCTCGGCGGTATGGGCGCTGCCGCATACCGGCTGCGCCGCCGCAACGCCTCGGGTGCTGCAGCAGTCTGACGCGCACCCGCTCGGCCGAAGGTCTTCCTGTCGTGGCCGCCGCCCTCCCCGGGCGGTGGCCGCGCCGATTTTCCCTGCTTCCCCAGTCTGTTCCGCGCCCACCCTCCTCGTACACGAAAGGCAGCATGCGCATGGCCGCCCAGCAGTCGTCCGATACAGAGTCCGCTTCCCCTGCCCTCGGCCGTTCCCTGCTGTGGCCCGCCGCGGCAGTGTGCCTGGGCGTCCTCCTCGTCCACAACTCCTTCGACGCTTCGGCGGGAGTCCGGCCGCCCATCCCCGCCGTGGCGCCCGCGCCCGCTCCCTCTGCCGCCTCGCCCTCGCCCGTACCGGCACCCTCCAGGTCCATCGAGGCTCCCTGGCTGCCCCGGTCCGAGCCCAAGCGGATCTCGATCGCGGAGATCGCGGTCAACGCCCCCTTCACGCCGCTGTCCATCGGACCGTCGGGGCAGCTGAACGCACCCCCGGCGAACGACACGAATCTGGTGGGCTGGTTCAAGGACGGAGCCACCCCCGGTGAGCGGGGAACCTCGGTCGTCGCGGGTCATGTCGACACCAAGACGGGCCCCGCCGTGTTCCTGCTGCTCAGCACGCTCAAGGCAGGGAACACGGTGGACATCACCCGTGCGGACGGCGCCGTCGCCACGTTCAAGGTCGACTCCGTCGAGACCTTCAGCAAGGCGCGTTTCCCCAGCCGGCGTGTGTACGCCGACAACGGAACCGCTCAGCTGCGGCTGATCACATGCGGGGGCGCGTACGACAAGAAGGCCAAGGACTACGAGGACAACGTGGTGGTGTTCGCCCACCTCTATGCACCCGGCCGAACGTGACGCGGTCCGGGGCTTGCCCTTGACGTACGGGTGAGGGTTTAGCGTCTGCGTGCCTCCGGCCACAGGGCCGGAGGCACGCCCGCGGACGAGGAGTTCACTCATGGCAGTTCGGCCGTCCCTGCCCCGTACCTCCCGGGAGGTGCAGCTCGCCTCCGTGCCCGAGGGCCTGCCGCGCCCGGAGCACTTCCGTGTCGTGGAGACACCGCTGCCGCAGCCGGGTGAGGGCGAGGTGCTGGTACGCAACGGATACTTCCAGGTCTTTCCCGCCCTGCGTACGGTCATCGGCGGGGGAGTCGAGGGCGCACCCTTCCCCGGTGTGGGCCCCGGGGACACCTTGTTCGGTGCGGCTGTCGGAGAGGTGGTGGCGAACCCGGGCCCCGGCGGACCGGCCGTCGGTGAGCTGGTCTCGCACTACCTCGGCTGGCGGGAGTACGCCGTGGTCCCCGCCGCCGGATGCACGCCGCTCGGCGACGTCCTGCCCGACCCGGTGGCGTATCTCTCCCAGGGTTCCCTGGCGTACGCGGCACTGACCCGGGTCGCGGAATTGCGCGCCGGGGAAACGGTGTTCGTGTCCGGCGGGGCCGGCTCGGTCGGATCCATGGCGGGCCAGACCGCCCGGCTGCTCGGGGCCGGCCGCGTCATCGGCAGCACCGGCTCACCGGAGAAGGCCGCCCGGATGCGGGACAGCCTGGGGTACGACGCGGTCGTGCTGAGGGAACCGGGGGGTTCCCTGTCCGCACAGCTGGCCGAAGCGGCACCCGGAGGCATCGATGTGTTTGTCGACATGGTCGGGGGAGAGCAGCTGCAGGCGGCCGTCGGGGCGGCGCGGCCGGGGGCCCGGTTCGTACTGGTCGGGGCGCTGTCGGGGCAGCTGTCCGAGCACGGGAGCGGCACCACGGCCCCGGTCGAGATCGACTCGTTCCAGCTCGTCGTCAAGCGCATCACGATGACCGGTATCAGCGGGCTCGACCACCCGGAGGCGCACGGGGAGTGGAACCGGAAGTTCGGGCAGTGGCTGCGCTCCGGCGAGATCACCTTTCCGCATGTGCGGATCGCGGGCATGGACAACGCCGCGCGGGCGTTGCACGAAATGATGGGCGGTCACCACCTCGGTACCGTCGTCGTCACGTTGTGAGAACGCTGCGGGAATCCTGGGGGTGGCGGATGCGGATCGGTGATGCTGCAGCAGCAGCGGGAACCACGCCCAGAGCATTGCGGTACTACGAGGAGCGAGGGCTGCTGCCACCTCCCCGGCGCAGTACGACGGGCCAGCGCCAGTACGGGACGCGTGATGTCGCCAGGGTCCGGGTCATCCGTGAGCTGCTGGCATTGGGGCTGACGGTCGAGGATGTACGGCACTGCTCGGACCGCCTGGACCTGCTGGTCGACGGACCGCCCCAGCGGTGCGCCGGATTCATGGAAGGGGGCGTGGAGAGCGAGGGGGTGGCGGCACGGAGACTTGCCGTACTCGATGCGGAGATCGCCCGTCTGAGCCGGCTGCGTGAGCAGCTCGCGGCCCGGGTCGCGGGGCGCGCGGCCGTGTCCTGACGCGGACCACGGGTCAGTCGTTGCTCTCCCGTTCCGCGGCGGCGACCTGGTGCAGGGTCCGGCCGGTGCGTGCCGAGCGGGCGTGGTACGGGTCGGGGGTGCCGGGCCTGTCGTGGACGGCCTGCCGGTCGTTGGCCTTGATGAGCAGCCATGCCTCCGGGCCCTCGGTGTCGCCCTCGGTGCCGACATGGAAGCGGGTGAGTGTGAATTCGCCGTGCAGTTTGCTTCCGTCGAGCCAGAAGGTGGCGTGCCCGCGGGCCAGGGACTCGCCGAACGGTACGGGGGCGCCCGCGGGGTCGTGGCTGAGCGGGCGGTAGGTGCCCTGGTCCCAGACGATGACGGTGCCGCTGCCCTGTTCGTCCTGTGGAATGACTCCTTCGAACTCGCCGTACTCCAGGGAGTGGTCCTCCGTCGGCACGGCCAGCCGCTTGTCGCGCGGATTGTCCGAAGGGCCGCGGGGCACGGCCCACGACTTGAGTACGCCGTCCAGTTCGAGGCGGAAATCGAAGTGCATCCGCCGGGCGTCATGGATCTGCACCACGAAACGTCGTGCGCCGTCGCTGTTCACGCCTGGATCCTTCCGCCCGGGATGCCGTCGGACGAAGCGTGCGGCTCTGCCCGGCCGAGGCCGCGCAGGCGCCGTACAGTCCGTACCTCCACTGTGCCGCTGTCGGCCGCGCAGCGCATGACGGCGGCCGAACGGTGGGCCCGCGGGGCGTGCCCGGTCAGTGCGTGTGCTGTGCGAGTACCGCGTCGGCAGCGGCCTGCGACGGGTGCCACCACGTGGTGACCGGTTCCCAGACCCGGATACCGCCAGGGGCTCCCAGGGAGGCGGCGTCGAACGTCCGTCCCCGGTGCGAGGGGTCCCCGGCAACCGTCAGCCGGTCCACCAGCCGCAGCTCCGTCGACGTGGGGTCCAGGGTGCGCACCGCCGCGTACGCCGAGCGCCCGGCCGCCAGGCGGTACGGTGCGCTCTCGCTCCCGGGCACCGGCTGTGCCGCGCCGTCCAGGTCGTCGAAGACGACGGTGGGGATGCGGTCGATGACACAGGCGTGCGCTCCGCGGTTGGTGATGCTGACCCGCACCGCGTCGGGCCGGCCCGACGCGGTGGCGGCGACGGCCAAACGGCTTTCACGGCACGTCGGCGGCGCCGGAGCCGCGACGGCGGAGGAGGTGGCCTGGGCCCCGGCCGGAGCCAGCAGTGCGAGGGCGAGGGTGGCAGGAACGGCGATTACGGGTCGGATACGCATGAGTTGTCCGTTCCCTATCGCGATGACTTCTACCCGCCCGGTCTGGACCAGGACCTTGACGGTTCTTCGTGACCTGTCTTAAATCAAGAGTTGAAATATATGCCCGGGATGAGCGCCCCATTCGTTCATCTCTCGGCGTACACCTGTCATGCACATGCCCATTTTTTTCCACCTCGAAGTGATGTGATGACTGTGCCCCCCTCGGAACACACCATGAGGCGCCCGGCGAAACGGCGTCGCGCGACGATGTACGCCCTCTCGCTGCTCTGCTGTTCGGCGGCCCTGACCGCCCTGCCTGCAGGCGCCTCGGCCGCACCCGCCCCCCACACGGCTGCGTCCTCCATGGAATCGAAGGCGGCACCGGCCGCCGTGGCGTTCGCCGACGAGTTCGACGGAGCGGCGGGTTCAGCCGTCGACGGCAGCAAGTGGCAGATCGAGACCGGCGACAACGTCAACAACCATGAGCGGCAGTACTACACGTCGGGCAACAGCAACGCCGCCCTCGACGGCCAGGGCAACCTCGTCATCACCGCACGCAAGGAGAACCCCGGCAACTACCAGTGCTGGTACGGAACCTGCGAGTACACCTCGTCCCGTCTCAACACCTCCGGCAAGTTCACCCAGACGTACGGCCATGTCGAGGCCAGGATGAAGGTCCCGCGCGGACAGGGAATGTGGCCCGCGTTCTGGATGCTCGGCGCCGACATCGGCAGCGTCGGCTGGCCCAACAGCGGTGAGATCGACGTCATGGAGAACGTCGGCTTCGAGCCCGGCACCGTCCACGGCACCCTGCACGGGCCCGGCTACTCCGGCTCCGGCGGCATCGGTGCCGGATACACCCTCCCGGGCGGGGCGGCCTTCGCCGACGGCTTCCACACCTTCGCCGTCGACTGGGCCCCCGACTCCGTCACCTGGTCCGTCGACGGAACGGTGTACCAGCGGCGCACCCCCGCCGATCTCAACGGAAACGCCTGGGTGTTCAACAAGCCGTTCTTCCTCATCCTCAACCTCGCCGTCGGCGGCTACTGGCCCGGCGACCCGGACGGCAACACCACCTTCCCGCAGCAGCTGGTCGTCGACTACGTCCGTGTGACCACCAACGACTGAGCCCGACCCCAGCCCGCAGCACCCCGGTGCCCGTCCGTCGCACAGCCTGCGGGCGGGCACCGGTCTTCCCCCCTACCCGAAACCTTCCCCGAAACGGACGGTGACCGTATGACCGGTGTGCGCACATTTCGCAGGAGAGCCGGACGGCTGGTCCTGCCGGCTCTCTCCCTGGTGGCGATGGCCTCCTTCCTCACCCCCGCCGTGCCCGCCGGTGCGGCAGTCACGGCCGTCGGCCAGATCACAGGGCCGGCGGGCAAGTGCGTCGACGTGGCCGGGGCCTCGGCCGTCAACGGGACGGCGGTCCAGCTCTACGACTGCAACGGGACCGCTGCCCAGCAGTGGAACGTCGGTTCCGACGGGACGATCCGGGCACTGGGCAAATGCCTGGACGTCAAGGACGGCGGCACTGCCAACGGTTCCCTCGCCCAGCTGTGGGACTGCACGGGCAGCGCCAACCAGCGCTGGTCCGTCTCGGCCGCACGCGACATCGTCTCCACCCCGGCGGACAAGTGCCTGGACGCCACCGGCAACAGCTCGGCCAACGGAACCCGTCTGCAGATCTGGACCTGCACCGGAGCGGCGAACCAGAAGTGGACCGCACCGGCAGGCGGTGGCGACCCGGCGCCCGGCAAGGCGCCCATGGCAGTGGCTCCCTACCTCTACAACGGCTGGGGCAGCCCGCCGAACCCGACGACCGTCATGAACGCCACCGGCGTCACCTGGTTCACGCTCGCCTTCGTCCTCAGCAACGGCTACTGCAACCCCCAGTGGGACGGCGGACGCCCGCTCACCGGCGGCGTCGACCAGCAGACCGTCAACACCGTCCGGGCCGCGGGCGGTGACGTCATCCCGTCGTTCGGGGGCTGGAGCGGCAACAAGCTGGAGAGCTCCTGCTCCAGCGCGGGCGAGCTGGCCGCCGCCTATCAGAAGGTCATCAACGCCTACGGGCTCAAGGCCATCGACATCGACATCGAAGCGGCGGCGTACGACAGCCCGACCGTGCAGCAGCGCACCGTCGACGCACTCAGGACCATCCGGACCAACAACCCCGGCATCAAGATCTACATCACCTTCGGCACCGGCCAGAACGGCCCCGACACCGGACTCATCAACCGGGCCGCCGCTTCCGGTCTCACCGTCGACAGCTGGACGATCATGCCGTTCAACTTCGGCGGGGCGGGCCAGAACATGGGAACCCTCACGGTCCGGGCCGCCGAAGGCCTCAAGACCGCCGTCAAGAACGCCTACGGCTACAGCGACGACCAGGCCTACCGGGCCACCGGCATCTCCTCGATGAACGGCATCACCGACAACAACGAGACCGTCACCGTCGCCGACTTCCGCACCATCCTCGGCTACGCCCAGCAGCACCACCTGGCACGGCTCACCTTCTGGTCGCTCAACCGCGACCGGCCGTGCACCGGAGGCGGAGCCGACACCTGCTCCGGCATCGGCCAGCAGCCCTGGGAATTCACCGGGGTCCTCGCCCAGTACAGGGGCTGAGCGCCCCCAGGGGCCGGCGGTCGGCCACGCCCGCCGGCCCCTCGCAGGGACGTAGCATGCTCCCCATGGAACAGCGGACACTGGGCAAAACCGGACGTGACGTATCGGTCGTAGGGCTGGGCACTTGGCAGTTGGGCGGCGACTGGGGCGAGGTGCGGGAGTCCGACGCCTTCGATGTCCTGGACGCGGCCGTCGAGTCGGGAGTCACTTTCTTCGACACCGCCGACGTCTACGGGGACGGCCGAAGCGAACAGCTCATCGGCCGCTATCTGAAGGACCGTGGCGACGCGGACGTCTTCGTCGCCACCAAGATGGGCCGGCGTGCGGACCAGATCCCCGAGAGCTACGTCCTGGACAACTTCCGTATCTGGAACGACCGTTCGCGCGCCAACCTCGGCGTCGACACGCTGGACCTCGTACAACTGCACTGCCCGCCGACGAGTGTCTACTCCTCGGACGCGGTCTACGACGCCCTGGACACGCTCGTCGCGGAACAGCGCATCGGCGCCTACGCGGTGAGCGTCGAAACCTGTGCGGAGGCACTCACGGCGATCGCCAGGCCCGGTGTCGCGAGCGTGCAGATCATCCTCAACCCGTTCCGCCTCAAGCCGCTGGACGAGGTGCTCCCGGCGGCGGCCGCGGCGGGAGTCGGGATCATCGCGCGAGTTCCGCTCGCCTCCGGACTGCTGTCCGGGAAGTACACCAAGGACACGGTCTTCGCTCCCGAGGACCACCGCACGTACAACCGCCACGGCGAGGCCTTCGACCAGGGGGAGACGTTCTCCGGCGTCGACTACGCGACCGGTGTGGCCGCTGCCGCCGAGTTCGCGGAACTCGCCCCCGAAGGCTCCACCTCGGCACAGACCGCGCTCGGCTGGATCATCCAGCAGCCCGGTGTCACCAGTGTCATCCCCGGTGCGCGTTCCGTGGCTCAGGCCCGGGCCAACGCGGCCGCCGCTGCGCTGGCCCCGCTGCCGCCGAGCACGCTGGACGGGGTGCGGGAGCTGTACGAGCGCCGGATCCGCGCGGAGATCCACGCGCGCTGGTGACGCGGGTACGAGTGGGGGCCGCGCGCCCTGGCGGGGCTCAGTCGTCCTCCTCGCCCTCGTCGCCGTCCTGCTGACCGTCCTGCCGGGTGCCGCCCCCGGCAGGACCGGCCGGATCGGCAGGTGCGGGTGACTGCAGCGTCGCGGTCGGTGTGGGGCCGGGGTCCGGCACGTCCGCCGCACCGGATTCCGGTGAGAACAGGACCGTCCCCAGATACACCGCCGCCACGAAGGCAACGGCTCCGGCAACGGCACTCGCCACACGGGGCCGTCGGCGGATGGCCTCACCCGCGCTGAGCCGGCGCGTGGCCGCCGATCTGGCCGCCCGGGGTGCGGGAGCCGCCCGTCTGCGCCCGGTGGCCTGCGGCAGCCGGTACGTCGATACGCCCCCGGTGGCGGGAGCGGCGGCGCCCCGAGCCGGAGCAGCCGGAGCAGCAGGGGCGACGGATGCCGGGACGGCGGGAGCATGCTGCGGCAGCGGCTCGGGGCGCCCGCGCCAGGCCCCGCTGCGGAACCATTCGGAGGCCTGCTGCGCGCTCGGCCGGTCCTCGGGCTGTTTCGCCAGCAGGCCCAGCAGATACGAATCGAAGGCGGGGGAGACGTCGACCCCCCGCTGTCTCACCGGCACCGGGGGCGTATCCACATGCTGGTAGAGCGTCGCGGTCGCGGTGTCCGAGCGGAACGGCGGTTGACCGACCAGGAGTTGGTAGATGACGCAACCGAGGGAGTACATGTCCGACGCGGAGTCGGCTGTGCGGCCCAGCGCCCGCTCCGGAGCCAGATACAGGCTCGTCCCCACGATGTGGCCGGCCGTGGTCAGCGCCGTCGAAGGATCGTCGACGAACTGGGCTATGCCGAAGTCGCCGATCTTCACGGAACCGTCGGCGTCCAGCATCAGGTTGCCGGGTTTGATGTCACGGTGCACGATGCCCTGCCGGTGCGCGGCTGCCAGTCCCGCAGCCGCCTGGCCCGCGATGCCGGCCACCTGTTCGGGGTGAACCGACTCCTGAGCCTCCAGCAGATCCCCGAGGCTCCTGCCCTCGACCAGCTCCATCACCAGATAGAAGCGGTCCTCCCACGAGCCGAAGTCGAACACGGCCACCAGATGAGGATGGCTCAGACGCGCCGCGGTCTGCGCCTCGAGGCGGAACCGCGCGGTCGACGAGGCGTCGGCATGGTCCCCGAGCAGCAGCTTCACCGCCACGGCCCGGCCCAGCACTTCGTCCGTGGCGCGCCACACCTCACCCATGCCGCCACGGCCGATGGGGGATACCAACCGGTACCGACCAGCTACCAGCACCTGTGCACACCAATCTCGAACTGTGGCCCGCTCCGACTGCCGCAGCGGCGACCTCATCGGGCTCAACGGCTCGGTACGGTGCGTGGGGTGCGCGGCATGATCAGGATATCCGTCCGCCGGGCCTCCGGTTGCCGGGACTGCCACCATCCTGCTGAATCCGGCGGGGCGGCTGCGGGCCGGCCGCCCTTCAGAGCAGCCGGTCGAGCACAGCCTGCGCGGTGAACTCGGCCTGCCCGCCCCGGAAGAGCAGTTCCGCAGTCGTGAACGCGGCCTCACCGGCGATCGCTTCGGTAAAAGGAATCGCGATGCAGCGCATTCCTGCCGCGTACGCCGCCTCGACACCCGGCACGGCGTCCTCCAGCACCACGCAGTCCGCCGGTTCGGCGCCGAGGCGCCGGGCGGTCTCCAGGAACACATCGGGCTCGGGCTTTCCGTGCGCCACGTCCTCGGCGGACACGTACAGCGGAATGTACGCGTCCAGCCCGGTGACGGCGAGGGTGGCTCCGATCGCCGCCCGGGACGAACCCGAGGCCACCGCCATCACGACCCCGTCCTCGTGGAGCCGCTCCACGAGGATCCGCATCTGCGGGAAGACCTTGGTCGAGGCACCGGCGAGCTCCAGATACAGGGCGTCCTTCTCCGCCAGCAACTCCTCGACCGGCGCCTCGATCCCGTACTCCGCGCGCAGGACGGACAGGGTCTCCCGGGTGCTGATCCCGATGAAGCGGGTGTGCTTCTCCCAGCTGAAGTCCCGTACGCCGTACCGGGAGAGGAGCCGGCGCCCCGCCTCGTAGTAGTTCGGCTCGCTGTCGACGAGCGTGCCGTCGAGATCGAAGATGACACAAGGTGCCGGGGTGCGCCTGGAACTCATGGCTTCCAGCATGCCGGCCGGTGATCAGCCCGCACTGCCGGCCGCCCGCCCCACCGCTTCGACCAGCGGCAGGACCCGGTGCGCCACCCTCTCGCGCAGGGCCACCTCGGTCCGCGTCCTGACCACGCCCGGGAGCTGGATCAGCTGCTGGATCACATCCTCCAGATGACCGTTGTCGCGGGCCACTACGCGGGTCAGGAGATCCCCGCCCCCGGTCGTCGAGAACGCTTCGATGATCTCCGGTACGGCCGCCAGCGCGTCGCCCACCTCGTCCAGGTGCCCCTGGGTGACCTCCAGATGGACGAAGGCGAGCACCGGGTGGCCGAGGGCCGCGGGGGAGAGCGCCGGTCCCGTGCCGGTGATCACGCCGTCCCGCTCCAGACGGTCCAGCCGGGCCTGGAGGGTGCCGCGCGCCACTCCCAGGATGCGCGCGTACTCACGGACGCTGGTGCGCGGCTGTTCGATGAGCAGTCGCAGGATTCGGGTGTCGAGGGCGTCCACCGCCATGATCGGCCGTTCTCCTCCTGGCTCGGTGATCCATCGCCCGACTGTAACCGTGGCACAGCCCGCGACCGGCGCGCTCTGGAGCCGGCCGGGTCCGTTGGTCTACTCGTGGCACGCAATATCAGCCTGGAAGCATACCAATGGTCCAGTGAATTCCCACTGATTTGAGCCATAGGGTGCCGAGATGCTCTGATGTATCTGTCGATGGCGCTGCGGATCCCCGTGGCGCCTTTTTCATGCCGGTGCACGGGGCCGGGTGCTGAGGGGAGAGCCTGCGTTGCTGAAGGGGATGTTCGTTGCCGCGGATCCGGGCAGGCTGCGCCTGCGCTTCGGGGGCCGGGCCGTCCTCGGCATCGGGCTGGCGGTCGTGGTGTGCGGGCTTGCCGGTCACTCGCTCGTCGGGGCGATCACCGGCGGTCTCGCCGCACTGCTCGCCCTGTTCACGGTGACCGACGCCACCGTGCGCGGGCAGGCGGTCACCACGGCGCTGCTGCCCGTCGCAGGGCTGCCCGTACTGGCTCTGGCAGCTGTGCTGCACGACCAGCCGGTGGCGCGCGACGTGGCCTTTCTCGCGGTGATGGGCGCCGGCGTGTACGCCCGGCGGTGGGGGCCGCGGGGGCACGCGCTCGGAGTGTTCGCCTTCATGTCCTTCTTCGTCACGCAGTTCCTGCACACACTTCCCGGGCAGTTGCCCGAGCTGTACTCCGCGGTCGGCCTCTCCCTGCTGGCCTCGTCCGCCGTCCGCTTCGGCTTCTGGTGCTACGAGCGGCGGCTGCCCACGCCCTTGGTGCTCACCCCGGTGGCCGGCCGGGGGCTGGCCCGCGCGACCACACGCCAGGCGGTCCAGGCGACCGCGGGCGGCGCCTTCGCTCTCCTCGCGGGGCAGCTCCTCTCCGATCAGCGCTGGTACTGGGCCGTGGGCGCCACCTGGTGGGTCTTCGTGAACACGACATCCTGTGGCGAGACGCTGGTGCGGGGATTCCGCCGGGTCCTGGGAACGCTGATCGGTATCCCCGTCGGCCTGGTCGTCGTCGTTCCGCTGCACGGTGCTGCTGTGCCCACCGCCGTCCTCGTGGCGGCCGGCGTCTTCGGGATCTTCTACTCGGCGGCGGTCTCGTACACCTGGATGATGTTCTCGGTGACCGTCATGGCAGGAGCGCTCTACGGGGCTCTCGGCGTGCTGGACCCCGCGCTGCTCGGGCTGCGACTCGTGGAGACCGGTGTGGGCGCGCTCGGTGCGATGATTGCGGTGCTTCTGGTGCTGCCGGTCACCACGCACGCCACGACCGATGCCTGGGTCCAGCGGGCCCTGCGCTGTGTGCACGCCTGCACCGCGGAGGCTGCCGCCCGGCTCGCGGGTTCGGTGACGGCGGATCCGGCTCCGCGCGTTGCCGAACTGGAAGCACTCCTCGGGCGCGTACGGCTGTCGCTCGGCCCGCTCGTCCATCCGCTGAGTCCGCTGCGTGCCCGTAAGGCGCGGGCCGGGCAGGTGCTCGCACTGCTCGACGTGTGCGCACGTGAGGTGCGCGGTCTCGCGTCCGTCGCGGCGGACCCCGAGGCGTCGCACGACGCCCGTCTCGCCGCCGCCTGCTGGCGCGTCGAAGCCTCCGTGGAAGCGCTGACGGCGCCCGGGCGCCGGCACCGCGAGACGGCTTCCGTCGTCGGCGTCCTGCCGCCCGCCGGTGTCGTCGAACCCGCGCTCGCTCATCTGCACAGCCTGGAGCGGGCGCTCGCCGAACTGGCCGCGCCCCTGCACAGTTCCCCCCGCGCCCCGCTGGTCGGTGCCTGAGCGTCCTGTCGGCCCATTGAGGGGGCGCGTACGCAAGCGGTACGTGCCCCAGCGGGCGTTCCGGATTGGTCTGGACCATGAAAGCCTGCCTGCTACCGTCGGCGGGAAGATCACTACAGACGGTAAAGAGGGGTAGCGCGATGGGCAGCAGCGGCGCCGGGCGGGCATTCATAGGGTCGTTCACCTCGGCGGGCGGACGCGGAATCACCGCGGTCGCCGTGGACCGGGACACCGGTGCGCTGACCGTGCTCGCGGCCACGGACGCCGTTTCCGACCCTTCCTTCCTCACCGTCGGCCCCGCCTCCGAAGCGGGCGCCAGGCTCCTGTACGCGGTCAGCGAGGCATCCGACGGGGCTGCCGCGGCATGGGAGATCGGCGACGACGGGCTGCGGCCGGCCGGCCCGGTGCAGTCCGTGGACGGAAGCAGCCCCACGCACCTGGCCCTCGCCGCCGGTCACCTGGTCACCGCCAACTACGGCTCCGGAAGCGTCACCGCGCTGCCCGTACGGGCCGACGGCTCGCTCGGCCCGGCGGCCTCCGTGCTGCGGCACGAGGGCAGCGGCCCGGACGCCGGCCGTCAGGCCGGCCCGCACGCACATCAGGTGCTCGCCGACCCGTCGGGGAACTGGGTGCTGAGTGTGGACCTCGGTACGGACTCCGTACGCGTCTGCGCCCTCGACCCGCGCACCGGGTCGCTGCGGCTGCACGGCGAGACAGCGCTGCGCCCCGGCACCGGGCCGCGCCATCTGGCCTTTCACCCGTCAGGGGGACACGCCTACGTGCTGAACGAGCTGGAGCCGACCGTCACCGTATGCCGCTGGGACGCGGCGGCCGGCCGGCTCGACCCGGTCGGCGAGGTAGCTGTGCTGCCCCAGGGCGCGGATCTCGAGGGCGTCACGGCCGGGGGCGGGGTGCGCACGTACCCGTCCGAAGTGGTGGTCTCGCACGACGGACGGTTCCTGTGGACCGCGAACCGCGGACACGACAGCATCTCCGTCCTCACCCTCGACGGGACGGCCGAGAAGCCCGTCCTGGCCGCAGCCGTGGGCTGCGGCGGGCACTGGCCCCGCGACCTCACCCTCGACCCCACCGGGCAGTGGCTCTACGTGGCCAATGAGCACTCCGGGAACGTCAGCTGGTTCGCCGTCGACGCGGAAACGGGAATCCCGGCCCACGCGGGCTCCATCGACGTTCCTGCCGCCTCCTGCGTCGTCTTCGCCTGACGCCACTGCGGCGCCCCGGGAAAGGCCCTGGAAACGCCGGGGGGGGGCGCCCGGGGGCCAACCCGCACGCGGCCCCCC
>NZ_JBHWVO010000056.1:0-15553 GCF_042736635.1 Streptomyces sp. NPDC060035
CCGGCCCACAACCTGACACCAGCAAGGTTCCCACCCATAACCAGACCAACGACGAAGCTGGCCACCAGTCACAGCAAACACCGTTGCAGTACTAGCGCAGCGCCGTAGCCGTAGCCGACTCTGCGAAACGTGAACGGTGCTGACGAAGCGAGGTGCACGGCAACTTTGGCCCTGGGATGATCACCGCCTTCTGGCGTGATCACTGCATCGGAGTCCAGCTGGAGCGCTCCGTTCGCCGGGCTGAAACCACGTCAGCTCGGCAAGCTCACAGGCCACGCTGCGTCTCGAAGGCGGGCCCATCCGATCCGGAAGGGGCAAGCCGTGGAGCCCTGGCGCTGGAGGACCGGGTCCTCTTGGTGACTGCGTACTGGTGCACCAAGTTCACCCTGCGGCAGCCGGCCCCTCCTGTTCGGCGTATCGAAGTCCGCAGCTGATCGCATCATCGACGACCTCGGTCGGCGCGGTCAGTGGGCGGTCCAGCCACCGTCGACCGGCAGTACCGCACCTGTGAGGTAAGAAGCCGCTGGGCCGGCCAACAGAACTGCCGCGCCGACGAGTTCCGCGGAGTCGGCCCAGCCTCTCTGAGCGTCGATGGCGGGCAGGTTCTGAACTGCCACAACTCCCCCGTGCCGGGCGGCAGGTGTGGATAGGTTGACGGGTGTGGACACCGAATGGACCTGGGCGCACTACAGCGACGACAACCCGTTCTCCGCACCGCTGAGCACCGGCGAGGACTACCCCACCGAGGCGGAGGCCAGACAGGCGCTCGCACGCTACATCGTCGCGCTCGTCTCACCGCACACCGAGGAGGCGCTTCAGCAGCTGCGCTCCGCACCGACGGGGCAAACGCCGTCCTCGTCGTCCCTGACGCCGTGTTCACCACTCGTTTCGCCGGGATCCCTTACCAAGAGGCCCCGAGGCAGCGCCCTGACAGGCAGCCCGCCGGGTCGGAGGGCTCGCTGGGGGCGGGCCTCGGCAGCTGTTGCGAGGCCGAAGCACTCCGGCTGATCGAGTCCGGCAGGGCGCGTATCAGGCCCAAGGACGTACCCGTACCGATGCGGGTCGAGGGCTACCTGATCGGCCTGTGCGTCACCGCGGGTTTCCTGATGACCGGAACCGGCATCAGGGCATGGGACCAGCCGGAGAACAATGCGGCCGGCCCCATCCTCGTGTTTCCCGGCCTTGTCCTGTTCTTCGGCGCCTTCTGGTGGACGTCGAACCGGCGCCGCCGCGCCGTCACCCATCTCGCCCGTTCGGGTCACGCGGAGCAGCCATGAGGAGGGTCGGGGACCGGCACGGCGCACCCGCCTCGCCACCTACCGTGCTTCGTCCGCCAGATGCCGCGTGCATTCGCCGACTGAAGCGCTCAGCCACAGCGGCGTGTGACGGTCGCCCTGTCCCGGGTGGCGACACGGGTGCAGGTCCGTGAGGTCGATGATGACGAGGACTGCGGCCGTGGGAATCATCCAAGCTGCTCTCCACATGCGTAGAAGGCTGCCCCCTCAGTGCAAAGGGCCGACCACTATGACGGTCCGGGGACCTCGCCGGACATGGCGACGCCCGCCCGACGGAAGTCGTCCAGGGTCGACGCCGTGGTGTGCGGGGCGACGCCGACCGAGTAGTTCAGGAGCACGCGGGCGCGGAACCCGGCCTTGACAGCATCCAGTGCCGTCGCGCGCACGCAATGGTCGGTGGCGATGCCGACCACATCGACGTCTTGCACCCCGCGGGCACGCAGCCAGTCCGCCAGGGGCGTGCCCTGATCGTCGGCGCCTTCGAAGCCGCTCTTGGAGGCGCTGTGGGCGCCCTTGAAAAAGACGGCATCGACCTTGCCGCCGGTGACGGCGGGGGCAAAGTGGGGGTGGAATTCGCCGCCCTCGTTGCCCGCCACACAGTGGACGGGGAAGCTGTCCTTGTAGTCGGGGTTCTCCGAGAAGTGACTTCCCGGGTCGATGTGATGGTCACGGGTCGCGACGACGTACTGATAGTCGCCACCCGCGGTCTGCTCCACCAGTTCAGCGATGGCGGTGGCGATACGGGCGCCGCCTGCCACGGGGACGCTGCCTCCTTCACAGAAGTCGTTCTGCACATCCACGATGATCAAGCCTCGGTTCATCACGAACACCTTTCAGGCGACAGGGAGCAATCAGGAGAACGTACGTTCGGGGTGCCGGAGCCGCCAGGCAAGGCACCCCGGGAGGGGAACAGCTACGGAGCGGGGGGCGGGCGACACTGTCCTCGCAGGGGCCGTCGGCGAATACCTTCAGCGCCTCGAGCTTGACAGCGTCCGTAGACAGCTGCCAGCGCAGCTTGGTGGCCTCCCGCTCCCCCACGTTCCGGCACTGCGCTCTGCGTCGGCGGGAGCCACTCGGTATGCGGCGCACCTCCCGGGTGCCCCTGGCCCGCCGGCGCCACAAGCGGCAGACGCTCCGCCGCGTCAGCCGTCGCGTCCTTCCGGACACCCGGACCGCATCGCCCCGCAGCCGGATCCAGCGGTCGTTCGTGCTCTGCCCCGGCACCGTAGGACCGTCGGGAGTTGCGGCGGGTGTGGCGTTGGCTCGGCGCCCCGCCCAGGTCCAGCAACGCAGGCCCGCTGCGTCACGGGTGATCGGAGCGCCTGCCGGTTGCACCCGCTCCGTGTACGTCTCCCGCGCCTGACGGAGCACGCTGATCGCCCTGGGGCGCTCAGATACTAGGCGCGCCTCAGCGAGGGCATGAGGCGGAGCGCGTTGTCGCGGTTGATGCCACGACGTTGGCGGTCGGTGAGGACGGGGTCGGTCTCGATCGCCGGCACCGTGAAGTCGGTGATGATGTCGGCGGAGGCGGCCGGCCAGTCGGTGCCGAAGAGAATCCGGTCGGCACCGGCGGTGGCCACCAGAGTGCCCGAGGGGGCCATCGGGCCCGCCGTGTCGTAGTAGAAGCGGCGGAGGTAGTCCCGTACGCGGGCAGCATCGAGGGGTGGGGTACAGAAGTCGCCGAAGGCCTCCATGCGGGTGGCGATCTGAGGGAGAAATCCACCGGCGTGCGGCAGGATGACTGACAGGTGCGCGTAGCGGTCGAGTGTCCTGGTACGGATCAGATTCACAGCGGCACGCGTGGTATCCAGCAGGAAATCGCACATGAAGTTCGGAATTCCGGGGACCGTGGGCACGCCGGGTGGTCCGCCCGGAAGGTCGAGCGGGTGCGTGAAGACGACCGCGGCGCGTTCGTCTAGTTCCGCGAGGAATCGGTCGTACGAGGGGTCACCGAGGTAGACACCGTTGTAGCTGGCTTTCATGCTGACTCCAACGGCACCGAGCTCGTCGAAGGCGCGTCGGAGAGCCCACGTGGTCACTTCGGGATGGTCCAGGACAGCAGGGCCGAGGATGGCGAAACGGCCCGGGTGCTGAGCCACCAAGTCGCTCAGCGCCTCGAAGACGACGGTGAGGCCTTCCCTGGCCTGCGCGGCGGAGCGGTACCGGTCCTGCATGGTCGGGTTGAGGACGGCGGTTGCGATTCCCACCCGGTCCATCAGCGCCAGGGTGGCGTCCAGATCCCAACGCGCCCACCACGGCAGCTCCTGCCGCCGCACCAGGCCCTCACGCTCGGCCCAGTCCACCCACGCCGGAGCGGTGAAATGGTGGTGGACGTCAATCCTCGCCCGGCCGGCGCCATCACCGCTCCCCGATCCCCGCAGCACCGCTTCCCCCGTGGCCAGAGCACTGGACCCGCCCGTGGCAGTGGCGGTGGCCGCCACCGCGCCACCGGCAACGAGCAGACTGCGCCGGCTCATGGCCCGGGTCGATTCCCACATCCGCGTACCCCATCCGTAGCGCCATCAGCTTGCCGCACCACGATGGCCCGGCGACTTGCCCACGATCACCACGGCGTGCCTTGTTCGAGGTCGGTTCCCTCGGACGGACGCAGTCCAGAGGGTGGCGGGCGACCTGCTGCGCGCTCAACGCGCGGATCCACCCCGTCCGGCGCTGAGTGGGCTGAGGTCGCCCACCGCCTCACCCGCACCGGGGCACCGGGGCACCGGGGCACCGGGGCACCGGGGCAACAAGAACGGCGCTCGTCGGGCAGGGCGTAGGGGAACTGGATGGCGTAGTGGTGGCCTGCGTGTTCGCGCAGCCCTGCCGGCATCCCGCAGGCTGCCACACCCGTCAGGCTGCATCACGCGGGTATCGGCCGCAGGGCATCACCTGGTCACCCAAGTTCCACGGCCACGCGATCAACCCGCAGGGAACACCCCTAGGGGTGCGCGGCCGGCTGGTGTTCCAGGGCATCCTCTTCGTCCTACACACCGGCGTCGTCGAGGAACGCGCTGATGACGATCCGCCCGGCGTACCCGCCGGCTCCGCGTGTGGCTGCCGATCAAGCCCCCGGCTCCCCGGAGGTCATCGCACCGGCTTGGATCAGGTCACTCGCCGTCACCCCGCATCCGTCAGCCCCTTCAGGAACCTGGCCGCCACCGGCCCCGCGTCGGCGCCGCCCGAACCGCCGTCCTCCAGCATCACGCACCACGCCAGGTCGCTGTCGCCCTGGTAGCCGATCATCCAGGCGTGGGTGCGCGGCGGCTTCTCCTCGCCGAACTCCGCCGTCCCGGTCTTGGCGTGCGGCTGCCCGGGAATTCCCGCCAGGGCGCTGCCTGCTCCGTACGTCACCGTCGCCCGCATCATGTCGCGCAGGTCGCCGGTCACCGAGGGGTCGAGCCTGGCGGTCGCCTCGTGCTTCTTCTTGACCGCGTCGGGCACCAGCACCGGCTGATTGAAGGTTCCTTCCTTCACCGTCGCCGCGATCGACGCCATCACCAGTGGCGAGGCCTGCACCCGGGCCTGACCGATGGTGGACGCGGCGAGGTCGTTGTCCGACGTGCTCACCGGGACCGATCCGTCGTACGTCGAATCGCCCACGTCCCAGACGCCGCCGATCCCGAAGGCAGCCGCCGCGGCGTGCAGGGCCGAGCCGCCCGCCTTGGCGCGGTTCTCCACGAACATGGTGTTGCAGGACTTCGCGAAGGAGTCCTTGAAGGTCGATCCCGCCGGCAGCGTGAACTGATTCTGGTTCTCGAACCGCTGCCCGTCGACACGTGCGAACTTGGGGCACTCCACGACGTCGGACGGCTTCACGCCCGCCTTCAGCATCGCTGCCGCCGTCACCACCTTGAACGTCGACCCGGGCGGGTACTGGCCGGCCAGCGCACGGTTCAGGCCGCCGGCCGGACGGTTGGAGACGGCGAGGATGTTGCCGGTCGAGGGCTCCAGGGCGATCAGCGCGGCGTTCACCTTCAGCCCTTCCATCGCTTTGGCCACGGCGCCCTGCACCTTGGGGTCGATGGTGGTCTTCACGGGTGTGCCGGGCTTCGCGGAGCTCTTGGTGAGGGAGGCCTCGGCGTGGCCGGACTGCCGGTCGGCGATCACCACCTCGCTGGTGGCCGCGCCCCCGCCGCCCCGCAACTGCTTGTCGTAGCGTGCCTCCAGACCGAACGTCCCCCTGCCCTGTTCGTCCACCGAGCCGCGCAACGAGGCGGCCTGCAAGTCGTCGCCGTTGGTATCGAGCACGGCGGCACGCTTGGCCACCGTCTGCAGCGCGAGTGTCTGTCCGGGCTTCAGCCGGGGGTGGATCATCGGGGAGCCGAACTCCACGGTCCACTGCTTCGCCTTCTTGACCAGCGTCGCTTCGGAGTCGTAGCGGAAGAGTCCGACGGCGGGGATGATGAACTGTGCGGTGTACGGGACGGTCACCTCGCCCTTGTCGTTCTTCTCGCCCTCCCCCGCCGACAGCTTCGCCTTCGTGGGCTTCAGGTTGGTCGTCACCGAGGCCAGCAGGGACTCGGCGTTCTCCGGCGAGTCGGACAGCGCCGCGGCCTTCGCGGCCTCGCCCGCCGCCCAGGCGTCGAGAAACGACTGGAGGCGCTCGGTGGCCGCGGCCACCTCGGGGTCCCGCTCCCCGTCCCCGGACCACGCCCGGTACCCCCACCAGCCCGCACCCACCGCCAGGACGACGGCCACCGCCACACCCAGCACCGGTCCTCTGCGCGGTCCGCGACGCCTTGCGCGGTCATGACGTGCCATCTGCTGCAACGTGGGGTCCGACACTTGGCGTTGTCTCCTCGTCTGCTGCGGATACCTCTCCCGTGACCGGACCGCCTCCGGTCACCTGTCCGACACGCTAACCGCTGCCCCGGGGCGCCGGGCCACCACGGAGAGTGCCGGGAGAGTGAGCCGAGAGCGGACCGGGAGCGGGCAGCACGACGGGCGGGCCGGTGGCGCTCCACACTGTTGCGGAGCGCCACCGGCCCGCCGGGCCGTGGGAAGAAGCCGGTCAGTCGCGCGGGGTGAAGGCGACCACGTCGCCCGCGTGTTCGCCGCCGGCGAGCTGTCCGAAGCGGTCGGTGCGGATGTAGACGCGGTGCAGCCACCGGTCCACCCCGTCCCAGCGCGGCGTGAACGGCGTACGGGCGTGCGTCGTACGGAAGTTGTCGATGATCAGGACGTCGCCGGGGACCAGGTGCACGGCCTCGGTGATCTCGTCCAGCGCCTTGGACAGCGACTCCACGGCCTCGACGTCACGGGGGTCCTCGGGGGCCAGCAGCTCCCGGTCGTAGCCGAGCAGCGGGTCGTCCGGGTCGCCGTAGAGCGGCTTCACCTGGGCGATGGCGCCCGGATCCTCGACGCCGCCGCGGAAGGCGACGTCGACGCAGCAGGGCACCTTGCGGTCGAAGAGGTGGCTGCGGAAACCGTCCGGGATCAGCGGCAGCGCCTTGCGGACCGAGCCGACCAGGGTCGCGGCCCTGCGTTCATGGTCGGCACGGGAACAGGCGAGCATCACGTAGTTGGGCTGGAGCTGGTGGTACGCCATTTCCGTATGGAACTCCAGCAGGGTCTCGCTGGTCTCCGACGAGAGGTGGTGCGCGCCGGGTGAGGGGTACACGTCGTGGTAGACGGTGCCGCTCCGCAGCTCCCTGTACCCGGTGTGCAGTCCGAGCCGGCGGCCGACGATGCCGAGCATCGCCTCCATGGTGAGCAGCGGGCGCTCCGTCGGCGCGGGGGTGGACTCGGGGGTGCGCGGCAGCTGGTCCTGCGGTTCGACGGGGAGGCCGCGCAGCAGGAGGTAACCGTCCTCGTTGCCGGACGCGTTGAAGGCGTCGAGCGCCTCGGCGATCGAGGCCGGTAGGTCGCCGGACGCCTCCTTCGAGGCCGCCAGGAAGGCCGGGAGGTCCGCGCGCGGCACCGCGGGCAGGCGCGAGGCGAGTCCCAGGAGTTCGTCGCGGAGTTCGGAGCAGTCTATGACGGTCACGCGTCGTTCCTTCCTTTGATGTGAGCGCGGGCGTACTGGTAGAGCAGTTCCGCGCCTATCTCGGTCGCCAGGATGGAGGTGATCCCGGCGTGGTCGTAGAGGGGCGAGACCTCCATGACGTCGAAGCCGATCGGCCGCAGCTCGCCCACGCAGCGCAGGAGGGCCAGGACCTCGCGGGAGGACAGTCCGCCGGGCGCCGGGGTTCCGGTACCGGGGGCGAAGGCCGGGTCGGCGACATCGACATCGACCGACACGTAGACCGGGTGGTCGCCGATGAGCTCCTGGACGAGGGCGTGGGTGCCGGCGACTCCGGTCTCGACGAACTCGTCGGTGGTGACGACCCGCACCCCTTTGCCGCGGGCGTAGTCCAGTGAGTCGGGCTGGGGGTTGTGGCCCCGGATGCCGATCTGCACGGTGCGCCGGGGGTCGATGAGCCCTTCGTCGATGCCGTGCCGGAACGGGGTGCCGTGGTGGAACTCGCCTCCGTAGAAAGCGGGGTTGGTGTCGGAGTGCGCGTCGAGATGGACCACGGCGACGGGGCCGTGCTGCTCGGCCACGGCGCGTAGGGCGGCCAGGGTGAGCGAGTGGTCGCCGCCGAGCATCAGGAAGGCGGCGTTGTCCTGGAGGAGGCCGCGCAGATGGCGGTGGGCCGTCTCCATCGCGATGTGCATGTTGAACGGGGTGAGGTCGATGTCCCCGGCGTCCACGCAGTCGATGAGGTCGAAGGTACCCGGCCCCCGGTCGATGCCGACCCCGTGGATCAGGCCGGACTCGTTGCGGATGGCGCGCGGGCCGAAGCGGGCACCCGGTCGGTAGCTGGTGCCCCCGTCGTAGGGGGCACCGATGACGACGACGTCGCGGCCGGCGGGCTGCGGGTCGTGCGGCAGGCGCATGAAGGTCGGGATCTGGGCGTAGCGGGGCGAGATCGCGGTGTCGACGCGTTCCACGAGGTCATCCCTCCTGTCGGATGGGGCGCGGGCGGCCGGTACGGGGTCTGGAGCGGTTCACTCGGTCTCCTTCAGCTGTGCGGCCACCTGGTGCACGGCGTCGGTGGTGCTCACCTCTGCGGGTGGCAGGCCCTCGACGACCACCCGGTCGAAGATCTCCCGCACCACCAGGAACTTGGCCCGGTGTATGTCGGCGTCCTGCACCCCGGCGTCCATCAGCAGGAGGCTGAAGGACGACGTCGTCCCCGAGCCCTCGTGCACGCCGAGCTTCGGCCGGTTGACCGTCTCCTGCGGGAGCAGGGCGCTCATCGCCTCGCGCAGGACCCATTTGTCGCGGCCGTAGCGACGTTTGAGCCCGGCCTCCAGCGACACCAGCAGGTCCAGTACGTCGCGGTCCCAGTACGGGTGGGTCGACCAGTGGCCCTGGATGCCGGAGAGCACCGGGGTCATCTCGTTGAGCCCGTCGAAGGTGGCCATGTCGAACGCCACGGCCGTGTCCAGCTGGGGCAGCCGTTCCTCGCGGTGCATACCGGCGAGCGGGATGTCGGCCCCGTAGCCGGTGAGGATGCGGCGGGCGGGCCCGTCGAGCGCCCGGTACAGGGCGGTGAGGGGCAGCAGGTACTCGATGATGTCCGGGTCGACGGACTCGGACGCCCAGATCGCGTACGGGAGCTGGCCGAGCAGGTCCGCCGTGGGGACGGTGATCTCCCGGTGGGCGGAGCCGAGATGGGTGGCGACCACGCGTGCCTCGGCGAACTCGTCCGAGGTGTCGGTACCCATGGACAGCGTGTCCAGGGGGCCGTCGGTGTGCGCGGCGGCGAGCGCGGCGACGCCGGAAGAATCGATTCCTCCGGAAAGCACCACCAGCGGGGTGGTGCCGCCCGTGCGGGCCCGGACGGCCCGCTCCAGCGTCTCGCGTACGGCGGCGGCCGCGTCGGCCTCGGGCAGGATCCGTCGGGACACCGACGGGGTCCAGGTCCGGCAGGGCACGGCGGTGCCGGTACGGACATCGAGGTCCAGCACCGTGCCGGCGGGCACCTGGTGGACGCCCGGCACCCGGCGGACCCTTCGCGCCTCGGCGACGGGCCGCCCGGACGGCGGAGCCTGGGCCGTCGCCGGGACGAGGGCCTTGATCTCGGTGGCGGCGAGGACACGGCCGGGCGCCGGAAGGGTGTAGAGGGGGACGGAGCCCGCATGGTCGGTGGCCAGGAGCACCCGGTCGCCGAGGGCCACGGCCGCCGCGAACCGGCCGTTGAGCAGCCGGAAGGCGTGCAGGTCGTAGACGCCCAGCAGGGCGAGCAGCAGCTGCGCGTCCGTGCGGGCGTCGGTGCCGGCCGGGAGGAGGGTGAGCAGTTCCTCCCGGTTGTAGAGCTCGCCGGCCAGGACGAGCGCCGTGTCCCCGGAGCGGGCCACGGCGTCCCCGGCCGAACCCGAGTGCACGAGTACGGCGTTCAGGGTCTGGGTACGGAGGGCTTCGGCCACGGTTTCGTGGGCGCCCCGGGTGGCGAAGACGGGCCCGGGGGCCCGGCCCCCGCCCTGCTGGGCGGAGACCAGGAACCCCGTGGCCGCGGGGAGTGTGTGCGTCATGATCAGATGCTCAGGGCACCGAAGCCGCCGGAGGTGAAGTCGTAGTTCACCGGGACCTCGATCAGGAACGGGCGGCCGAGACCGGCTCCCTTGCGCAGGGCGGCGAGCAGGTCCTCGCGGGAGGTGGCCTTGACGGCCTCGACGCCGTTGGCGCGGGCGAGTTCGGTGAAGTCGACCCCGGTGAACTTGACGGCCGGGTCGTAGGAGCGCTGGTGGCCGAGGTTTTGGTAGAGCTCGATCAGCCCGTTGGTGTCGTTGTTGACGACGACCGTCACGATGGGCAGGTTGAGCCGGGCGATGGTCTCCAGGTCGGCACTGTTGGAGTGGAAGCCGCCGTCGCCGGCGATGAGGAAGGTGGGCTGGCCGGGCCGGGCCATCTGGGCGCCGATCGCCGCGGGGATCCCGTAGCCGAAGCTGGAGCAGCCGGCCGAGGTGAGGAAGCCGAAGGGCTGGTCGGCGCGGGCGAAGAGCACGCCGTAGTGCCGGAAGAAGCCGATGTCGGAAACGATCGTGCCCTCACCGGCGGCGGCGGTCTCCTCCATCACTGTGTTCATGGAGTCCATCACCTGGTGGACCCGCATGCCGTCGTCGTACTCGGTGGGGTCGGCCAGGAACTCGGCAATGCGCTCACGCAGCGGGGTGATGTCGTGCGGCGTCTTCTCGGCGAGGTCCGCGGTGGCGGCGTCCAGGTGCTCGACGAAGGCCAGCACGTCGGTGACCACGTCGACGTCCGGGCGGTAGACCCTGGGGATCGGGTTGACGGTCGGGGAGACCCGGACGGTCTTCTTCTCGCCGCCGCGGGTCCACATCGAGGGGCGCAGGTCCTCGGCGTAGTCGTAGCCGAGGGTCACGATGACGTCGGCCGGGCCGAAGAGGGTCTCCAGGGCGGGGAAGGACAGGATGCCGTCCATGTACCCGGTGACGGCACCGTAGTTGAGGTGGTGGCCGTGCGGCAGGACGCCCTTGGCGATGTACGTGGTGATGACGGGGACGTCCAGGCGCTCGGCCAGGGCCCGGATCGCGGGGACCGCGCCGGAGCGGATGGCAGCCGCGCCGACGACGAACACCGGGTGCTCCGCACCGGCGACCAGGGCGGCGGCTTCGTCGGCGGTGGCTTCCCAGCCGGCCTGGACGGCGCCGACCGGCTTGGCCGGGGTGCGCGCGGCGGGATGGGTCACCGAGGCGTCGATGTCGGCGCCGAGCAGGTCGACGGGGATGGAGATGAAGCTGGGGCCGACGGGCTCGGTCATCGCGGCGGCGACGGCGGAGTCGACCAGGTCGGTGATCTCGTCGGGGCGCTGGAGCTCGACGGCGTACTTCGTCATGGGGCGCATGACGGCGACGGAGTCCAGACACTGATGGGTGTCGTTGGGGAAGATGTCGTGCGACTCGGACTGGGCGGCCAGCGCGATGACGGGCGAGCGGTCCAGGATCGAGGTCGCCACGCCGGTGGCGAGGTTCGTCATGCCGGGGCCGAGCGTGGCCCAGCAGGCCTGCGGCCGGCCGGTGATGCGGGCCAGGACGTCGGCGGCGACGCCGGCGGTGAACTCGTGCCGGGTGAGGACGAAGTCGATTCCCGGCGCCTCGTCGAAGAGAATGGAGGCGGCTTCGCGGCCGACGACACCGAACACCGTCTCCACACCGTGCTCGTGGAGACGCTTGAGCAGGGCGTGTGCGGCCGTCGGGTTGTTGCTGGGCTTGGTCGATACACGGGACATGCGGCGTCGTCTCCAGGATGTCGACGGGAAGCGGAATGCCGTCACCGTGCCGGTGTGCTCTCTCCACCGCCTCTCCAGCGCCTATCCGACCCCGCTGTAGTGCGCTTCGAGGCAGCCCGGGGCCGGTTCGGGCCTTGTGCCCGCGCCGACTGTGATAGATGAATAGACATACGAGCAGACGCATAAAGGTATGCCCGAGGGAAGAAGGCGATCATGACCGGTACGACGACCCGGGACCCTGCGGGGTTCGTGGTGCACACCGCCCCGGCGGGACTCTCGGACGACGGGCGGGACGACTTCACGGTGTTGGCCTCGACCGTGCCCTCGCAGGTCAGCGCGGTGTTCACGCAGTCCCGCTTCTCCGGCCCGAGCGTGGTGCTCAGCCGGGCGGCGGCGGCCGACGGGCAGGCGCGCGGGGTGGTCGTCCTCGCCCGGAATGCGAATGTCGCCACCGGCCCGGAGGGCGAGAGCAACGCACGTGAGGTGCGGAACTCGGTGGCCGCCGCCACCGGGCTCACCGAGGAAGAACTGCTGATCGCCTCCACCGGGGTGATCGGCCTCCAGTACCCCATGGAGAAGATCCGCGCGCACATCAAGACGCTCTCCTGGCCCTTCCCCGAGGGCGGGTTCGACCGTGCAGCGCGGGCCATCATGACGACCGACACCCGGCCCAAGGTGGTCAGGGTGCGATGCGGCGAGGCGTCGCTCGTCGGCATCGCCAAAGGCGTGGGAATGCTGGAGCCCGACATGGCGACCCTGCTGACCTTCTTCGCCACCGACGCCCTGTTGCCCCAGGACGAGCAGGACCGGATCTTCCGGAGCGTCATGGACCGTACGTTCAACGCGGTATCCATCGACACCGACACCTCGACCAGCGACACGGCGGTCCTGTTCGCCAACGGGCTGGCCGGAGAGGTGGATGTGGCGGAGTTCGAGGAGGCGCTGCACGAGGTGGCACTCGCCCTGGTGAAGAACATCGCTTCCGACGGCGAGGGGGCGAGCAAGCTCATCGAGGTGCGGGTCACCGGGGCCAGGGACACGGCGCAGGCCAAGCGCGTCGGCAAGACCGTGGTCAACTCGCCGCTGGTCAAGACCGCCGTGCACGGCAGCGACCCCAACTGGGGCCGAGTGACGATGGCGATCGGCAAGTGCACCGACGACACCGACATCCTCCAGGAGAAGGTCACCGTCCGCTTCGGCGGGGCCCTGGTCTATCCGCAGCGCGCCGACGGCCCCGGTGACGCCGAGCTGCGGGCCGAGGTCGCCGAGCACATGCGCGGCAGCGAGGTCGTGATCAGTATCGGACTGGGCATCGGCGACGGGGAGTTCACCGTCTACGGCTGCGACCTGACTGAGGGTTACGTCCGGCTGAACTCCGAGTACACCACCTGATCCGCCGCACCCCGGTCCCGCCACTGACTCAAATGTGCTGCACCACCACACCCGATCCGTAGGGTGACGGGTGATCAGCACAACGTGAACGAGGTGGCACATGAGTCAGTCGCGAAGGTCGGTCCTCCAGGGCGCGCTGGGCGTCGGGACAGCGGGGCTGCTGGTAGGCGGCGCCGCCGCCCTGCCGAGCGCGCACCCCCGCCGGATGCCGAAGGGCACCGCGCTCGGCCTGCGCTGGCTGGGCGTGGCCGGCTGGGAGCTGTCCTTCGCGGGCCGCAGCGTGCTCTTCGACCCGTATCTGAGCCGGATGCCGTACGCCGACGGGGACGGTGCCCTCGATCCGACGCTGCCGCTGCGCCTGGACCCGGAGGCCGTGGAGCACGTGGCGGAGAAGGAGCTGACCGGGGCGCCCGAGCTGATCCTGATCAGCCACGGACACTTCGACCATCTCGCCGACGTGCCGCACCTGCTGTCCAGGCCGGGCTGGGGCGGCCGGCGCATCCGGACGCTCTGCACCACCACGTCGCGTCACCTGATGGCCGCGATGGGCACCCCGGCGCACCGTATGGCGGACGTGGTGGCGGTGAGCGGAGGCGACCATCTCCAGTTCGACGGCTACAGCGTGGAGGTGTTCCGCAGTCTGCACAGCAGGCAACAGGACTACACATCCTTCGCCTCCGGGACGCGGGAAACCGTCCCCGCCCGGCCCCGGACCCTGGGCGACCTGGTCGAGGGGCAGACGCTGGCCTTCCAGGTGTCCGTCGAGGGCGGTCCGTCCGTTCTCCTGACCGGCACCAGCAACGTCGCAGAGCGGGAGCTGGTCGGCGCACGGCCCGATGTGGCGGTGATCGGGATGAGCGGTCACGCCTCCGTCCACGGCTACCCGGACCGGATGCTGGCCGCACTGGGGTCACCGCCCGTGCTCCTGCCCTGCCACCACGACGACATGGTGACCCCACTGGGCGACTCCGGGATCTCCCGTACCGCATCCCCGGACGCGGTGACGGCGCTGACTCGGGCCGCCGAGCGCCGGGCGCCGGACGGCGGCACACGCGTGCTGGCGCCCCGGCATCTGGAACTGCTCGACGTCACAGGGCTCCCGGCAACCTGAGGCCGCCGACTGCAGGGAGCCTCGGGAACTGAGGCTTGGCCACACCTGAACCCCCGAATCGGGCACCTTCGGGGGTTCAGGGCACCCGATCGGGGGAGGGCGGACGCCCGACGTCGCATTTCGGCACCCGCGACCCCGGCTCACGATCCCCTCGGCATACGATTTCTGCCATTAGCGGTCTAGACCACTGAGCGGCGACTCCGAGTGAGGATCAGTGCGCTGCGTAACCTCGCTCGCCACGCATGGCCCCACGTCACCTTCACACCGGAAGCACATACTCCGCCTGGGCGCTACGTTCAGGGGGTCGTCACCCCGTCGCTCGCCGAGCGGCATATGCCCGGATGATTACTCCGCGCAATTCGCGATCATGTACTCCCGGCCACTCCCCCGCACACAAGTAATCCGTAGTTTCCCCGTGCATGCTTTTCACGGGCTCCGGTACAACAGTTTTCAGCCGCACCCATCCCGGCCTCGTTGACGCGGCAAGGTTGGCTGATTACTGTCCCGACTCGATAGGGCAGAACCCCGCTACGCGCGTAGTGGCCGAAGCCAGGACCGCTGCATTCCCTTGATCGACCAACGCATCCAAAGACATTGCGTGCGAAAATCCAGCAGTTCATGGCGGGGGAATTCAGTCATGGACAGGCAGAACGGGAGAACCCCTATGGGCGGCGTGCAGATTCGCATATTAGGTCCGATCTCCATGCTTTCCCGGAACATGCCGGTCCCCCTCGCCGGACAACGGCAGCTCCGAGTTCTCACCGCCCTCGCACTTGTGTCGGGCAGAGCCGTCGGCACACCCGAACTCATCACCCACCTCTGGGGCGAACGTCCGCCCCGGACCGCCCCCGGCCAGCTACAGACCAGTGTGTGGATGATTCGCCGCGCACTGGCCATGGTCGGAGCGCCGCAGGAAACCGTCCTGTCGACGGCTTCCGGTTACCAACTGGACTCCGCTCACTGCGAGATCGACAGCGATATCTTCCGGCGCAACGTCGCAACGGCGAAGAAAATGGTACGTGCCGACCTCAAGGAGGAGGCGCTGGAGCTCCTCAAGGACGCACTCGCCCTCTGGCGGGGCCCGGCCCTGGCCACGATTTCGAGCAGCGCGCTGCAGACCCGCGCCGCGCGGCTGGAGGAAGAACGCGTCGCCGCACTGCAACAGCGTATTTGCTTGGAGATAACTCTGGGCCAATACGAAGAGGCCATTGGTGAACTCACCGACCTCATAGCCCTCCATCCCCTCCGTGAAGAGCCGTACGCGCATTTGATGCAGGCGCTGTATCTCTCCGGCCGGCAGGCCGACGCGCTCGCCGTGTTCCGAAGGGCCCGCAATACGCTGACCGACGAGCTGGGAATCGACCCCGGCCCCAGGCTGACCACGCTGGAGCGCGCGATCCTTCGCCAGGACGCCGACATGCTCTCCGCCGTGCCGGGCACGGCCCGGTACTGACCCCGCTCCGGCACCTGCCGCGGCGCGGCCCCCCCCCCCCACGACGGGCCCTGGCCGTGAGGGA
>NZ_JBHWVO010000057.1:0-15325 GCF_042736635.1 Streptomyces sp. NPDC060035
CCGATCCGAAGCCCTACATCTGGACAAAGACCGCGGACGAAATCCTCGAACGCCTCGCCAGTTATCTGAACAGAATTCCCGACTCAGAACACTAGGCCGTGTATCGAAAGTGGATCTTGAGCGATGAATGATCTTGGTTCATGGCGCGGGGAGATCTCACAGACGAGCAGTGGGCGGTGCTGAAGCCGTTGTTGCCGAAGGGGGCGAAGGGAGGGCGGCCGCCCGTCTGGCCCCGGCGCCAGCTGATCGACGGCATACGGTTCCGGGTTCGGACGGGGGTTCCGTGGCGGGACATACCTGTCGAGTACGGGCCGTGGGGCCGGATCTACGACCTGTTTCGCCGATGGCAACGGGACGGCACCTGGCACCGGGTCCTGACCCGGCTCCAGTCCGTGGCTGACGCGAAGGGTGCGATCACGTGGGACCTGAGTGTCGACTCCACGGTGTGCCGCGCCCATCAGCATGCGGCCGGGGCCCGGAAGCGTGGTGACCTGCAGAAGGAACCACCAGGCGGTGTCTCCACCGAGCCCCGCGATCACGGACTGGGACGCTCACGCGGCGGCTTCACCACCAAGCTGCACCTGGCCGTCGAGCAAGGTCAGAAGCCCATGTCGATCGTGGTAACAGCCAGGCAGCGTGGGGACTCGCCACAGTTCGAACCCGTTCTGGAGAAGGTCCGCGTGCCCCGCATCGGGGCGGGCCGGCCGCGCGTCCGTCCCAATCGAGTACGCGGTGACAAGGCGTACGCATCCCGCCAGAACCGCGCCTACCTACGCCGCCGCGGGATCCGCTGCACCATCCCCGATAAGGCTGACCAGGCACGTAACCGCAGAAATCGGGGCTCCCACGGGGGCCGACCACCCGCTTCGACCCAGTCGACTACCGCGAGCGCCATGCGGTCGAGTGCGCGATCAACCGCCTCAAGAGGCACCGCGCCGTCGCCACCAGATACGACAAGCTCGCGGTCCGATACGAGGCCACCGTCCTGATCGCAGCCATCAACGAGTGGTTGTGACTCGTACGTTTCCGCTGGGAGGGGTGGTGGTGGCGAGCAATTCCCGCAGAAGTTCCACGATGAGATCGGGCTGTCCCACGAACGGGGAGTGGCCTGTCTGCCATTCGCGCACGTCGGTGCAGCGCGAGGCCATCCTCCGCTGGAGGCCGGGGTCGATGGCCCGGTCCTGTGCACAGACGACGTAGGTGGAGGGAGTCTTTTTCCAACTGTGGCGTTGCGGGACTCCTCGTCCGCAGCCTGGGGCTTGCGCACGCAGTAGGCCAACCGCCCGCGCGGCGAGGGGTTCGGGACAGTCGCCGTAGAGAGCGTCGATAGCCCGGCCGGGGTGCAGGCTGGTCGAGCCGTCGGGCTCAGGGATGATCGCATCCTTGAGCTGCGGGGACGTACCGCCCAGACTGGCCGCGCTCTCGTCGGCATCCAGTACGAAGGCCGCCAGATAGACCAGGTGCCCCGCTCCGCACACCCCTGTGATCACTGACCCTCCGTAGGAGTGACCGAGGACGATCGGGGGCTCCGGCAGCGCATCGATGACGGCCTGGACGGCAGCTGTGTCAGCATGCAATGAGCCCCGGTGGAGCTCAGGCACGAATACCTCGGTTCCGGCGGTCCGCAATCGTTCTGCCAGCACGGCAAAGTGCTCGGGACGGTGATACAGACCGTGAACCAGCACCGCAGCAGCCAACGCGCCCGTCTCCTCAGATCGACGCCAGACTGGTGAGCCTAGCTCCGGACTACGGCCAACCCGCCACCTTGATCCACTTGCGATACACGGCCTAGTACTGCAACGGTGTTTGCCGTGACGGGTGGTTAGCCACTGGTGGGGTGTGTCCGCGTTGTTTGTAGTGGCTGGTGCGGGCTTGGTGTTGTCGTTTTCGGCGCCAGGTTGACCAGTGGAGGATGTGGTCGACGGGTGCGGGCTGCCGGTCGGTGAGGCGGTGGATCAGGCGTCTGATTCTCTGCGAGGCTGAGGTGGATGAGCTGGGAGGATCCGTTTCTGCTTTCCCCGTGTCGAGCTGGCGGGCACGCAGGACGGTGAGGCAGGCATGGGCGGCCATGGCCAGGGTGATGTGGCGGTGCCAGCCGGGGTATCGCCGGACCTGGTAGTCGTCCAGGCCGCACTCCCGCTTCGCGGTCTGGAAGCATTCCTCGATCGCCCAGCGGCTCCCGGCGACTTGGATCAGCTCGTCCAGTGTGGTGTCGGCGGGGCAGTAGGCGATGTACGAGAGCTCTTGGGGGCGGGCAACGCTGCGGCGGGCGATCACCCAGTGTCGGCGGTCGGGTCGGTGCCAGGGGCGGACTTCAACGCGTGCCCAGTCGTAGACGCGGGGCCCGTGGGCACCTTGGCCGCATGAGCGGCGTTTCCACTTCTGCCGGGGCAGGCCGGGGAAGAGCTCGCTCACGGGGTGGTCGATGGCCCAGCGGGTAACGACCGTGTCGTGGCGTGTAGTGGCCATGACGTGGAAAACGTCCGCCTGTTCCAGCTCAGAGCGCCAGCCCTTGCTGTAGCCGTAGCCGGCATCCGCGGTCACCCAGCGGAACGGGATCTTGTCGGCGATCGTCCGGCGGACCATTGCCTTGGCCATCGCCACCTTGGTCGCGAACCCCACCTCGTCTTCAATGCCGGCCCGGCGGCAGAACGGACCGGAACGCCGACGAGACCGCCGCCTTCGAGGCGCGGTACGGGTCTCCCAGGTGGCGGATGAAGGCCCTCGCCTGGCACGGCCCCGAGGCGAAGACCGCCGCCGCCTTCGCGGAGGGGCAGCTGGTCGCGGTGCGGACCGCCTGCGCCGAGGAGTTGGGGCACCCTGTCGACTGGGACGACCCCGCCTCCTACCGGGACGACCTGAAAGGGGAGTACGAGGCGCCCTCCGAGCCGTGGACGGTCGGCGGTGTGCTGGCGGGCGTCGGCTGCCTGGTGGTGGCCTTTGTGTTCCTCGCGATCTGGGTGAACGGGCTCGTTGCCCTCCTCGACTGACTCAGGTCACCGGGAACTGTGACGAGCGCCGCTCAAGGTTCGGTGGGACCGTCCAATACTGCCGTGAATGGGACACCCGGTGACGAGTGAAATGACCCTCGCTGTGTCTGGTGGGGTCACGGTTCGGAGCCGTCCTGGATAGCCCCGTTCACCCGGGCTGAGCCCTCGCCTGTTCGGCAAACTGGTGACCCTACTGCGGCGCAAGGGTGCGGATGCGGTCCGCAAGGGCGGCCGTGGAGCCTCCCACTGGAGGACCGGGCTCTGCTGGTCACGGCGTACTGGCGCACCAACTTGACGATGCGCCAGCTCGCGCCGCGTACTACCACCAGCCACACCCACCCCGCCCGACGGCATGTAACTGCGCACCTCGTGTGAGGATCGTTCGTTGTCACCTGCGTGGCAATACCGGCATCGCCAGCGTCCTGGTCTGCTATCGCCGCGTCACCGACTGAGACGACCATTCAATAGCTCTGAGAGCCCATCTTTGAACCTCTGCTGATCTCGTACACGCGCCACGGTTTGAAACTCCGTACGCACAGAGCCCTCCGCTCGCAATGGTCCGGCAGCGGACTACTCAGGACGACTTAGGTACTCGAGCCCAAGCGGAGCGCGGTACCTGCCGCCTAGCATCCCGGGCATGAGTTCCGTTGAGCAGATGGCAGGATCGAGTGAACAGGCGCCGGTGCGGCAGCAGTCGCCGGGTACAGCGTCGCTGGTACTGGGTGCTGTCACCCTCGCGATGATTGTCTGCCCCTTGCTGCCGGTCCCGGTCCCGATGTGGGTCCGTCTTCTTCTCGTCTGCAGCATCGTGCCCGTGGGATTCTCTGCGGTCGTCTCAGGCACCGTCGCTCTGCGCAGGATGCGGGGCCGGCAGGGAGCCGATCGCTTCCGGGCGCGGGCGGGTATCACGCTCGGCACCGCGGCCCTCGTGATTCCACTGGCCGTGATCGTCTGGGCGATCTGGGCGCTGAACCAGGCCTACCAGTAGACGGCGTCGCCGGCCATGAAGGTGGCGCGTGACTGGTTCACATCGGCTTCGATCAAATCGGCCACGTACCTCGCGGACGTCAGATCCACAGCGGCTGACGTGTCTCGATGATCTGTCCGGTCACCCGACGGTGGGTGAAGAACGACCGGCTCAACCACGTCGGCTATCTCTGGGCCTTCTCCGCCCCCAACGCCTCGCCCGGCGCCAAAATCCAATACCGCAGGCGTCGCGACGACCACGGAGACTGGCACGCATCCGCCCAGCGGAACCTCTTCAATCGCCTGCTCGGACAGCTCTACCACTGCCTCCAACACGGCCATCGATATGACGAGGCATCGGCCTTCCCGGCTCCGCCCGGCGAGGTGGGCGCGATGGCCGCATAACCAGAGGCCGTATCTTACGGCGAGAGATCAGAAGCATGCCTAGCGGGGCAGGCGGCCCAGCACGGCACGGAGCCTCTCCCTTCCTGCCGTGACGCTCGCGTCCCACAGACCTGCAGCGTCACTACTCAGCGAGAGGGACTGGAGCCGTTGTTCCTCGGCGAGAAGGCTGGCCCCCGCCACGTTCTGGTCCAGCATCCCCATCGCGGTGAGCGCCGCAAATGGCCGCAGGACACCGCGTCATCAGCGTTTCCCGAGCCATGGGCTAGCAGGGCATACCGCAAGGTGAGGACAGCGAAGAAAGCGTAGGTGTCGACCCCGCGCATCCTCGCAACAGCGACATCGGCGGACCTCGGCGCGACCTCGGCGCGACCTCGAACGGAGGATCACGGTCTGGGCCGGTCGCGGGGCGGGTTCACGACGAAGATTCATCTGGCCTGCGAGCAGGGGCAGAAGCCGTTGTCGTTGCTGGTCACGGCGGGCTGCCGCGGCCGGCCCCGGCATCGGCCGCGCCGACTGTTCGCCGACCGGGGCTACGACGGCGACAAGTACCGACGCCTCATCCGTGCCTGCGGCATCACACCGAAGATCGCGCGCACGGGCACCGCCCACGGACTCGCGGTACGGGTTCGACGGCTGGCTGCCGACCGATCTCGCCGACCCCGGACTGGTCATTCAGGACAAGCAGTTGTTGACGGTCATCCTGTCCGCCGCTCAGGACACGCTCGCCGACTTCATCGGTCGGCCGCTCCTTCGACCGTGATGCTGGTCCCCTCGTACGTGATCGTCACCGTCATCCGCGGGGCGGTCAGTCGAAGTCGAAGGTGGCGACGACGGGGGTGTGGTCGGACTCGGGGTATTTGCTGTCGGTGGCGAAGGCGAGGGAGTCGTCGTGGAGGATCTCGTTGTGGATCTCTGAGCCGCGATAGTGAGCGAGGAGGTTGCGGGTGACAAGCATGTGGTCGATCATCTGGCCGCGGCCGTGGTGGAAGAGGGTGTAGCGAGCCTCATTGGAGATGCTGTGCTCGATGGGGACCAGGACCCGGGTGGCGAGGTCGCCGTTGCCTGTGTCCTCGACGTTGCCGCAGATCGCCAGAACCGGGACTTCCTCAGGTTCGGCGTTGAAGTCACCGGCGACGATGATGCGCGCGTCCGGATCATCGTCGAGGATCTGGTCGATCAGCCGCCTGACCTCCAGGGCCTGGCTCATGCGCTTCATCGACGATAGGAAGCTTCCCTCGGCCCAGGCGTCGGCGGAGCGCCAGATGCCCTTCTGGGCGTCGATCACCTGCCCGGGAATATCGGTGAGGAGCTTCGACTTCAGGTGCACCGTGATGACGTGCAGCACACGGCCGGGCGCGGCGTGGTCGATGTCGATCTGCGCGTGCAGGATGGGCCGCTCGATGCCGATCGCGACCGGCGCCGCGTCGGGGGGTGTGGCAGTCAGCCGCTGGTAGTGGGGCTCGGCAACCAGGTCGTTCTTCAGCTGCTCATGCTTGAGGACCGGCAGGGTGGGTGGCGATGACAATGTTGCGCACGTCGAAGACCGCGTCGTCCTGCGGTTTGGTGCTGATCAGGGGCGCGCCGTCGAGGTTCGTGCCGGCGAGCAGCTCCGCGGGGTCGGACGCCGTGTCCGCGTAGGCGGTACGGGCGAGCCAGGCTATCAAGGGAGTGGACAGTGCCTGGGCCACCGGCCCGCCGGGGGTGCTTTCCACCTCGGCGAACAGGGGATCCCAGCAGCCGGTCCGGGCGGGGGCCGTGCTCACCCGCAGATAGGTCTGCAGGTCGGCCGGGTCCGGCGGGCACAGCTCGACCACCGCGGCGGCGGTGAGCACCGTACTCTCCTCCACCGTCCGCTGGTACTCGTCAGCCCGGCAGGTCAGCACCAGCCGTTCGCCCCGTCCCAGCTGCCGGCTCAGGGCCGCCAGCGCCTCCGCCCGCGCCTGCGGGGGCATCTCGTCCAGCCCGTCCAGCAAGGGCTTCGAACAGCGAAGCCCTTGCACGCCGATACATACCTACGCGGCTTCGGGGGCTGCGGGGCGGCCAGCGTGGCCTCGGCCCACGCTCCCTGGTGTCTGAGCCAGGACTACAGGGCCGGTTCGGATAAACCGACGCCCGCCCGTTCGAGAAGGTTCTCCCCCGCCTCCGCAAGGTGACCAAGCGTCGGACCGTCTGTGCGTACAACGTTGCGTACGACCGATCCGTTGTGCTCAAGGACATCGCGCGGGCGGAGAAGAAGCCGATGCATCTGGAGCCCTCGGACAACTGGTACTGCCTGATGCAGGCGTACGCGGGCTGGCTCGGCTCCGGCCGCTGGCTCCGGCTCTGCGGGGGACACCGCGCCGCCGGTGACTGTGAATCGGCCCGTCAGGTGCTGATCGAGATCTCCAAAGGCCGTGGGTTCGCGTTTTCCGAAGTGTGCGCAAAGTCGAACCGACGGATGGTGTGACCAGAACAGTTCCTGGGCGGGCCCGGGTTCGTATGGGCCCGCCGAACCGGCGGCATCAGTCGGCTTGATCCGCTGTCTGTGCCATTTGCCTGGTTGGTTGACAGTGGGGGTGTAGCGCAGGGCCGCGCCGACGGATAGGCCGAACAGGTCGCAGATGCGGCGGGGTCGCCGCCGGTGGCTTCGGCCTCGTGGAGGAGGCGGTCCTCGTCACGGAACCGTCTGGCGGGCATGCCGATGAGGAAGAGCTGGCGGCGGGCCGGGCGGAGCCAGGCCGTCGGCGCGGGAGAAACCGCGAGGAATTCCCCAAGATGCGGGGCCGGGGAGCGCTGTCTAGCCTGGTCCGCGTCGGGGAGCGGGCTGAGAGGCGTTTTCTCCGCTCGTTCGCCAGCGTGCTTTATCCCGCCGCCAGGGGCGGGTGCCGGTTGGCACTGCCTCCCGTCCAAGCATGCGGAACCCAGTACCGGAGAGGACGGATTCATGCGCGCTCCGCGATCCCGGACAGCCCGAAGAGGGGGCCGTTCGCTTGCCCTGCTATGCGCCGCGTTGTGTCTGCTCATGGCGTCGAGTGCCCTCGTCGGGCCCCCGGGGGAGATCCCCAACGAGCGGGCGAGAGCCCGCGGCTGCCGTACCGGCGGCCCGGGCTGGGGCGGCCAGCAGCT
This sequence comes from Streptomyces sp. NPDC060035, assembly GCF_042736635.1. Classification (NCBI taxonomy): domain Bacteria; kingdom Bacillati; phylum Actinomycetota; class Actinomycetes; order Kitasatosporales; family Streptomycetaceae; genus Streptomyces; species Streptomyces sp. NPDC060035. The sequence goes on from NZ_JBHWVO010000057.1 coordinate 7,467, forward strand.
CAGCATGGTGAAGCCGCAGTGGGTGAGCGTCGATCCTCGCGACACCATCGCGGGGCCACCGGGGACACTTCCGGAGCTCGGGAACCCCGGGCGGCCCGAGGCGGTCGAAGGTGATGTCTTACTGAGCAAGGTCACCAGCGAGGACTGGCCGTTCAGCCACAACAGCCACGACTGGATCTGGTACATGGCGATCGACGCGCCGTATTACCACCGGATGGTCAGCAACGGGAACGAGACAATCGTCGACCTGGTACGGGACCACCGCTACACCGACCGCCCACGTGCCATGGAAATGGAGTGGGAGACCGCCTACTTCCCGATGAGGTACTTCCCCACCAGGGGCGACCGCGCCTGGATGATGGGGCGGCACGTCTTCGACTGCGGCCACCCTCCCTACCGCACGGAGATACACCCGCCCAAAGCGGTCGCCTTCACCCGTTCGGAGCCGAGGGTCACGATCGGGCGCGACCAGGCGCCCTCGCACACCAACGTCACGTATTTCTGGGCGCACGGCCGCGGCGGCTACTACAACGCCCCCGTCGCTAACCGTGACTACGAGTTCGACATTCCGCTGCCTCCCCGGCCATCGCCCACGGCCAGTCCGATCGCCATCACCCCGCACCGCGAAGGCACGATGGCCGGGAGAGGGCAGCCCGTGCTCACCCCGACTCCGGCCGATAACCCCACACGCGTCCATGTGCGCGTCCCGCTGAACGCGGGCAGGACCGCCGCGTCCCACACCTACGGCGCGACGATCGTCACCGGGTGGCGGGAGCCGCAGCTCACGCGGGGCTACCGGAAGCTGCGCGTCACGTTCGACTCGATCCGAGTCCTGCGCGACCATGACCCCGGCGCCTCCGGGGAATGGGAGCTGTACCTGCAGGCCGGCCCGCGCTGGCTGCGGCCGAACGCCGCGAGCAGCAGAGCCCTCAGGGACGTCGGCGGCGGCCAGACCGTGCAGCTGCCGAACATGACGGCTGAGTTCTTCGTCCCCGACAACGGCAGCTTCTACCTCCAGAGCAGCGGCTGGGAGTCGGACTGGATCGACGGGCGGTTCGGGGTCAGACGCGATCCCGCGCAGGTGAGCGGACGCCTCTTGGACAACAACGACGTCATCGGTCTGTTCGCCAGGAGGTTCACCGCCCGGGAGGCGTTCGGGGTCGGGTCCCCCCACGTCACCAGGTCCACGTCCAACGACTTCGAGCTCCGGTACCGCATCCAGGAGGTGGCGAGGTACCCAGCCGGGGCGAGGGTCACCGACCCCGGCAAGAGTCCGCCGCCACCGCCGAGCCCCAGGCCCCCGGGTCCGCCGCCCTACAAGTGCGAGCAGGTCCCCCGGCTCTGCGAAGAATAGCCCGGTACGCCGAATGACGGCCCCGCCAAACACAACGGCGGGGCCGTCCCGTCGTTGGCCTGGCCCGCTGGTTCGCCAACGACTCCCCGTTCGGCACCCGGAAACGGCCCGGTCCTCCCGAGCTGCCGCGAAGTGACAAGTAGCTCTCCGTGATGAAGGTGACGTTCTGTCAAGGTGTTCCTCATCAAAGGGTGTCGTGCGGTTCTTGAAGGGCCGGGGGTTTTTGAGGGAGTTGTTGAGGGCCCTGGCCCCGTTTCGGTGATCCTCGGCCGATCCTCAGAAAACGATCGTTTATTGAGGATCACGGAACCGGCTCGCACGGATCCCGGATCGCCTTCAAAAACTCCCTTAAAACACCCTGGTGCTGCAACAACCCCAGACCACCGTTTCTTGAGAGGATCCGGGGGTGAACGCACCCTCCGAGTCCTTTGAACTCCTCGTCGCCGAGCCTGCTCTACGGACCGACATCAAGATCGGTTACGCCCGGGTCTCCACCGGCGGCCAGAAACTGGACCGCCAGCTCGACGCGCTTAATGCGGTCGGCTGCCGCCGCATCTTCGCCGACACGAAGTCCGGCAAGAACGACCTGCGCCCCGAGCTCAAGGCGTGCCACGCCTTCCTGACCGAGGGCGACACCCTCGTGGTGCCCTCCCTCGACCGCTACGGCCGCTCCCTCAAGGGCCTCGTGACGATGGTCGCCGAGCTGCGCGAGCGCGGTGTCGGCTTCACCTCGCTCTACGAGAACCTGGACACCACCACCCCCGGCGGGCGTCTGATCTTCCACGTCTTCGCCGCGCTCGCGGAATTCATCCGCGAGCTCATCGTCGCGGGGACGAACGAGGGCTTGGCCGCCGCCCGCGCCCGCGGCCGGACCGGCGGGCGCCCCTCGGTCATCACGCCCGAGCTCCTGCGCGCGGCCCGCGACATGCTCCCCAACCCGGAGAGCAGCATCGAGTCCATCGCGAAGCTCCTCGGCGTCTCGGCCGGCACCCTCTACAACCACATCCCCGACCTGCGCGAACTACGCGTTGCCCGGGTTCCGCGCCAGCTCGAAGGCAGTACCTCGTAGCCCACGGCGGAGCCGTTGTGGCTTTCAGCCTCACCTTGGCTGGACCCCTACCTCTCCGATCCGGCGCTTCGCCGGCGGGTGACTGCGGCGACGAACAAGACGGAGTCGTTCAACGGGTTCTCGCAGTGGATCGGCTTCGGTAATCGCGGGGTCATCGCGGACAACGACCCGGTCGAGCAGGAGAAGGCGATGAAGTTCAATGCTCTGCTCACGAACGACCTGTTGACTGAACTAGTAGCGGAGTTTCCGCAGGTCAGTGACCTGGTGGCGGAAGCGTCGTTGAGTCGGCCATGGAGGCATCGCGAGACCTGGCAGCCCTGTCTGTCCCTCTGGTCGGGGAATTGGTGGCCATGGATGATCCGTGGGATCCCTACCGGCTCATCGACCCCGCCGGGGAGCCGGTTGAAGGAGCGCGCGCATTCCTGCGGGACCTGCAAGGAGCCGGTCGCTCGGCGGCGACTGCCCGTTCCTACGGGATAGATCTGCTGCGCTGGTTCCGTTTCCTCTGGGCTGTCGAGGCGCCGTGGGACCGAGCGTGCCGGCTCGAGGCGAGGGACTTCTCCCGCTGGCTTCAAGTCGCCGGGCAGCCGAGACGACCGCACTGGCGACGCCCGAGCGAGGCGGGCCGATGGGCCGCAGGTGGCAAGCCGTACGCACCGTCGGTGCGAGCGCACAGTGAGACAGTGCTGCGGAGTTTCTACGACTTCCACCGCGACATCGGCACCGGACCGGTCCTCAACCCGTTCCCGCTGGACCGAGCACGTCACGGCCGGCGGGCCCACGCCCACCACAACCCGATGGACCCGCCCCGCAACGAACGCATCGGGCTCTACCGGCCGAGGGTGCCCAGGCGGGTGCCCCGCAGCGTCCCCGACGAGGAGTTCAACGAGATCTTCGCCCGGCTCCCGTCACACCGAGACCGGGCCCTCGTCGCCTTCTACGTCTCCACCGGCGCGCGTGCCAGCGAACTGCTGAGCACCTGGCAGGCCGGTGCCGAGCCGGGGCGTCAGCTGATCTCGGTGGTCCGCAAGGGCACCGGCGAGGTCCAAGAACTACCTGCCTCGACCGACGCGTTCGTCTGGCTTCGGCTCTACCAGCTGGAGATGGACGACGCGATCCCGCGCGGGCGACGCCTGCCGCTGTGGTGGACCCTGCGTTCTCCGTCGAGGCCGCTGACCTACCACGCGGTTCATCGCATGTTCGAGCGGGCGAACGCCCAAGCGGGAACGTCGGCGACGCTGCACGCGCTTCGGCACACCGCCGCCTACCGGATGGCCGAAGACCCGAGCCTCCCCCTTACTGATGTTCAATTCGTCCTCGGACATGCTCAGTTGACCACAACACAGCTTTACCTCACGCCTCGCAAGGAGGTGGTGATCCGGCGGCTGTTGGCCCACCATGCTGAGCAGACACGGCAGGCTGCCGCCCGCATCGCTCCACTTCCGGCAGCCGACTACCGTCCGGAAAGCCTCGATGTGCTGTTCGGAACCGGTGTGCGATGACCGTCATCTCGTCGCCGGGCGCCAGCCTGTGCACCCCGGTCGCTGGCCTGGAGTCTCAGCTCACTCGCGCGATGGTCGCCCGGCAGCGCTTCCCCGCTCGCAGTGTTCCCGATGACTGGCCGGGCACCGAGCGCTCCCGCGCCGAGGCGGCCCGTTTGCTGTCTCGTCCGCCCTACACGCTGGAGAACGCCGGCAGCGAATTGCACCACAAGCACGGCATTGTCATGGTGCTGGACTGGCTGGAAGATCAGCCTGGGCAGACTTGGCAGGAGCGGTGGAAGGCCAGCGGCATCGAACAGGCCGGTGCCGCTTGGAGGCCGGTGATCAAGCAGTGGCTTCACGAGCACGGTCTGAGGGCAGACTGGCGCATGCCGGTGGTGGGTCGGGCCCTGACGACGCTGATCAGTGCTGAGCTGCTACGGCCTTCGGTGGACTGGTTGGCCGCCGGGGCCAGCCGACAGGGAGTACTGGTCCGCTCCATGACACACAGCCGAGACCCAGATGGATTTGAGCGCCTGCGGGAGCTGGGTGCGCAAGCCCAGGGCGTGCGGCCGGGCGCCGTCACTACAACGCTCTGCCGCAGCGCCCTCATCCTCGCGGCGAAGGTCGGCACGATCGCCGACATCACCGTCGGCGACGTCCTGGAACTTCTTGAGACCCAGGCCGTGGTGCTCAAGCGGGCTATGGCGGGCACCGAGGTGTTCTACCGCCTGCTGCACCAGTTCGGAGCCCTCGGAGAGGATGCCCCACAAAATCTGCGCGAGGTCCGCTACCTGGGACAACGGACCCCGGAGGAACTGATCGACCGCTACGGCCTGCGCTGCCGTGCTGTCCGTGACCTACTGGTGGACTATCTCCGTGAACGTCAGCCCGCGCTGGACTACAACAGCTTGAAGTCCCTCTCCTACCACCTGGGCAAACGCTTCTGGCAGGACATCGAGCACCACCACCCCGATGCTGGCAGCCTCCGCCTCGCCCCGGACGTCATCGGTCAGTGGAAGCAGAGGATCCGCACCAAGGACAAGACCGTCACCACCCCCGATGGCCGCCGCACGAGCACCAAGGTCGAGAGGCTCAACCACCGGGACACGCTCACCCAGGTGAGGGCCTTCTACCTCGATATCGCCCAGTGGGCCCTGGAAGACCCAGGCCGCTGGGGCCCGTGGGTGGCACCGAGTCCGGTGAGAGCTGACGAGTTGGAGAACCGTAAAGTACAACGACAGCGCAAGGCCAGGATGGACGCCCGCACGCGCGAGCGCCTGCCGGTCCTGCCCATCCTCGTCAGCTCGGTCGACCAGCGCCGCAGGGACGCCGCCGCGGTACTGGAAGCCGCCCGGAATGCCGACCCTGGCGAGGTATTCACCGCTGCCGGCCAGCAACTCGTACGCGCCGTGGTTCCGCACGGAACGGCCGGCCGGATCTGGGCTGAGGACCCCCACACCGGGAAACGCCGCGATCTGGGACTCGCAGACGAGCGCGCATTCTGGACCTGGGCTGTCATCGAGGTCCTGCGGGCCACCGGCATTCGCATCGAGGAACTGCTCGAACTCAGCCACCACAGCCTGGTCCAATACCGGCTGCCCACCACCGGCGAACTCGTCCCCCTTCTTCAGATCGCTCCGTCCAAGACGGACACCGAGCGGCTGCTGCTGGTCAGCCCCGAGCTCGCCGACGTCCTCAGCGCGGTCATCTGCCGAGCCCGGAACGCCACCGGCACCGTTCCCCTGGTCCGCTCCTACGACCGCGGCGAGTGCGAGTGGCAGGAGCCCGCCCCACTGCTATTCCAACGACGCATCTGCGGCGAGGACCGCGCGTTCACCGACGAAACCGTCCGCACCATGCTGGACCAGGCCCTCATCGACACCGGCCTGACCGACGCCACCGGCGACCCACTCCGCTACACACCACATGACTTTCGGCGGCTGTTCATCACCGACGCCATCCTCAACGGACTGCCGCCGCACATCGCCCAGGTGATCGCCGGGCACCAGGACATCAACGTGACTCTCGGCTACAAGGCCGTCTACCCCGAGGAGGCAATCCAGGCACACATGGCTTTCCTTGCCCGCCGCCGGTCTCTCCGGCCGAGTGAGGAATACCGCGTCCCCACCGACGATGAATGGCAGGAATTCCGCGGCCACTTCGAGCGACGCAAAGTCTCCATCGGTGCATGCGGCCGCGCGTTCGGCACCCCCTGCATCCACGAACACGCCTGCGTCCGCTGCCCGATGCTCTGGCCCGACCCTGCCAGCGCGACCGGCTGGTCGAGATCCGCGACAATCTCATCGCCCGAATCGCGGAGGCTGAGCGCGAGGGGTGGCTCGGCGAAGTCGAAGGACTGCGTGTCAGCCTTGAGGGAGTCAAGGACAAGCTCGCCCAGGTCGACCGGCGTCCCCACAAGGGAGCCGAAGTCGACCTCGGCATGCCAACCATCAGGAACGAGGACTTTTGAACGCCGATGCCGATCACGGAAACCCAAGCGGTGACCTCAGCACCTGGACGATCGAACGCCTTCAGGCGTTCGCCTCGGACGCCCCAAGCCAGCAGCTTGAGGCGGTACGTGTCGTCGCGCAGGGCCACGCCTATCGCGCCGACGAACCCCGCGAACGCCAACAGTGGGCCAAGCTGTCATTGCGGGCCAACCAGCGTCTGCACGGCGACGGTCTGTGGGATCGAGCAAGAGCAGCTCAGCAGAACTTCATGCTCCGGATGTGGATGATCGACCAGCTCGGCCCTGACGACGAGGATGACGACTGGAACCCCGAGACGTTGGCAGCCGACACTGTCACCGCACTTGCGCTCACCCCTGCTGAGGCCCGTGCTCTCGCCGATCACTGGCGCGACCTCACAGCTGAGCAGATGGGCGAGCTACGGCGGCACAAGAACCTGACGGCCCATCTGGACAGGCTCGTCAACCACTCGCAACCTGGCCCAATACGGGATCAACTTCTCGCTTGGATAGAAACTCGCCAACACCTGCCCTGACCGAGGCTGCGAGTTCACACCTCCTCGACGCCAATCTCGAAGTTCAGAGAAGCGGTCATTTTTCATAACGCCCTGGACATCGCGGAGATCGTGCGGCAGCTGCTGGATGATCGAGCCGGAGGACCTGGCTCACATCTCGCCGTACCTGACCGAGCACATCAACCGGTTTGGCGAGTACTCCACGCACGAGCTAGTACTGCAACGGTGTTTGTTCTGACTGGTGGGCAGGTGTTAGGGGCTGTGTCCGCGTTGTTTGTGGTGGCTGACGCGGGCTTGGTGTTGTCGTCTGCGTCGCCATGTCGACCAGTGCAGGATGTGATCGACAGGCGGGGGCTGCCGGTGGGTGAGGCGAGTGATCAGGCGTCTGATCTCGGCGAGGCTGAGGTGGATGAGCTGGGAGGATCCGTTTCTGCTTTCTCCGTATCGAGCTCGCGGGCCCGCAGAACAGTCAGGCAGGCATGGACGGCCATGGACAGCGTCACGTGGCGATGCCAGCCGGGATAGCGGCGGACTTGGTAGTCGTCCAGGCCGCATTCCTGCTTCGCGGTCTGGAAGCACTCCTCAACAGCCCACCGACTTCCTGCTATTGAGATCAGTTGGTCCAGCGTCGTCCCCACGGGACAATAGGCGATGTAGTAGGAGATCTCCTTGGGCCGGCTGACACTGCGGCGGGCGATGACCCAGTGCCGGCGGTCTTCGCGGTGCCAGGGCCGAACCTCGACGCGAGCCCAGTCATAGACCCGCGGGCCATGTGCCCCCGCGCCGCACGAGCGGCGTTTCCACTTCTGCCGTGGCAGGCCGGGAAACAGATCATGAACGGGATGGTCCATGGCCCAGCGGGTGACGACGGTGTCGTGCCGGGTGGTGGCCATGACATGGAAGACATCGGCCTGTTCCAGCTCGTGCCGCCAGCCCTTGCTGTAGCCGTAACCGGCGTCCGCCGTCACCC
>NZ_JBHWVO010000058.1:0-15051 GCF_042736635.1 Streptomyces sp. NPDC060035
CAGTTCTTCGCTTTCGCGTTTCCCTTTCCGGCGAGTCCGACTCTATCAGATCCTTTCGGGCCTGATTCCCAGTCAGTGGGGCTTGTCATCCCGGCTGTTGGGCCGTTCCGACACCCGAACTCTAGCGGGTTTCCCCCGCGGCTCATAATCGAGCCTTCGAATTGAATTCCGGCATGCCGAAATTCTCCCCGGTGGGAGATCGTGCTGAGTTTGGTTGCCGCATTCGCGGCGGGATCGGCTGCCGCAAGACCGTTCAGGCCCCGTGGCAACTCGGAGAACATTACGGATCGGGGAGGAGCGTGTCAACCCCTCCCCGCGGCCCGTTTCGGAGCCATCAGTCCAGGTCGGTGAGCCGGCCGCCCGCGTCCGGCTGGGCGTGCTCCACGCGGCGCAGGAGGCGGATCAGCATCTCGCCCAGGACCCCGCGCTCGTCCCCGGAGAGGTCCTGGAGAAGGTCCTCCTCGAAGTCGCTGGCCATGCGCATCGCCTCGAGCCACTTCGTACGACCCTCGTCGGTCAGCTCGACGATGACGCGCACCCTGTTGCTCTCGTCCCTGTCCCGGGTGACCAGGCCCTCGCCCGCCATGCGGTCGACACGGTGTGTCATCGCTGCCGGGGTGAGGCCGAGGCGCTTCGCCAACTCGCCGGGGCCCAGCCGGTACGGGGCGCCGGCGAGGACCAGGGTCTTGAGGACCTCCCACTCGGCGTTGCTGATTCCGAGGGCGGCGACCTGCCTGCCGTACGCCACGTTCATCCGGCGGTTCAGCCGGCCCAGCGCGGACACGACCTGCTCGACCTGTGGGTCGAGGTCGCGGAACTCGCGCTGGTAGGCCGCGATCTGCTCGTCGAGGCTCGGCTCCTGGAGCGCGGGCTGCTCGGGGGTGTCAGGCATGGCGGGCAGTATCGCACGCTCTCGATCGGCATCGAAGTCCTTCTATGTATAGCGTTAAGGTTCTAATTTTAGTGCTAAAGTCTACGAGTCTTTGTTCTTAAAGGTTCTTCGAAGTCTGAGGTAGGTGAGTGTGACCAGGGAGATGGGTGCAGCGCTGCGGCGGATCCAGGTGGGGAGCGCGCTGAGCGCGTTCGGCCTCGGATTCACCGTTCCGTATCTGTACGTCTACGTGGCGCAGGTCCGGGATCTTGGTGCCGGTACGGCAGGTGTCGTACTGGCTGTCTTCGCCATGGCAGCGCTTGGCGTCCTGCCGTTCACGGGGCGGGCCATCGACCGACGCGGGCCGCTGCCCGTGCTGATCCTTGCCGCCGGTACAGCGGCCGTGGGCGCTGCCGCACTGGGTGTGGCGGGCAATGTGACGACGGCTGTGCTCTCGGCTGCCGTCCTCGGAGCGGGTACGGCCGTCATGCAGCCGGCACTGGCCACGATGCTGGTGTGGTGCTCGAGCACGGCCACCCGTACCCGCGCCTTCGCCACGCAGTTCTTCCTGCAGAACCTGGGCCTCGGCATCGGCGGGCTGGTCGGCGGGCAGATCGTCGACGTCAACCGGCCGTCGAGCTTCACCCTGCTCTTCCTGATCGAGGCGGTCATGTTCGTCGTGCTCGCGGTGGTCGCGGCCACCGTGCGCATGCCCCGTACTCCGTCCGTTGCCGGCGCCCGGCCCACCGACGGCTCCGCGCCCGGGGCCGGACTGCGGGTACTGCTCTCCCACAAGGCCATGGTGCAGCTGTGTGTCCTCGGCTTCGTGCTCTTCTTCGCCTGCTACGGACAGTTCGAGTCCGGGCTCGCGGCCTACGGCACCGAGGCGGCCGGGATCGACCCGTCGACCCTGGGCGTCGCGCTGGCCGCCAACACGGCCGTCATCGTCGTCGCACAGTTCGTCGTGCTCCGTCTTGTTGAGCGCCGGCGGCGCAGCCGGGTCATCGCGTGGGTCGGTCTGATCTGGGCGTTCGCCTGGATCGTGGCCGGATACGCGGGCCTCGGACACGGCAGCCAGACCATGGCGACGGCCGCGATGATCTCGACGTACGCGCTGTTCGGGCTCGGTGAGTCGATGCTGTCGCCGACAGTGGCCCCGCTCGTTGCCGATCTGGCGCCCGAGGCGATGGTCGGTCAGTACAACTCGGCATTCGCCCTGGTGAAGCAGCTGGCCCTGGCGGTCGGACCGGCCGTGGGCGGGCCCATGGGGGCGACGCTGCACGGTCTGTACATCGTGACCTTCGTGCTGTTCTCGCTGGGCATCACCGTGCTGGCGCTGAGACTGGGCCGACAGCTCACTCCCCTGCAGGACAAGCCGTCGCTCGTGGCGGCGCCGTCGCGGGTGGTGGCTGTGTCACTCCCGGAGGGCGGGCCGGTCACCACTCCCGCCGTCGTTCACTGAGGAAGTGCGAACTCGCACCAGACCGCTTTGCCGCCGCCCGGTGTGCGGCGGCTGCCCCAGGACGAGGCAATGGTCGCGACGATGGAGATGCCGCGTCCCGCCTCGTCCGCGGGTTCGGCCCGGCGGCGTCGCGGCAGGTGGTCGTCGCCGTCCGTCACCTCGATGATCAGACGGCGGTCGGTGCGGCGCAGGCCGAGGCGCATCGGCGGTGTGCCGTGCTGGAGCGAATTGGCCACGAGTTCGCTCGCGGCAAGTACGCCCAGGTCGCAGAGCTCGACGGGGAAACGCCAGGAGGTCAGGACCCCGGTGGCGAAGGCGCGGGCCCGGGGTGCCGCCTCGATGCCGCCGAGCAGGTCGAGCGAGGCGTTGTGGAACAGCTCCGCGTTCGTCCCCGTGCGGGCCGGGTGCTGGACCACCAGAACCGCCACGTCGTCGTCGTGCTCGGCAGTCACCCCCAAGGAGCGGATCAGCCGGTCGCAGACGACCTGGGGTGCCCCCTTGGCACCGGACAGTGCGCGCTCCAGGGAGGCGACGCCCTCGTCGATGTCCTCGCCGCGGCGCTCGACCAGGCCGTCGGTGTACAGCACGGCGGTGGAGCCGGGCGGCAGGGCGATCGTCCCGGAGGTGTGGACCCAGCCGCCGGTGCCGAGCGGTGGGCCGGTCGGGTCCTCGGCGCGGTGCACCGTGCCGTCCTCGTCGCACACGAGGATCGGGAGATGCCCGGCGGAGGCGTAGACGAGATGCCCCTCGTTGGGATCGTGGACCGCGTAGACGCAGGTGGCGATCTGGCTGGCGTCGATCTCCGCCGCGATGACGTCGAGGAGCTGGAGCACCTCGTGGGGCGGCAGGTCCAGGCGTGCGTAGGCGCGGACCGCGGTGCGCAGCTGGCCCATCACAGCGGCGGCACGGACACCGCGCCCCATCACGTCGCCGATCACGAGAGCGGTGCGGCCCGCGCCGAGAGTGATGACGTCGTACCAGTCGCCGCCGACCGCCGCGTCCGTGCCACCCGGCTGATACGTCGCGGCGATCCGCAGGTCGTCGGGCTGTTCGAGGTCCTGCGGGAGCAGGGAGCGCTGGAGCGTCACGGCAGTTTCGCGGTGGCGGCGTTCGCTGGCGCGGAGCCGTTCCGCTGCTTCGGCGTGGTCGGTGACATCGGTGGCGTAGACGAGCACGCCCTCCTCACCCGGTGCGCGCTTCGTGTGCTCGGGATCGTTGGCGGCCACAGGAGTGCAGGTCACGGTGTACGAGCTGCCGTCGCGGACCTTGCGGGACTTGACCGTGCGGGGCGTGCCGCTGCGCAGGACCTGGTCCATCAGGGGCAGCAGACTGAGCTCGGTGAGCTCGGGCATGGCGTCCGCGGCGCGCACACCGCTGGGACGGGGGCCGAATGCCGCTGTGTAGGCGTCGTTGACGTAGGTGATGCGGTGCTCGGGGCCGTGGAGCAGGGCGACCGGGGCGGGAAGCCTGCCGAGGATGTCGCGGGCCGAGAGTGCTTCGGGAGCGGCACCCCGGGGCATGGCATCGGGCGTTTCCGGTGTGCTGTCCGGCGGCGTGGGTGCGCTCTTCGGCCGGGCGGACTCGGCGCGGGCGGCGGGGACGGAACTGTGGTCGTCCCGCGCGGCGGTTCGACGCTGCGTTCCGGGAAGGCGGGCGCTCCAGCGCGTGAAGTTCACGGAATCTTTGGCCTCGTGTGTCGGTCTGGTCCGCTCGGGCGAGCTGCTTCTTCTGCCGGTTTCTGTGCCGGATCTTCTGCCGGGGCCGGGGGTCCGGGGCCGGACCCCCGGGAAGGCGCAGCCAGGCCTCTTCGTGCTGTTGAACGTCGCTTTCGGTCACTGTAGGTGACTGTCGGCCGGGTCACTCTGTGCAGGTGTGGGCCCACCTATGGTCACACGCCCAGTGTGACCGACCGTACTGACAGTTGTGGTTCGGCTGTCGGTCCGGCGGCTGAACTGCGGCCGTCCTACGGCAGGAGAACCGCGGTCCGCGGCGGTCGGAGGGCGCAGCCCGGGGGTGGCCGGGAGATCAGCCGGATGCCTTCGGCGGACTGTCGTCCTTCGGCGGGTTGTCCCCGGGACGTGTCCGGTTTCCTTCGCTTCCGGGATGCCCCGGCTGTGCGTGGCCGCCGGCCGCGAGAGCGAACTCGGCGCGCGGGTGTTCGAGCGAGCCGAGGGAGACGATCTCGCGTTTGAAGAGTCCGGCCAGGGTCCATTCGGCAAGGACGCGCGCCTTCCGGTTGAACGTGGGCACACGGCTGAGGTGGTACGTGCGGTGCATCAGCCAGGCCGGATAGCCCTTGAGTTTGCGGCCGTAGACGTGGGCGACGCCTTTGTGCAGCCCCAGTGAGGCAACGGATCCGGCGTAGGAGTGCCGGTAGTCCTTGGGCGGTTGCCCGGCGAGCGTGGCAACGATGTTCTCGGCAAGGACCTTGGCCTGCCGTACCGCGTGCTGGGCGTTCGGCGCGGTCTCCCTGCCCGGCTCCGATGAGGTGAGGTCGGGTACGGCCGCCGCGTCGCCGGCGGCCCAGGCGTGCTCGACGCCGTCGACGGAGAGTGCTGCGGTGCAGCGGAGCCGGCCGCGCTCGGTGAGGGGCAGATCGGTGGCGGCGAGCAGCGGCGAGGGCTTGACGCCTGCCGTCCACACCAGCGTGCGGGTCGGGAAGCGGGAGCCGTCGCTGAGCACCGCGACCCTGCCCTCGCAGCTGTCGAGACGGGTGTCGAGGCGTACGTCGATGTTGCGGCCCCGCAGTTCCCGGACGGCGTACTTGCCCATCGCCTCGCCGACCTCGGGCAGGATGCGGCCGCTCGCCTCGACCAGGATCCATTTCAGGTCCGCGGGCTTGATGTTGTGGTAGTACCGCGAGGTGTAGCGGGCCATGTCCTCGAGCTCGGCGAGCGCCTCGACGCCTGCGTAGCCGCCTCCGACGAAGACGAACGTGAGGGCGGCGTCGCGGATGGCGGGGTCACGGGTGGCGGAGGCGATGTCCATCTGTTCGATGACGTGGTTGCGCAGGCCGATGGCCTCCTCGACGGTCTTGAAGCCGATGCCGAATTCTGCGAGGCCGGGGACCGGCAGGGTGCGCGAGACGGATCCGGGCGCGACGACGATCTCGTCGTACGGGATCTCGACGGCACCCGTGCCGTCCTCACCGGTGGCCAGGGTCGTGACGGTCGCGGTGCGCTTTGCGTGATCGATGCGCTCCGCCTCACCGATGACGATCGTGCAGTCCTTGAGGACCCGGCGGAGCGGTACGACGACATGCCGGGGTGAGATCGAGCCGGCCGCCGCTTCGGGCAGGAACGGCTGGTACGTCATGTAGGGGTCGGGTGTGACCACCACGATTTCGGCCTCGCCGCTCTTCAGTCTCTGCCGCAGCTTCCGCTGGAGACGCAGCGCCGTGTACATCCCGACGTAGCCACCGCCTACGACGAGAATGCGCACATTTGGCCGTGTGCCGGGGGTTGTCCCCCGGGAATCTGGAGCCGTCACCATCCCATGACGCAACGGAGTCCGGTGTTTGTCCACAGGCCCGGCAAATTGTGTGACCGGAGCTCTTGGATCACCCAGTGGCGTCCGCGCACCGATTAATTCGGCAGCCGTGCAGGTCAGGCGGTGCGGGAGGGCCTGCGAAGAGGGGACGAATCAGGGGCCAACCGGTCCTTGCTCCGATCGGGGGGCGCTCCGTGCGGAACTACCCCCTTCTGAATTGACCCGGGCTCAACTATGTTCGTACCCCGTCGGGGTGTCGGATTCGGACGATGATCCGCACACCGACGGACACGGCGGGGAAGTCTCCGGGGGGAGACGCCATAACCGGGGGAAGTTATGCACATTCAGGATTTGCATGGGCAGACCGCTGTCGCCTCTTCTACGGAAGGCCACGGGCGGCTGACTGCGGTGGGAACGGTAGGAACGGTCGCAGCGGCGGGGAACACGCACCGCTCGGCGCCGCTCCGCGTGGACGCACAGCGCAATCTCGAACACGTCCTGCGCGCCGCGCGTGAGGTGTTCGGCGAGCTGGGGTACGGCGCGCCGATGGAGGACGTGGCGCGGCGCGCCAGGGTCGGGGTCGGCACGGTCTACCGCCGCTTCCCGAGCAAGGACGTGCTGGTACGACGGATAGCCGAGGAGGAGACGTCCCGGCTGACCGATCAGGCGCGTACGGCTCTGGGGCAGGAGGACGAGCCCTGGTCTGCGCTCTCCCGCTTCCTGCGGACCTCCGTGGCATCGGGTGCGGGACGGCTGCTGCCGCCGCAGGTCCTGCGGGTAGGGGCCGACGCGGACGAGCCCGGCGCGGCCGACGGCCAGGGCGAGACGCGGGTTCCGCACCAGCGGCAGGGGGTGGGGCAGGCCGATCTTCGGGTGGTTCCCCAGCACTCCGCGGCCGAGGAGGAGTTCGACGACGACTCGGGCGCGGCAGAACTGCTCGAGGTCGTGGGCCGGCTGGTCGACCGGGCGCGCGAGTCCGGCGAACTGCGGGGCGATGTGACGGTGGCCGATGTGCTGCTGGTGATCGCCACGGCGGCTCCGGCTCTGCCTGATCCCGCTCAGCAGGCTGCCGCTTCGGCGCGGCTGCTCGACATCCTGCTGGAGGGTCTCCGCTCCAGGCCCGCGTAGGCACACGTCCGGTGTCCGTCCAGCGACGGACGGGCACCGGTACGCCCGCGCCGCCCGACAGCCGGGGGCAGGAATCGTCGGCTACCCCTACGGGTGATGCCGCGCCCCCTGTACAGCAGGACACCCCGGACGAGTGGTTGCCGGGGCTGAGGGTCCGTCGCGACGAACCTCTGTGGCACTCTTGCCCGGTATTCGGGTCCGAAGTGCATACGGGGGCTTCCGCGATGAGCGGTGACGGGCAGCAGGAAGAACCGTTCGACCAGATCGCTGCCGCAGGCGGTGGCACGGAGACCGGTGTGCCGTCCGCCCAGGTGCCGGGTCAGTCAGGATCCGGACGCCGCGAGGACCCGGAGGAGAGCGCCGGGAGCGGCACCGTCCTGCCCGGCCCCTGGCCGACACCGCCCGACGTCGCAGTCGGCCCCGGGACGGATCCTTCCGCGGGACACGAGGCGGGTACCGGCACGGCGTTCGTCGTGCCCCCGCAACGTGAGGGCCGTAGCAGTTCCGCCGAACTCGTGGCCTCCGACGCCCAGTTGATCGTGGGCATGCGGGCAGGAGACGACCGGGCGTACGAGGAGCTGTTCCGGCGCCACTCGGGAGCCGTGCGCCGCTACGCCCGCAGTTGCTGCCGCGACGCGCACACCGCCGACGACCTGACGGCCGAGGTGTTCGCACGGACCCTGCAGGCGGTACGCGGCGGGAAGGGGCCGGAGGAAGCGGTCCGGGCGTACCTCATGACCGCTGTACGTCATGTCGGCGCCGCCTGGACGAAGAGCGCGAAGCGGGAGCATCTCGTCGACGACTTCGCGGTGTTCGCCGCGCAGGCCGCGCGTTCCTCCGAGCTCTCCGAGGCCGACACCCTCGACCTCGGCGCCGATGTGATGGCCATGCACGAGGCGGACCGGTCGATGGCGATGCAGGCGTTCCGCAGCCTGCCGGAGCGCTGGCAGGCCGTGCTGTGGCACACCACCGTGGAGGAGGAGTCGCCGAGCGAGATCGCCCCGCTGTTCGGGCTGTCGGCCAATGCCACGGCCGTACTGGCCGTCAGGGCGCGCGAGGGGCTCAAGCAGGCGTATCTGCAGGCACATGTGAGCCAGACGCTGACGGCCGGGGGCGACTGCGCGCAGTACGCCGACCGGCTCGGTGCCCATGCCCGGGGCGGCCTGCGGACACGGGCCGAACGCGGGCTGCGCAAGCATCTCGACGAGTGCGCCAAGTGCCGTATCGCCGCAGGTGAACTGGCCCACGTGAATGCCGGAATTCCGGCCCTGCTCCCGGTCGCTGTCATCGGCTGGTTCGCCGCCGGCTACGCGGTCAAGGCGGCGGGCATCGTGGCGGGCGGGGCTGTCGGTGCGGCCGGTGCCGGGGCCGCCGCGGCGGCGACGGGCAGCGCGGCGTCCGGCGGCGCGGCCGGCGGTGCCGCGGCCGAAGGGCTCGGTGCGCCCGCGAAGGCCGCAATCGCGGCGGCGGTTGCCGTGGCTGCCGCGGCCGGACTGGTGTGGGCGCTCGTCGGTGACGACCGGCCCGCGCCGCAGCCCGAGCCGGTGGCGAAGCCGCCCGCTGTTGCCCCGGCGGTTCCCGCACCCGCTCCCCCGCCGAGGCCGAAGCCTCCGGCGCCGCCCGCTCCGGCACCCGAACCGCCGCCGGAGCCGACGCCCGCACCGAAGCCCGAGCCCACGCCCACGTCCGCACCGACGCCGGAGCCGCCCGCCCCGAGGCCCACCCCCGCACCCACTCCCGAGCCCACGCTGCCGGAGCCACCCGCGCCGGAGCCGCCCGCACCACCGGCTCCCGAGGTCTACCGGGTCAGCGAGTTGAAGTACTCCGTCGTCGGCGATCACAGCGAGCCGGAGATCCTGCTGGGTGAGAGCAGGGGTGTGGTCTGGCAGCGTTCCGGGCTGTCGATCAGCTCCACGACGTACGCCCATGGGGTGACCGTCCACGCGCGCTCGTCGGTCACCGTCCGGCTGAACCGGCAGTGCACCGGCTACGAGGCGATGGTTGGTGTCGACGACCTGACGAAGTGGACCGGCGCGGTGCGCTTCTCCGTGTTCGACGGGGACGGCGCGCGGCTGTGGGAATCGCCGGTGATGCGGGGCGGTGACCCTGCCGTGGCGATGCGCGTCGGCATCGGCGGCCGGCGGACGATCCGGCTCGTCGTGGAGCCCGCGGAGCCGTTCGGCGGGGTGGCACTGGCCGACTGGGCGAATGCGAGGATCAGCTGTCGCTGAGCTCGTCGGTGATGCCGGTCAGGAAGGCCACGACATCTTCCGGGGTCAGCACGCTTCCTGCGGCGCACTCCGCGTCGTACAGCAGAGGGCGCAGCTTCTCACTCAGGCACTCCAGCGCCTCTGCCACCTCCGCCTCCTCCGCCACCGACCGCGGGCTGTTCACCCGCCAGGCGTCGGAGGCCGCGAGGACGCGGGCCGCTGCCGCGTACCGTCCCAGCAGCGGCAGTGTGATGCCCGCCGCCTCCGCCAGGTAGGCGGTGAACACCTCCGCGCAGCCGGCTTCGACGGCCATGCGGAGGGCGTCGGTGATACCGCGCAGTCCGGTGACGGGACCGCCGGACGGTTCGAACACGCTGATGCGCGCCGACAGGCCCAGGACCGCCGCGGCGTACTGCGGCGGTCCTGGGTCGCCGTAGACCTGCCCGCTGCGCGCCAGATCGGCGAACCGTCGCGCCGCCGGGATCTCCCGGGCCGTCAGCGCGATCGAGGCCCGTAGATAGTTCACATAGGAGCGGGCGTCCAGCACGTGATGCCGCTCGGCCTCGGCCTCCGCCTCGTCCAGTCCGCTCCTGGCCGCGTCCAGGTCCCCGGCCCGGTAGTCGAGTTCCGCGAGGCGGCCGATCAGGAACGGGACCTCCGCGTGGGCACCGACCTCCCGCGCCAGCTCCAGCGCCTCCTGGTAGGCGGCCCGCGACTCGTCGTGGTTCCCGCGCATCATTCCCGCCTCCGCGGCGGCGCTGGCGACCTGGGCGCGCAGATAGCGGTCGCCGACGCGACGGCTCAGTGCGCGCAGCTCGGCGAGGTCCTCGTCGATTCCGGTCGTGCCCCTCGGTGTGTCGACAAGCATGTGGGTACGGAACATCAGGGTGATGCCGTACTCCCAGTCGCCGCCGTTCTCACGGGTGTTGGCGACGGCCGCGTCGAAGTGCCCGCGCACGTCGTCCATGAACTCGCGGCGCATGTACGAGGTCATCGGCCAGAGCAGTCCCGGGAAGCGGGCGGACTCCGGGCCGCCCGAGGAGAAGACCTCGGTCACACCTCTCACCAGCGCCTGAAGCGCTTCGTCCTCGTGGGCATCTGCGGCGGACCTGGTCTCCGCCGCGAGGAAGAACCGCAGCATGTGGAGGTGCTTGCGGGGCCAGTAGTGGGGGTCCGCCGGATCGTCCGGGTCCTCGCCGAGGCCGGCGGTCCGGTCGGCCCAGGCCAGGCCCTCGTTACGGAAGTTGCGCAGCCACCAGAACCAGCCCATGCCCAGGACCAGTCGCAGTGCGTCCCGCTCGCAGGGCTCGGTGACGACCGTGCGGTGCAGGGCCGCTCGGATGTTGTCGAGGTCCGTCTCCAGCCGGCTGATCCACGACAGCTGTTCGCCGGAGCGGAGCAGGGGGTCGGCCTCCTCGGCCAGCGCGGTGAAGCAGGCGGTGTGAGCCGCCGCGGCCGCGGCGCGCAGGCCCGGTGTCCCGGCGGCGCGCTCGGAGGCGTACTCGTGGATGGTCTCCAGGAGGCGGTAGCGCATTTCGCCGGCGTCGGTGGGGGTCGCGACGACGAGGGACTTGTCCACGAGCGCACCGATCAGGGACGCGGCGTCGGGGCTTCGGGTCACGGCCTCGGCGGCGGCCAGGTCCCAGCCGCCCGCGAAGACGGAGATCTGCCGCAGGACGGTGCGCTCGTCCTGGGAGAGAAGGTCCCACGACCAGTCCACGACCGCCCGAAGGGTCTGCTGACGGGGCAGAACGGTGCGGCTGCCGCTGGTCAGCAGACGGAAGCGGTCGTCGAGGCGTTCCGCGATCTGGCGCGGCGTGAGCAGTCTGAGCCGGGCGGCTGCCAGTTCGATGGCGAGCGGAAGCCCGTCGAGCCGCCGGCAGATCTCGGCAACGACCTGGGAGTCCTCGGCCGCTTTCCCCTCCGTCTCCTCGTCGAGGCCGAAGTCCGGCCGCACCGCGCGGGCACGCTCGGCGAAGAGTCGGTGGGCAGGGTGCGGCGGCAGCGGATCCACGGGGCGCACTGCCTCGCCCGGCACGCCGAGGGGTTCGCGGCTCGTGGCGAGGATGCGCAGCCTCGGGCAGCGCGTGAGGAGGGTCTCCGCGAGAGCTGCCGCAGCGTCGATGACGTGCTCGCAGTTGTCGAGTACGAGGAGGAACGGGCGGTTGCGGGACCGGTGGGAGAGGTGCTCGACCAGCCGTTCGGTGGGGTCGGCCAGGGCGGCGGGCCGGTCGTGGGTGCTGTCCCGCAGAAGGGTCGTCTCGCGCAGGCCGAGGGCGGAGAGTACGGCTCCGGGTACGGCGGAGGGGTCGTCGAGCGGGGCGAGTTCGGCGATCCAGGCGCCCTGGCCTGCCGCGGACTCCTCGGCCAGCCTGGTCTTTCCGGAGCCACCGGGGCCGGTGAGGGTGACGAGGCGGGCGCGGGTCAGGTCGGCGCGGATCGCGCGGAGTTCGGGCTCCCGGCCGACGAACGAGGTGAGCCTGGGGCGGAGGTTGCCTTCTGGGGGATGCGGATCGGTGGGGCCTCCCGGGCTTCCCTGGGCTCCCGGGTCTGCGGGCCCTGCGTGGTCGAGGAGCTCCCGGTGGAGGGCGGTGAGTTCCGGTCCCGGATCGGCACCCAGGCCGTCCGCCAGGACCCGGCGCGCCTCCTCGTACGCGACGAGCGCGTCGGCCTGTCTGCCTTCGGCGCGCAGGGCCCGGAGCAGCTGCGCGTGCAGGGGCTCGTCGTAGGGGTGGGCCGCTGTGAGTTCCCTGAGCTCGGGTACGAGGCCCCTCGGAGCCCCGCGCCGGAGGTCGGCCTCGATGCGCTGCTGGATCGCGGCCAGCCGGTCGGCCTCGGCCCGTATCCCGTGGTCGCGCTCGCGGAGGTCGGCGAGCGCGGGTCCGCGCCACAGGGCGAGCGCGGCGCGCAGGGTGCGTGCGGCGGACTCGGGGTCGCCGGAGTCGAGTTCGGCGGCTCCCTGGCGGGCGAGCCGCTCGAAGACGTACAGGTCGATGTCGTCGGGGGCGGCGTCGAGGCGATAGCCACCGGGGACGCCGGTGACGGCCTCCCGGCCCAGGACTCGGCGCAGCCGGCCGACCAGGGCCTGGAGGGCGGCCGGGGCGTCGTTCGGGGGATCACCGGCCCATACGTCGTCGACGAGCGCCGCGACGGTCACGGGGCGGCCTGCGCGCAGGGCGAGTGCGGCGAGGAGGGCGCGCAGCCGCGTACCGCCGACGGACATCAGGCCGCCTTGCTCGTCTCGCGCCTCTGTGGCGCCCAGGATCAGGTACTGCACGGGGTCATTGTGTCCGGTGCCGGTCTTCCGGGGCGCGGGCTTTGTCCTCGATCGCCGGGCAGGCTTGATCACGGGCCCTGGACCGGCTGTCGTGCGGGTGCGGCCCTCGGATGCCTGAGTTACGGCTGGAGCGTTCTGCGGGGCGGGACCACGCCGCCGGCCACTGCCCGTTGGCGCGGGGCCGCCGTGCCCGTCCAGCAGGTGCCCCGGCGGGTGACCAGGCGGCGGAGCCAGAGTTCCGTGGAGGCGAGGTCGGCCAGGCCGTCCAGGGGGAGCGGTTCGCCCTCGGACGCAGCGCGCAGCGCCTTCCGTACGACGCGGGCCTCGATCAGGCCCGCGTCGGCGAGCAGCGGGGCGTCGAAGAGGGCGATCAGCTCCGGGAGAGCCGCACGCAGGCCGAGGCGGCCCGCCGCGGTCGAGGTGGCCTGGGACGGGGTGCCCCAGCCGGGCGGCAGGTCGTGGATGCCCGCACCCGCGAGCACCCGGCGCAGGATCGCGGCCCGCGCTCCCGGCTGGACGCGCAGCGATTCGGGGAGCGCCCTGGCGGCCCGTACGACCTGGTTGTCGAGGAACGGGGCGTGCAGCCGCTGGCTGCGGATCTCCGCGGCCTGTTCCAGGATCCGGTGGTCTGCCGCCTGCCGGGCCAGTGCCGCGCGGGCGCGGGCCTCCCCCGGGCGCTGCACCGACGTCGGCCGGATCGCCGCTTCCTGCAGCCGGATCGATACTTCCGCGAGTGCCTCCCCGGTGAGCCAGCGTGCGGCCGGGCCCGGGCGGGACCAGGCGAGGGAAGCGAGCGAGGCGTCGGCCGGGGTGCCGAGGCCGGGGGCGAAGCGGTTGGCGTCCGGCAGCAGGTCTGCTGCCGTTTCGAGCCCGGTGCGGTACGAGGTGCGGGCCAGTCGGCGGGCGGCGCGGTAGACGGCCAGCGGGACGAACAGGGAGTGCGCGGAGGGCCCTTCGGCCTTGGCGAGGGCTGCGACGGGGCGCAGCAGGTGGCGTCTGCGCCGGTCCATGAGCAGGTCGGCCAGGCGGGCGGGGTGGGCGTCGAGGACCTGCCGGGCGCCATGACCGACGAAGTGGTCGGCGCTGCCCGCGGCCAGGCGGCGGCGGTGGCGTTCGGAGACGACGAGGGAGGGGGCGGGCTCGTCGGTGAGCGGGCCGTTCTCCAGTGCCGCGTAGGGCAGGGCCTCTTCGCCGGCCGCGACGACCACGTGGTGCAGGCGGGGGTTGGCGGCGATGACGCGGGCGCGTTCCAGCTCGTCCTCGCGGCCCTTCGTCGAGAGGTCGTTGAAGGTGACCGCGAGGAGGCGCTCGCCCGCCCCGGTGCCGTGGCCGAGGACGGTGCCGGGCAGCCCGGGGAGTCCGGCGGCCAGCAGGGCAAGGGTGGCGGAGGCGCTGCCTCCGGAGAGGTCGGAGCCGATTCCTGGGACGGGCGCCCCGCGGGCAGCACGGCGTTCGGCGGGCCCCATGCCGGGGACGGGTCCGGGGTCGGGCGGCAGGGTCTCCGGGGCGTGGCGCGGGGCGGTGAGCCGGGCGCGTACGGCTTCGACGAGCGCGTCCCGTACGCCGTCGACGGCGCTGACCGGGTCGATCTGGGGGGCCGCTACGGCGAGGGAGGCCACCGCTTCGTATCCCGTGATCTCACGGGAGCCCTCCCGGAGAATGAGCGCGTGCCCCGGCGGGATCCGCTTCACTCCGGCGTACGGCGTGCCGTTGTCCAGGGCTTCCGGGGTCTCCGGGCAGGCGAGCAGCGCGGCCAGGTGGCCGATGTCCAGCTGGGCCTCGATGAGGTCGGCGAGCGGGAGGGCGGCGGTGGCGTACGCGGTGCCGTTGGCCCAGGGTGTGTGAAAGACCGGGCGGGCTCCGGCGAGGTCTCCGGCGACGGTGATACGGCGGCCGATCTGGACGACGGCCGTGTAGCTGCCGGGCCAGGCGGTGAGATGCCGCAGGGCACCGCCGCGGGCGGCGAGCAGTCCGACGCGGAGCTGCTCGTCGGTGGCCCCGCAGCAGCCGAGGACCGCGAGACGGGTGGTGGGGGCGCCCTCATGGGTCGCGATCTTGATGATGCGGATCTCGTCGGGGCGCCAGTCACCGACGGCCCAGAGCGGATCCGGGTCACCCCACAGGAGTTGGGAGCCCACGGGGTGGACGGTGCGTCCCTCGCCGTGGTTGCCGACCGCACCTACGGTGCCGAAGCTCGCGGCGATGCTGCTCCACCCCACCAACCAACGCATCGCCGCCTCCACAGGCTGTGGACGAACCGGCGTATCAGGACACGCGAACGCCGCTGCGGGACATGCTGCCACGACAAAGGCGCCCGGGAGGGGGTACGGGCAGCGCACACCGGATGTGCACGCGCCCCTGGCAAAGGCCCGGCGGAACCCATGCCAACGGAACGGACGCTTCGCGGAGTTGTGGTGTCCGTCCCCCGGATGCGGACCGCGCCCCGGCTGCTCCGCGGAACAGATGGAATCCGGCCATAGCCGGACCGTTCCCCAACTCCCCGACCGACCAGCGCTATTCAGCCATTCTCTGATCGCGATGCAACCGCGCGTTTCGCCTCCGGGCGCCTCGCGGACGGTCCGGCAGCACGTCGGCCGGCGCATCCCCCCGACTG
>NZ_JBHWVO010000059.1:0-9129 GCF_042736635.1 Streptomyces sp. NPDC060035
GGGACGGGGCAACGCCTCCCGTCCCCGGCCGAAGCCGTACGCGGCCCGGTCAGACCTGCGCCGCACCCCGGTCCGGGACGCAGCGGCCGTCCTCGGTGCGGTAGGTCCACCGGGCGCCCGCGCCCACCAGCTCCCGGACCGCGCCCAGGAACCGCTCGATGTGCTCGTCCGGCGTACCGGCCCCGAAGCTCACCCGGATGGCGTTGAGGGACCTCTCGCCCGGCTCCGCCTCCGGGGCACCGCACTCGCCCGGGTCCTGCGGCTCGCTGCCCAGCAGGGTCCGTACGAGCGGGTGGGCGCAGAACAGGCCGTCGCGGACCCCGATGCCGTACTCGGCGGACAGCGCCGCGGCGAAGTGCGAGCTGTTCCAGCCCTCGACCACGAAGGAGATGACGCCGACCCTCGGGGCGTCGTCCCCGAACAGGGAGAGCACCCTGACCTCGGGGACCTCGGCCAAGCCCTCGCGGACCCGGGTGACCAGCTGCTGCTCACGCGTGACCAGCTGGTCGAACCCGGCCTCGGTCAGGGCCCTGCAGGCGGCGGCGATGGAGTAGACGCCGATCACGTTGGGCGATCCTGCCTCGTGCCGGGCCGCCGTGGTGTGCCACTCCACGTCCACACCGCCGTCGGTGCGCCGGGCGACCTTCCTGGAGGCGCCGCCGCCCGCGAGATACGGCTCCGCGTCCCGCAGCCAGTCGGCCCGGCCGGCGAGGACGCCCGAGCCGAACGGCGCGTACAGCTTGTGCCCGGAGAAGGCCACCCAGTCGACGTCCAGCTCCGTGATGTCCACGGGGTGGTGGGGCGCCAGCTGTGCGGCGTCGAGGACGATCCGGGCACCGTGCGCATGGGCGGCGGCGGCCAGTTCCTTCACCGGCCACAGCTCACCGGTGACGTTCGACGCGCCCGTCACACAGACCAGTGCGGGCCCGTGGGGGTCGCGGTCGGCCAGCGCCCGCTCCAGCGTCACGACTGCCTCGGCCGGGGTTCGGGGGGCGTCGAGGTAGGTCACCCGGGCGTCGCGCCAGGGCAGCAGCGAGGCGTGGTGCTCGGTCTCGAACACGAACACCTGGCAGTCCTTGGGGAGCGCGGCGGCCAGCAGGTTGAGGGAGTCCGTCGTCGAGCGGGTGAAGACCACCTGGTCCTCGGCGCGGCAGCCGAGGAATTCCGCGACGGTGACGCGGCTGCTCTCGAAAAGGTCGGTGGAGAGCTGCGAGAGATAGCCGGCACCGCGGTGCACGCTGCCGTAGTACGGGGCGTAGGCGGCCACGTCGTCCCACACCCGCTGCAGCGCCGGGGCGCTCGCCGCGTAGTCGAGGGCGGCATAGGCGACTTCACCGCCGGTAACCAGCGGAACGGTGACGTCCGCACCCAGAACCGGCAGCGGGGCACAAATGGACTGGTCGACGACAGCGGTGGAGACAGACATGGCGAACTCCCGTAACAGGCAGGCGAAAACCCGGCGCCGGCAGATACGCGGCAGCGCAGGGAAAGAGAAAAGGGTGTGCGGAAGAGGGCGTTGAGCCCTATCGCATTCGCTTGCTCACAAGAGGCTCCCTGGGGACCAGGACCCCGGGGGATGGCATTCACAGATGCCTAGGGGCCCGCGCTTGCCACAGACCTCGCTGCCTGCGGCCTGGTCTTCACCCGGGGCACCCCGCCACGGACGGAGGGTTGCCGGACAGCGAGCCGGGGCCTATTCGCTGTCACTCATGACCTGCGCAGCATCTTGCCATACCTGCCCGCATGCGCAAGGGCGCAGTCCGCGATCCGGACTGCGCCCCGACTCACGTCCTGCCCTCAGGCGTTGCTGGCGGCCACCCAGCGCTCCAGCGCCCGCTTGGCGGATCCCGAGTCGATCGCTTCCGCGGCCCTCGCGATCCCGGCCGCGATCTGCTCGCTCAGCGTGCCCTCGCCCGGGTCCAGCGCGACCAGTGCGGCAGCGGAGTTGAGGAGTACCGCCTCGCGTACGGGACCTGTCTCCCCGTCAAGCATCCGGCGGGCGACGTCCGCGTTGAACGAGGCGTCGGCACCGCGCAGCGCCGAGACCGGCACCAGCTCCAGGCCGACGTCCCGCGGGTCGAACGCCTCTTCGCGCACGGCTCCGTCCCGGACGATCCAGACCCGGGAGGTCGCCGTGGTGGTCAGCTCGTCGAGGCCGTCGTCGCCCCGGAAGACGAGCGCCGAATTGCCCCGGTCGGCGAGCACGCCCGCGACGATCGGCGCCATCTTGAGGTCGGCGACGCCGATGGCCTGGGAGCGCACCTGGGCCGGGTTGGTGAGCGGGCCGAGGATGTTGAAGGTGGTCGGCGTGCCGAGCTCCTTGCGGGCCCTCGCCGCGTACCGCAGGGCGGGGTGGAACTTCACTGCGAAGCAGAAGGTGATGCCCGCTTCCTCGGCGACCTCGACGACGCGCCGGGGCGTCAGTTCAAGATTGACGCCGAGCTTCTCGAGCACGTCGGATGCCCCGCTCGCCGAGGAGGAGGCGCGGTTGCCGTGCTTGACGACCTTGGCGCCGGTCCCGGCGACGACGATCGCCGACATGGTGGAGATGTTGACCGTCTTGGCCAGGTCGCCACCGGTGCCCACGATGTCGACCGTGCGGCCCGGCACCTGGATGGTGTGGGCGTGCTCGTACATCGCGCGTACGAGTCCGGTGACCTCGTCGACGGTCTCGCCCTTGGCCCGCAGGGCGATCGCGAAGCCGGCGATCTGTACGTCGGTGGCCTCGCCGCTCATGATGCGGTCCATGGCCCACGCGGTGTCCTCGGCCGTCAGGCTCTCGCCGCGCAGGAGGGGCATCAGCACGCCGGGCCAGGAACGGGCCGCCACGCTGTCGCCGCCGTCCGGGGTCACAACGTTCATGGTCCGCTCCTGGGGTCCACAGCCGATAAGGGGATCGCCCCACCCTATCCAGCCCCGGGGACAGCGAAGAGCCCCGTCCATCGAATGGACGGGGCTCCTGCTGTGGCGATCAGCTCAGGTGATCAGTGGTGGCCGTGGCCGCTGGTGATCTCCTTGTACTCCTCGGCAGAGGGCTTGGCGATCTGGCTCTGCTCGCCGTAGTAGCTCTTGCTGAGCTTGGCCCGCAGCTTCTGCAGCGCCGAAGGCTTGCGCTCGACACCGTTCTCGTCGACCGTCGGGCCGATCTCGGCCGGCTTGTACTGCTCGTGCGCGGTGAGCGTGTGCAGCTGCCCCTGGCTGAGCGGCTCGTGGATCTCGACGAACTCACCGTGCGGCAGGCGCTTGATGGTGCCGGACTCACGTCCGTGCAGCACCTTCTCCTTGTCGCGGCGCTGGAGGCCGAGGCAGATCCGCTTCGTCACGATGAACGCGATGACCGGGCCCACGAAGATGAAGATCCGGACGAACCACGAGATGGCGTTCAGCGACAGGTGGAAGTGCGTGGCCCACAGGTCGTTTCCACCACCCACGAAGACGATGAAGTACTCCGTGATCCAGGCGACACCGAAGGCCGTACGGGTCGGGGCGTTGCGCGGGCGGTCCAGGATGTGGTGCTCGCGCTTGTCCCCGGTGACCCAGGACTCGATGAAGGGGTAGACCGCGATCACGCCGAGCACCAGGCCGAAGGCCATCAGCGGGATGAACACGCCCAGGACGAGCGTGTGACCCCACAGGTTGATCTCCCAGCCCGGCATCACTCGGATCAGACCCTCGGCGAAGCCCATGTACCAGTCGGGCTGGGCGCCGGTGGACACCTGGTCCGGGCGGTACGGACCGAGCGCCCAGATCGGGTTGATCGAGGCGATGCCCGCGATGACGGTGATGACACCGAAGACCAGGAAGAAGAACCCTCCGGCCTTCGCCATGTACACCGGCAGCAGCGGCATGCCGACGACGTTCTTGTTGGTCCGGCCGGGACCCGCGAACTGCGTGTGCTTGTGGTAGAAGACCAGGATCAGGTGGGCCACGACCAGGCCGAGCATGATGCCCGGCAGCAGCAGAATGTGGATCGAGTAGAACCGCGCGACGAAGTCGCCGCCGGGGAACTCTCCGCCGAACAGGAACATCGAGATGTACGTACCGACGATCGGCGTCGCCAGGATGGCGCCCTGCGTGAAGCGGACACCCGTACCGGAGAGCAGGTCGTCCGGGAGCGAGTAGCCCGTGAACCCGGTGAACATGCCCAGCACGAACAGCAGGAAGCCGAACATCCAGTTGATCTCACGGGGCTTGCGGAACGCACCCGTGAAGAAGACGCGCATCATGTGCACGAACATGCCGGCCAGGAAGATCAGCGCGGCCCAGTGGTGGATCTGCCGTACGAGCAGACCGCCACGGACGTCGAAGCTGATGTCCAGCGTCGAGGCATAGGCCTCGGACATCCGGATGCCCTGCATCGGCTCGTACGAGCCGTGATACACGACCTCGTTCATGCTCGGGTGGAAGAACAGCGTCAGATACACACCCGTGAGGATGATGATGATGAAGCTGTAGAGGCAGATCTCACCGAGCATGAAGGACCAGTGGTCCGGGAAGATCTTGCGCATGTTGGCCTTGGCCAGGCCGTAAATGCCCAGCCGGCCGTCCGCCCAGTCTGCTACCCGCTCACCGGCGGGCGCCTTGCGCTTTGAATCCGTCGCAGTACTCATCCGCGCTCCCAGAAGGCAGGACCGACGGGCTCTTCGAAGTCGCCGAGCGCCTCGAGGTTGCCCTCGCTGTTCACACCGATCCGCAGCTGCGGAAGGGCGTGACCGGCCGGACCGAAGATGACGCGGGCGCCGTCGGAGAGGTCGAAGGTGGACTGGTGGCACGGGCAGAGCACGTGGTGCGTCTGCTGCTCGTACAGGCTGATCGGGCAGCCGACGTGGGTACAGATCTTGGAGAAGGCCACGATTCCCTCGTGGGCCCACTCACGCTCACGCTTGTCCTTGATGTTCTCCGGCTCGATGCGGATGATCATCAGGGCAGCCTTGGCGATCTGCGTCTGGAAGTCGTGCGCGTCCTCCTCCAGGCCCTCGGGCATGGCGAAGGTCAGCGAACCGACGACGACGTCCTCGGGACGAAGCGGCTCCATCGTGTTCATGTTGATGAGCTGCTTGCCCTTGGCCCACAGGGTCGAGCGGAGCTTCTTCTCCGGCAGCGGACCGAGGTCGCGCAGCAACATCACGCCGGAGAGCGGCACCAGGGCCAGCGCACCGAACATGGTGTTCCGGATCAGCTTGCGCCGCCCGATCGCCGACTCCTCGGCACCTTCCGCGAAGTCGGCGAGAACCTTCGCCTTGACCTCGGGCTCGGCCTGGATGGCGTGCCGGTCGTCGGCGACCTCCACGTCGGACATCAGGGTGCGCGCCCAGTGGACGGCGCCTGCGCCGATGCAGAAGAGCGCCACACCCAGGGTCAGACCCAGGGAGAAGTTGAGCGAGCTCACATGCCCGAACGGCCAGATGTAGACGATCTGGTCGACCGGGAAAATGAGGTAGGACGCGATGAAAGCGATCGTCGCCAGCATGGACAGCGTGAACATGAAGGCGACGGCTCGCTCGGAGCGGCGCGCAGCCCGTTCGTCGATGTCCTGGATGCGCGGCCGGTGGGCCGGCAGCCCCGGGTCGGCGAACGGATCGCCGGCACTCTCTACCGCGCCGTGCGCGGTGTCCTGCTCTGCGGGCAGGACCTCTTCTGGAATCTCTTGGCTACTCATGACTTCTTGGCCTTAGCGGTGTGGGCCGCGACCCAAACGGCAACTGCGATCAGGGCGCCGAGCCCGAAGATCCATGCGAACAGACCTTCGCTGACCGGTCCGAGACCACCCAGGCTGAGGCCACCGGGGGTTTCGGCGTCGTCACCGTTCACGGTCTTGATGTACGCGATGATGTCCTTCTTCTCCTTCTCCGGCATGGTGCTGTCGGGGAAGGACGGCATGCTCTGCGGGCCGGTCTGCATGGCCTGGTAGATGTGCTTCGGGCTCACGCCTTCGAGGTTCGGGGCGTACTTGCCGTATGTCAGCGCGCCGCCCTCACCTGTGAAGTTGTGGCACTGCGCGCAGTTCGTACGGAACAGGTCACCACCCCGGGCGACGTCCGCGCCCGCGGGATCGACCTGACTCTCGGTCGGCGTGATCGGACCGGCGCCCAGGGACGCGACGTACGCCGCGAGCTGGTCGATCTCGGCCTGGGTGTAGATGACCGGCTTCTTCGGTACCTGGGCACCCGGCTGCTGAGCCGGCATACGTCCGGTACCGACCTGGAAGTCGACGGCGGCGGAGCCGACGCCCACGAGGGACGGCCCGTCGGTGGTGCCCTGACCGCCGGTTCCGTGGCAGCTGGCGCAGCCTACGGAGTAGAGCTTCTTACCCTCGTCGATGGCGAGGGACTGGGCGGTTTCGTCTGCCTGCGCCTTACCCGCAGGCGCAAACGCGGCGTACAGCCCCCCGGTAGCCGCCAGCGCGAGGAGTAGTACGACGACCGCCGCCAGAGGATGGCGTCGTCGTGCGGAGAGCTTTTTCACGGATTACCCCGGTGTCAGGATCTTCTGCGTCGATGGTGTGTGGGTGCGAGCCCGGTTACTTGATCATGTAGATCGTGGCAAACAGGCCGATCCACACGACATCGACGAAGTGCCAGTAGTAGGACACGACGATGGCGGCGGTGGCCTGTTCGTGAGTGAATCTCGAGGCCGCGTATGTCCTGCCGAGTACGAGCAGGAAGGCGATGAGACCGCCTGTCACATGCAGACCGTGGAAGCCGGTCGTCAGGTAGAACACCGAACCGTACGGGTCGGAGGACAGGGAGAGACCCGCGTCCTTGACCAGCTCGGTGTACTCGAGGACCTGGCCTCCGATGAAGATCGCACCCATCACGAACGTGATGCTGAACCAGGTGCGGAGCTTCTTCACATCGCCCCGCTCCGCGGCGAAAACGCCGAGCTGGCAGGTGAGTGAGGAAAGCACCAGGATCGTGGTGTTCGTCGCCGAGAACGGGAAGTTCAGATGGTGAGCCATCTCCTTCCAGTGCTCGGGTCCCATCACCGATCGCAGGGTGAAGTACATCGCGAAGAGGGCCGCGAAGAACATCAGCTCGGAACTCAACCAGATGATGGTTCCGACGCTGGTGAGGTTCGGTCGATTGACCGACGGGTGCGCGTGCCCGGTTTCTACTGTCGTTGCTGTCGCCACGACCGACATTATGTCGGTCGCTTATCCCGCCCTCACTCCGGGGGGTGCCGTTCGGTGTGTCAGTGGGGTGTGTCCTCACCGAACAGCCCATCGAAACGCCGTCATCAACGGTGCTGACAGGCTGTCCGCCGGAGTACGATCCGCCCAACGGTTCATGCCCCGAGAGCTCAGAGCGCCCCGAAGACACAGATGTCACGGAGGAACAATGCAGCCGACCGCCACGGTCCTGGTCTACAGCGACGACGCCAACACCCGTGAACAGGTGAGGCTGGCAGCCGGCCGCAGGCCTGCGGCCGACGTGCCCCAGGTGGAGTTCCTGGAGTGCGCGACCCTGCCGGCCGTGCTGAGCGCACTGGAAGGGGGCGGTGTCGATGTCTGCGTGCTGGACGGCGAGACGGCTCCGGCGGGCGGTATGGGCGTCTGCCGGCAGATCAAGGACGAGATCTTCAACTGCCCGCCGGTGCTCCTGCTGATCGGGCGCCCGCAGGACGCCTGGCTGGCCACGTGGAGCCGCGCCGACTCCGCGGTGACCCACCCGGTCGACCCGGTCGACTTCGCGGATGCCCTGGCCGCCCTGCTGCGCAGCAGACTCTCCGTAGAGGCCTGAGAGTCCCGGGGCCCCCGGCCGAAGTCCTCCTGAGGGGCGGCGCACCCCCGGATCAGACCTGGGGGCGCAGCCGCGCCGTCTGGACGTTGGTGCCCGCGTCCGGCGTGCCGCGCTGCAGGGCGCTGCCTTTCTGCCAGGTGTCCCAGGGCAGATTCCAGTCGCCGAAGCCGTTGTCGAACGGCGTCATCGTCTCGCCCTCGCTGCCGACGACCTTGACGATGTCGCCCTCGCGCACGGTGTCGAAGAACCATTCGGCGTCGGCGGTGCTCATCCCGGTACAGCCGTGGCTGACGTTCGCGTTGCCCTGCGCGCCCGTCGACCAGGGAGCCGCGTGGACGTACTCGCCGCTCCAGGTCACCCGGGTCGCGTAGTAGACCGGGAGGTCGTACGACTCGGAGGAGCCGGCGGCGATGCCGATGCTCTCCCCGCGCATGCGTACGTAGTACTCCTTGCCCAGCACCACCTTGACGCCGTTGCGGGTGGAGAAGCCCGGTTTGCCCGTGGTCACCGGAATGGTATTGATCACTTTTCCGTTGCGCAGCACCGTCATCGAGTGGTCCGAGGCATTCGTGATGGCCTCGATGCGGTCGCCCGTGGTGAGCTTCAGCGGCTTCGCGGCGCCGCCGTAGAGGGCGTTGGTGACCTTGATGCCCGAGAGGTTGCTGCGTACGTCGATGGTGGCGTCGGTCGGCCAGTAGTCCTTGGGCCGGTAGTGCAGGGTCTTGTCGTCGACCCAGTACCAGGAGCCCGTCACCGCGGGCGTGGACCGGACCTGCAGCCCGCGCTCCACGGTGGCCCTGGCCGCCTTGTCCTTGACCGGAGCGCTGAGTTCCGCCGTGAGGGGCTGTCCGACCCCGTAGGTGCCCGCCTGCGGGCCGAAGGCGACCTTCAGGAACTTCTTGGCCGAGGTCGTACCGAAGGTGTAGGTGCGGCTGCCGGGGGCTCCGTCGCTGTTCTCGGTGGAGACCTTGACGGTGTACCGGGTGCCGGCCGCGAGCGAGGTGGTGGAGTGCCACCGCCGTCCGTCGGCGGCGAGTTCACCCGCCAGATGGCGGCCCTGCGTGTCGACGGCCGTCACATCGGTGATGCGGACGTCGTCATCCTTGACGGTGACTTCGAGGGGCTTGTCGGGGTCGGCCTTCTCACCCTTGGAGGGGCCGTTGAAGGAGACCAGGTCGGCCGCGTCGTACGGCTTCAGCGACAAGGGATGACCATCGGGTTCGCCACAGGCGGTCGCACCTGCAACCAGGGTCACGACCAGCAGAGTGCAGCTCACTACGGTGCGGATGCGCGGCGTGTGGTTCATGAACCCACGCTAAGAAGATTCATCCGATCCAGCGCGTTCAGTGACTGCAAACGGGGGCCCGGCCCGCTCATTACTGAGCCGGCC
>NZ_JBHWVO010000060.1:0-8079 GCF_042736635.1 Streptomyces sp. NPDC060035
GTCCCTCTTTCATCCCCGCCAAATCCCCCCCCCAAACCGCCCCGCCCCCGCGGGGGGGCCCGGACCACTCCCCCCCCGCCCGGGTGGGCGGCCCCCCCCCGGGGGGGCCCCCCCCCCTCTCCCGTCCTGCGGACAGGCCGTGTCCTCGGTCAACGGATACTCCGCCCCGTTGACCGGGGCCGCCCTCACGCGTCGCGCACGCCCGTGATCACTTCCGCCGCCGCGACCCCGCACACCCGTGCCGCCCCATGGGTGGCGATGTACAGAGCCCCCCTCGGG
Source organism: Streptomyces sp. NPDC060035 (assembly GCF_042736635.1). Lineage (NCBI taxonomy): Bacteria > Bacillati > Actinomycetota > Actinomycetes > Kitasatosporales > Streptomycetaceae > Streptomyces > Streptomyces sp. NPDC060035. The sequence goes on from NZ_JBHWVO010000060.1 coordinate 280, forward strand.
GGCGCCTCCGGGAGGCCCATCTCGACGACGACGGTGTCGGGACGTGCCGCCACCAGGGCGTCGAGCGCCGCCCCCATCCAGGCATGGCGGTGCGCATCACGGACGACCGCCACGATGCGCCGCTCCCCCGCCGCATCCAGTACCTGATCCGCGGGCGCCTGCGTCCCGTCGCTGTATGTGTCCGTCCCGGTCCCGGGCAGCACCCGGGCCAGCTCGGCAGCGACGCCCCACGGGGTCTCGTCGCCGACCGCGATGTTCGCGACCGGGGTGAACGCGGCAACGTACGCGGGCCCGGCCAGTGGTCCGGTGCTGCCGGTGACCTTCACGGCACGGCGGGCCGCGACGAGCCCGATGCCGGGGTCGGCTCCGGTGCCGGGCGCGGTCCCCTCCTGCATGTCCGCGCCCGGCTCCGAGGCAGCCCCCCTGGCCCGCTGCGTCCAGGACGCGAGGGCCCGTACTCGTGCGGCGGCGTCGGCCAGCCGTTCCTCGGGAAGTTCGCCGCTCCGTACCGCTGCCACCAGGGCATCGCGCAGCCGCAGCACGGTGTCCTCGTCCGCCAGCCCGCCTCCGACACAGATGGCGTCGGCGCCGGCGGCTATGGCGAGGACGGAGCCGCGCTCGATGCCGTACGTACCGGCGATGGCATCCATCTCCATACCGTCGGTGACGATCAGCCCGTCGTAGCCCAGTTCCTGGCGCAGCAGACCGGTGAGGATCTGCGGGCTCAGCGTCGCCGGGCGGTTCGGGTCGAGCGCGGGAAGCAGGATATGTGCGCTCATCACGGATTTGGAACCCGCTGCGATGGCCGCTCTGAAAGGCACCAGCTCACGGGCGTGCAGCGTGTCCAGATCCACATCGATGCGGGGCATCGCGTGGTGCGAGTCGACCGCCGTGTCGCCGTGTCCGGGGAAGTGCTTGGTGCAGGCAGCCACCCCGGCGGCCTGCAGACCCTCGACGTACGCCGCGGTGTGCCGGGCGACCAGGGCGGTGTCGGCGCCGAAGGACCGGACGCCGATGACCGGATTACCGGGGTTGGAGTTGACGTCCGCGGACGGGGCCCAGTTGAGGTTGACGCCGCACTCGGCCAGCCGGCGGCCGAGTTCCCGGGCCACTGCCCGGGTCAGGTCCACGTCGTCGACGGAGCCGAGGGCGAGGTTGCCGGGGAAGGACGACCCGTTGCGGACCTCGAGCCGGGTGACGTCGCCGCCCTCCTCGTCGATCGCGACGAGCACGTCGTCCCGCTCGGCCCGCAGCTGCGCGGTGAGCACGGCGAGCTGTGCGGGCGATTCGATGTTCCGGCCGAACAGCCCGACGGAGGCCAGGCCTTCGCCGACTCTGCGCCGCAGCCAGTCGGGAGCGGTGGTGCCGGTGAACCCGGGCTGCAGCACGGCGAGGGCATCGCGCGTGACGGTGTCCGTGGTGGATACGAGGGTGGTCATGGCAGCCGTGTTATCCCTTCACTGCGCCGTCGGTCAGACCGCTGACAGCCCTGCGCTGCAGGAAGACGAAGAGGACGAGGATCGGAATGGCGAAGATCGAGGACGCGGCCATCGTGGCGCCCCAGTCGTCGCCGAACTGGGTCCGGAACTGCGACAGCCACAGCGGCAGGGTCTGGGACTCCGCCTGCTTGTTCAGGACCAGCACCAGCGGGAACTCGTTCCACGCGGTGATGAAGCCGAACATCGAGGTGGACATCAGACCGGGCGCGAGCAGCGGCAGGATCACCTTGACGAACGCCTGGGGGCGGGTGCAGCCGTCCACCATGGCCGACTCCTCCAGCTCCTTGGGCACCGCCGCGACGAAGCTGCGGAGCGTCAGGAGGGTGAAGGGCAGCACCATCACCATGTAGAAGAGCGTCAGCGGGATCAGGCTGTTGAGCATGTCCGAGTCGCGCACGATGAAGTAGATCGCGATGACCATGACTTCCCAGGGCGCCATCTGGGCGACCATGAAGCCCACGATGAAGCCCTTGCGCCCCTTGAAGCGCATCCGGGCCAGGGCGAACGAGCCGGCCAGCGCCAGGACGAGGGAGAGGATCACGGCGAGGAGGGTGACCGTGAGCGAGTTCCGGACCATCGTCCAGAAGTTCTCGGCCGCGACGGCGGTCTGGAAGTGCTCGAACGTGATGTTCGTAGGGAACCAGACCGGGTCGTCCGCGACGATGTCCGGCGTCGGCTTGAAGGCCGTCGCGAACATCCAGTACACGGGGAAGACGAAGCCGATGACCAGCAGGACTGCCGTGGCGTTGGGCCAGATGCGGCTGAACCGTGACGAAGCCGAGCGCTTCACAGCTCGTCCTCCTCTTGCTTGAGAACGATCCGGAGGTACGACGAGGTCAGCAGGAGCAGGATCACGATGGTGAGCATCGCGATCGCCGATCCCATCCCGTAGTGCTGGTTCCCGACACCTTCGATGTAGGCGTAGACCGGCAGGATCTCGGTGAGCCGGTTCGGACCGCCCTGGTTGATCGCGAAGACCTGGACGAAGGCCTTGAAGATCCAGATGATCTCGAGGAAGGTCGTCGCGAAGAGGAAGGGCCTGAGGAACGGCAGGGTGACCGAGGTGAAGCTCTTCCACGGGCCGGCGCCGTCGAGCGCGGCGGCCTCGTAGAGCTCCTTGGAGATGGTCGTCGTCGCGGCGTACAGGTTGATGGCGACGAACGGGATCGACATCCAGACCAGGAGCACGGTGATGACGAAGAACGTGGAGAACTGGCCGCCGGTCCAGTTGTAGTCGGCCATCGAGTGGAAGCCGATCTTGTCCAGCACCCAGTTCACGACACCGAACCGGGAGGCGAAGAGCCACTGGTAGACGGTGGTCGAGGCGACGACGGGCATGGCCCAGGCGAGGACCAGGCCGATGAGGAGCGCGATGCGCATCCGCTTGCCGAGGCGGGCCAGCAGGAGCCCGACCAGGGTGCCGAGGACCATGGTCAGGACGACATTGACGCCGGTGAAGACGATCGACCGGACGGTGACGTTCCAGAATTCCTCGCTGCCGAGGATCTCCGTGTAGTTGTCGACCCCGTTCCACTCGGTGAGGTGCTGGATCAGCTGCCTCATGTTGAGGTTCTGGAACGACAGCAGGGTGTTCTTGACGAGGGGCCAGCCGAGGAACACCAGGGTCACGGCCACCGGGGGGATCAGCAGCAGGTACGGGGCCATCGCGGTGGATCTGCCGCGGGCCACGGGCTTGCCCGGCGCTGCGCCGGTCCCCTTCACTACGTCCGTCGGACCTGAAGGCGGCCGTTCGGTCTGCACGGTCATGCTCGCCATCTCTTTCTCGGCACCATGGGACACAACCGGGGGCCGGACTCCGCCATGGAGTCCGCCCCCCGGTGATTCGGCCTTACTGCTTCTGCGCGAGGCGCTTGTTGAACTCTGCCTCGACCTGCTTGGCAGCCTCGGCGTTCGACTTGCCGCTCAGGACCGCCGTCATGAAGGTCTTGATCGGGTTCGGGGCGTTCTCGACCGCGGCCCACTCGGGGATCAGCGGCGTGGTGCCGCCGACCTTGGCGGACGGCGCGGCAGCCTCGGCGACCGGGTTGCCCGTCAGGTTCGAGTTCAGCGACTCCTTGTTCGGGATGACGCCGTTCAGCTTGGCGAGCTGGCCCTCGAACTGGTCGGAGAGCGCGAGCTTGAGGAACTCCTTGGCGAGCTCCTGCTTCGTGCTGCCCTCGGCGACGGCGAGGTTGGAGCCACCGAGGAAGACACCCTCGGGCTTCTCGGCGCTCTCACCGGGGATGGTGAAGTAGCCGATCTCCTTCTCGATGGCCGGGTTGGCCTTGATCGCCGTGCCGGCTTCCCAGCCCATGCCGATGAAGGCGCCGGTCTTGCCCTTGGCGAAGACGTCGGCCTGCTGCGGCGTCGCCTCGTCCTTGTCCTTGGGGGCCGTGGAGTAGGACTGGTACTTCTTGTACAGGTCCATCGCCTCGCCGATCTTCGGGTCGGCGAGGTTGGAGACCCACTTGTCCCCGTCCTTCTTGACGAGGTCCGCACCCTTACCGATGGTGAGGCCGTCGAAGAAGTACCAGTTCTGGCCGGGCAGGTAGAGCGGCTCGGCCTTGCCCTTGGCCTTGATCTTGTCCAGTGCGGCGAAGAACTCGTCACGGGTCTTGGGGACCGCGGTGACACCCGCCTCCGCGAAGACCGACTTGTTGTAGAGGACCACCCGGTTGGCGAAGTACCACGGGGCGGCGTACTGCTTGCCGTCGACGACCGCGGCCTCGTTCAGGTTGGCGGCCCAGTCGCTGCCGATCGCCGTCTTGAGGTCACCGAGGTCGGCGAGGCCACCCGTCTTGGCGTACGCCGCGGTCTGGGTGTTGCCGATCTCGAAAACGTCCGGCGGGTTCTCCTCGGACAGGGCGGTCGTCAGCTTCTGCTGAATGCCGTTCCACTGCTGGACCTCGAACTTGACCTTCGCGCCGGTCTTCTTCTCGAACTCGGCGGAGAGGTCCTTCTGCCACTGGTCCGGCGTCGAGCCGTCCATGGCCCAGACGGTCAGGGTCTGACCCTTGTAACTTTCGGGACCGGCCTTCTTGCCGCTGTCGCTGCCGCCGTCGTCGGAGCCACACGCTGCCATGCTGACCATCATGCCCGCGACGCCGATCGCCGCGATGAGCTTGCGCTTCACGCCAAACCCTCCTCAGGGTGCTGCAACCCCCCGCCCACCGCGAAGACACCGACGAGTAGTACTGCTGGGGCTGGGACCTGGTCTTTAATGGTTTAGACCAGTACCGGGAGCTTGGCCTAGACCTTTAGGGGTGTCAAGGGTGTATAAGAAGTGCACTCGCGTCCGTTATAGGACCGACACCTAAAGGAGGGCGACGACCCGTGACCGGACCGTGCCACCATGTGAGCCGCGACAGACGGAGGAGCCGGTGACGGCAGCAACACAGCAGTCGGGAAGGCGGGCCATGGGTGCCGACGGGGCCAGCGGTACGAGCGAGACCGGCGTGGGTACGCGAACGGCGCGCGTCCCGAAGTACTACCGGCTCAAGCGCCATCTGCTCGACATGACAGACACCCTGCCGCCCGGCACCCCGGTGCCGCCCGAACGGACTCTGGCAGCCGAGTTCGACACCTCGCGCACCACCGTGCGCCAGGCCCTCCAGGAACTGGTCGTCGAGGGCCGTCTGGAGCGCATCCAGGGCAAGGGCACCTTCGTCGCGAAGCCGAAGGTCTCCCAGGCACTGCAGCTCACCTCGTACACCGAGGACATGCGCGCCCAGGGCCTGGAGCCCACGTCCCAACTGCTGGACATCGGTTACGTCACGGCGGACGACTCGCTCGCCGAACTGCTCGACATCACGGCGGGCGGGCGGGTGCTGCGCATCGAGCGGCTCCGGCTCGCCAGCGGTGAGCCCATGGCCATCGAGACCACCCACCTTTCGGCCAAACGCTTTCCCGCGCTCCGCCGTTCACTGGTGAAGTACACCTCGCTCTACACCGCCCTGGCCGAGGTGTACGACGTCCGTCTCGCCGAGGCGGAAGAGACCATCGAGACCTCTCTGGCCACCCCCCGCGAGGCGGGGTTGCTCGGTACGGACGTCGGTCTGCCGATGCTCATGCTGTCCCGGCATTCGATCGACGGGCACGGCGAACCGGTGGAGTGGGTGCGCTCGGTGTACCGCGGCGACCGGTACAAGTTCGTGGCCCGTCTGAAGCGGCCCACCGACTGAGAAAAACTCCGAAATGACTGATCCCCCTGCAGATGCAGGGGGATCAGTCATTTCGGGCGACGCCGGACCGTTGCACGACCGCAATGCGGACGGGGGTGACTGTTGCCGGAACACTCGCCTAGATTTCGTGCGCATTACAACAGGTGATCAGCGAGGGGACGGAGTCGCCACATGCCAGAAGATAATGACGTGAAACCACCAACAGTGACACCCACCAGGGTGGTCATCGCCCTTTGTCTGATCGCGCCGTTCGTGGCGATGCTCTGGGTGAGCTCGTACGCGAAGGTCGAACCGACCTTCATCGGCGTCCCGTTCTTCTACTGGTACCAAATGCTCTGGGTGTTCGTCTCGGCCGCTCTCACGATGACCGCGTACAAGCTGTGGCAGCGTGACCAGCGCGCCCGCAAGGGGGGTGCGTCAGTATGAAGGACGGCGTGAACGGCGTAGCACTCGCCGTATTCATATTCTTCTTCCTGGCCGTCACGGTCATCGGGTTCATGGCCGCGCGCTGGCGCAAGGCCGAGAACGAGGCGAGCCTCGACGAATGGGGCCTGGGCGGACGGTCGTTCGGCACCTGGGTCACCTGGTTCCTGCTCGGCGGTGACCTCTACACGGCGTACACCTTCGTCGCGGTCCCCGCGGCGATCTATGCGGCGGGCGCGGCCGGCTTCTTCGCCGTCCCGTACACGATCCTCGTCTACCCGCTGATCTTCACCTTCCTGCCGCGGCTCTGGTCGGTCTCGCACAAGCACGGCTACGTGACCACCTCGGACTTCGTCCGCGGACGCTTCGGCTCGAAGGGGCTGTCGCTCGCGGTCGCCGTCACCGGCATTCTCGCCACGATGCCCTACATCGCCCTCCAGCTCGTCGGCATCCAGGCCGTGCTGGACGTCATGGGCGTCGGCGGCGGCGAGAACACGCACTGGTTCATCAAGGACCTGCCGCTGCTGATCGCGTTCGCCGTACTCGCCGCGTACACCTACTCGTCGGGGCTGCGCGCGCCCGCGCTGATCGCGTTCGTCAAGGACGGCCTGATCTATCTGGTGATCGCGGTGGCGATCATCTACATCCCGATCAAGCTCGGCGGATTCGACGACATCTTCGCCAAGGCGGGCGACGCGTTCGCCCAGACGAACGAGGCGACAGGGAAGCCGCGTGGTGCGCTCGTGCCCGGCGACATGGGCCAATGGGGTTATGCCACGCTGGCCCTGGGCTCGGCGCTGGCGCTCTTCATGTACCCGCACTCGATCACGGCGACGCTCTCCAGCCGCAGCCGTGAGGTGATCCGGCGCAACACCACGATACTTCCGCTGTATTCGCTGATGCTCGGCCTGCTGGCCCTGCTCGGCTTCATGGCGATCGCCGCCGGAGTGAAGGTGGACAACGGCCAGCTGGCCATTCCGCAGCTGTTCGAGAACATGTTCCCCGACTGGTTCGCCGGTGTGGCCTTCGCCGCGATCGGTATCGGTGCGCTCGTGCCCGCAGCGATCATGTCGATCGCCGCAGCGAACCTCTTCACGCGCAATATCTACAAGGACTTCATCAAACCCGATGCGACCCCGGCCCAGGAGACCAAGGTCTCCAAGCTGGTCTCGCTCCTGGTCAAGGTCGGCGCGCTCGCCTTCGTCCTCACCATGGACAAGACGGTCGCGATCAACTTCCAGCTGCTCGGCGGGATCTGGATCCTCCAGACGATGCCGGCCCTGGTGGGCGGCCTGTTCACCCGGTGGTTCCATCGCTGGGCCCTGATCGCGGGCTGGGCGGTCGGCATGATCTACGGCACGGTTGCCGCGTACGGCGTCGCAAGCCCGACCCAGAAGCACTTCGGCGGGTCGTCGAAGGAGATCCCGGGCATCGGCGAGATCGGCTACATCGGGCTGACCGCGTTCGTGCTGAATGTGGTCGTGGTGGTGGTACTGACCTTCGTCCTGAACGCGCTGAAGGCACCGGCCGGAATCGACGAGACCTCCCCGTCCGACTACACGGCGGACTCGGGCGACCCGGGCGTCAAGGCGGAACTCCCGCCGGTCACCGTGGGCGCCCCGGGCGGCGGTCACTGACCCTCGCCCCTCGAGAACGGTTCCGGAGCGGGCCGCCGCGTCCCCAGGGGCGCGGCGGCC
>NZ_JBHWVO010000061.1:0-7814 GCF_042736635.1 Streptomyces sp. NPDC060035
GGCGCTCCGGGATTTCCCGGAGCGCCGCCGCTGTCGTACGCGGTGAGTGTGGCTTCAGGCGCGCGGCACAGCCGAGCCCGACGCGTCGAGCACCTTCCGGCCGTCCAGCGGTGCGTCCAGTGTCACCGTCCGGGTCAGTTCCTTGGCGATCATGATGCAGGCCTTCCCGGGCTCCGGCTGCGACTCGGTGACGGTGACCCGCACCGCCGAACCGCTCTCCTTGGCGTGTGCCGTGTACGTGCTGCAGACGCCGCCCCAGAACGTCACCTCCAGCGTCCGGCCGTCGGCGCTGTACGAGATGATCTGCCGCCCGCCTGCGGTCGCGTCACCCGGGTCCGTCCCCGGGTCCTTCGTGGGCTCCGGAGCCGGCTGCGTGCTCTCCTTCGCCAGGTAGTCCGGGTCGACGGCGACCCGGGTGACGGTGCTCCCGGGGCCACCCCCGTCGGGCCGTACGGAGAAGAGCCACGAGGGGACGAGCGTCTGCTCCCCGTCCACGTACTGCGCCGCAAGTCCCAGGACGGCCTTCTCGACTGTCACGGTGGTGGTCACCGGCGCCCCGCTCCGCGAAGCGCAGCCGGTCTTCGGTGAGGACGGGTCGACCTCCAGCGGTACGGGAGTCGCGCAGTCGCCGACAGACGGCTTCGCGGTCCGCCGGCTTTCCGCGTTGAGCTGCTTCAGCGCCTCGTCCGCACTGATCACCGGGTAGGTATCGCCCTTCTCCAGGCCCTTCACCTGCCCGCTGCCACCGACGATCTCACCCCCGGCGCCCACCTGGATCCCGGTGGACCAGCCGTAGGTCGGCAGCCCGTCGACCACAGGGTCGGCGTTCACCACCCGTACGGAGCCCATCAGCTGGCGCGCGTCGAGTGCGGCATCGTCCTGCCCCACGGCCTTGAGCACCGGAACCGCTGCCGCCTTGGCCGCCTTCTCGCTCACCGGTGAGCCGGTCCCCGGTGCCGCGTCCTTCGAGCAGACCGTTACCGACTCGCACGCGTCCGGGCCACCGGAGCCGTACCGGGCGAAGGTCCAGGTGCCCGGAGCCTGCTTGATCACCCGCAGAATCGGTCCCGACCCGTCCCCGTCACTGCCCACCTTCCAGACAGTGCCTTCGGTACGCGGTGTTCCCTGCACCCCGAGGGCCTTCGCCAGGCGTGCCACCTCGGCCGCGGTCACCGTGCCCTTCGCGCGGTGGACGGCGGCCGTGTCCGGGCCGTCGGGCAGCTCTCCCGAGGCGCGGTAGACAACCCCGCTGCCATGGGGATCCGGCTCACCCGGTGCGATGCCCTGCGGGGGCGCCGACGGGCTGTCCGCCGACATGTCCAGCGAAAGCAGGGGCGGTGAGCCGTCACCGGCTGCAGGGCTGCTCGCATCCCCGCCGCCGTCGCCCGCAGCGGTCGAGGCCCAGTACGCGCCGCCGCCTCCGGCGATCAGCACAGCTGCCGCCACCGAGGCCACCGCGAGCGGTGAACGCCGCCGGGGGCCGGTCACGTCATTCTCGGGTTGCTCGGTGCTCACCGGATCGCTCCTTCGACTGCATGGTCGCCACTGGCTCAACGCCTGTCCCCCGAGTGGGGACACCGGTGGGACGGAGCAGGGGAGCGTGCGGTTCCCCCGCGGTGCGCGGGGGAGCCGCCCCTACCGGAAGGCGCCCCCGGTCAGTCCCCGTACTCGGACATGGCGTCGATCAGCCGGGCCGAGGACGGCGGCACCGTGACCCCGTGAATCAAGGACGGTGTCACCGGCTTCGGGGCAGTCTTCGCGGGTACGACCCAGTGTGGCGCCATCCGTGCGCAGTCACCTCGCAGCTCGGCCAGGCTCATCTCGGACTCACGCGGAACGATGTTGTTCGACATATCCGCACCGTACGCATGGTGGAGCTCAGGTAGTAAGACCTACTATCGGGTAGTTTTCCCCCTTCGGGTCCGGTGGCGTTACCGGGTAGCGTGAACTGTCATGCCGTCCCGGAGGGCGCGCTCGCGCGTTCCCTTCGCCTTCCGCAGGAGCAGCCTCCCCGTGCGCATTGCAGTCACCGGCTCCATCGCCACCGACCACCTCATGACCTTCCCCGGCCGTTTCGCCGACCAGCTCGTCGCGGAACAGCTGCACACGGTCTCGCTCTCCTTCCTCGTCGACAACCTCGACGTGCGCCGCGGCGGTGTCGGCGCCAACATCGCGTTCGGCATGGGCCTGCTCGGTACCGGGCCGATCCTGGTCGGCGCCGCCGGGGCCGACTTCGACGAATACCGCGCCTGGCTCGACCGGCACGGCGTCGACACCGGCTCGGTCAGGATCTCCGAGGTCCTGCACACGGCCCGCTTCGTCTGTACGACGGACGCCGACCACAACCAGATCGGCTCCTTCTACACGGGCGCCATGAGCGAGGCCCGGCTGATCGAGCTGAAGAACGTCGCCGACCGGGTCGGCGGCCTCGACCTCGTCTCCATCGGCGCCGACGACCCCGAGGCGATGCTGCGCCACACCGAGGAGTGCCGCTCCCGCGGAATCCCGTTCGCTGCGGACTTCTCCCAGCAGATCGCCCGGATGGACGGCGAAGAGATCCGGATCCTCCTCGACGGCGCCACGTACCTCTTCTCCAACGAGTACGAGAAGGGGCTCATCGAGTCCAAGACCGGCTGGAGCGACGGGGAGATCCTCTCCAGGGTCGGCCACCGCGTCACCACCCTCGGCGCCCGCGGCGTCCGCATCGAGCGGGCCGGCCAGGACCCGATCGAGGTCGGCTGCGCGGAGGAGGAGCGGAAGGCCGACCCCACCGGCGTCGGCGACGCCTTCCGGGCCGGTTTCCTCTCCGGCCTGGCGTGGGGTGTGGGCCTGGAGCGTGCCGCGCAGGTCGGCTGCATGCTCGCGACCCTGGTCATCGAGACGGTCGGCACCCAGGAGTACACCCTGCGGCGCACCCACTTCATGGACCGCTTCACCAAGGCGTACGGCGACGAGGCCGCCACCGAGGTCCGGGCGCACCTCTCCTAGGACGGGTTCACAGGAGCCGGCGGACCACGAAGGCCGAGCCCCGGTCCGCCGGCTCCTCACCCACGTACTCCTGCTCGCGCATCGCGCACCAGGCCGGGATGTCGAGACGGGCTGCCTCGTCGTCGGCGAGAACCGTCACCGTGCCGCCCACGGGTACCTCTCCGATCACCTTTGCGAGCTCGATCACCGGAATCGGGCAGCGCTTACCCAGCGCGTCGACGACGAGCGAGGCATGCGGGGCGGGGGAGGGGGCCGCCGCATCGGGAGCGCCGAGCTTCTCCCGTACCCCTGCCACCAGGCCCGGAAGCACCTCGAGAAACCGGTCCACCTCCGCGTCGGTGGTTCCGGCGGGGAGCGACACACGGATGTTTCCCTCCGTGAGCACCCCCATGGCCTTGAGGACATGGCTGGGCGTCAGAGTGCTGCTCGTGCAGGACGAACCGGATGAAACAGAGAATTCAGCCCGGTCCAGCTCGTGCAGCAGAGTCTCTCCATCGACATAGAGACAGGAGAAGGTGACCAGATGCGGCAGCCGCCGCACCGGATCGCCGACCACCTCCACATCGGGCACCGCGCTGCCCACCGTGGTGCGGATCCGGTCCACCAGGGCCCGCAGCCGCTCGGACTCCGCCGCTGCCTCGGCGCGCACCGCACGCAGTGAGGCCGCCGCGGCCACGATCGCCGGAATGTTCTCGAAGCCCGCGGCCCGGCCCGACTCCCGTTCGTCGGCGGGGCCTTGGGGAGCGAACCGGACACCCTTGCGGACCGCCAGCAGGCCGACCCCCGCGGGTCCGCCCCACTTGTGGGCGCTGGCGGCCAGCAGCGACCAGCCACCGGGCACCGGCCCCCATCCCAACGACTGTGCGGCGTCCACCAGCAGGGGCACGCCCGCGGCGGCGCAGATCTCGGCGGTCTCGGTCACCGGCTGCACGGTTCCCACCTCATGGTTGGCGGACTGCAGACAGGCCAGTGCGGTGTCCTCGCGCAGCGCCCGGCCGTACGCCGAGGGGTCCACCGCGCCGGCCCGGTCCACCGGCACCTCGGTGAACGATCCACCCGCCGCCTCCAGCGCCGCGGCCGCATGCAGCACCGAGGAGTGTTCGACGGCGGAGACCACCAGATGGCGGCCGACACGCCGACGGCCGTGAAGGGCCCCTGCCACCCCGGAGTGCACTGCCCGGGTCCCCGAAGAGGTGAAGACCAGCTCGTCCGGCCGGCATCCGACCGCCTCCGCCGCGGCCTCCCGGGCGGCGTCCAGCAACAGGCCGGCCCGCCGCCCCTCGCGGTACAGCCGGGCGGGATCGGCCCAGCCCTCGTCCAGCGAGGCAAGCAGTGCCTGGCGCGCGACGGGATGCAGGGGAGCGGAGGAGGCGGTATCGAAGTAGGACACACCGCCACGCTAGCCCGCACCGGGATCCACCTGGGGGCGGGCTGCCGTCCGAGCGGGGAGAGAGAGCGTCAGATGGCCGCCGGAGGGCCGGATTCCACCCCTTCGGGGAGTCGGGCGGCGCGTTGGGCACCCTCCCCGCGCGACCCCAAATAGCGTCCAGTAGGGTTTGGTCCGCATAAACATCCAAACCCCTGCCCGCGTCAGGGCCGGCGACCGACCAAGTGAGACGGGCGCGCCGACCGTGCGGGCGAGACTCTCGGGAAGGCGCTACGTGAGTCCCAACGGCTCCGACCGCTTGTCGCGGCGCCCGATGCGGCGGAAGCTGCCGCAGGTGCTGACTGCGGGCCTGGTCCTGGCGACGGCCTCCGGTTGTTCATACAGCTGGGAGGATTTCCCCCGCCTCGGTATGCCCACCCCGGTAACGGAAGAGGCCCCTCGGATCCTCTCCCTCTGGCAGGGCTCGTGGGCGGCAGCGCTCGCCACGGGTGTCCTTGTCTGGGGGCTGATCATCTGGAGTGTCATCTTCCACCGGCGTAGCCGGACCAAGGTGGAGGTACCTCAGCAGACCAGGTACAACATGCCCATCGAGGCGTTGTACACAGTGGTCCCCCTCATCATCGTCTCGGTGTTCTTCTACTTCACCGCACGCGATGAATCGAAGCTCCTCGAGCTCACACCGAAGCCCGCCCACACCATCAACGTGGTCGGCTACCAGTGGAGCTGGGGCTTCAACTACATCGAGAAGGTGGAGGGCCAGCCCTCCGCCGGCAGCGAGATCCCGAAGGAACTCGACGCCATCCCCAACAAGTACCGCGAGGACTTCCCCGCGGACGCCGGCGGCGTCTACGACGTGGGCATCCCCGGTACGAGGAACCCGCAGAACGGCAACCCGGGTCCGACCCTGTGGCTGCCGAAGGGTGAGAAGGTCCGTTTCATCCTGACTTCGCGTGACGTCATCCACTCCTTCTGGGTGGTGCCGTTCCTCATGAAGCAGGACGTCATCCCGGGCCACACGAACTCCTTCGAGGTGACTCCGAACAGGGAGGGCACCTACATGGGCAAGTGCGCCGAGCTCTGCGGCGTCGACCACTCCCGGATGCTCTTCAACGTCAAGATCGTCTCTCCGGAGCGTTACCAGCAGCACCTCAAGGAGCTGGCGGAGAAGGGTCAGACGGGCTACGTGCCGGCAGGCATCGAGCAGACGGACCCGGCCAGGAATGCGGAGACGAACAAACTGTGAGCATCCTCAACGAATCCCAGGGTGCCGCGACAGCAGACGACTCGTTCGAGGACGAGCTGCCGGTGCGGCGCAAGCAGCCGGGGAGTGTCGTCGTCAAGTGGCTGACCACCACTGACCACAAGACGATCGGCACGATGTACCTGATCACGTCGTTCGCCTTCTTCTGCATCGGTGGCCTGCTGGCGCTCTTCATGCGCGCCGAGCTGGCTCGGCCGGGTACGCAGATCATGTCGAACGAGCAGTTCAACCAGGCGTTCACGATGCACGGCACGATCATGCTGCTGATGTTCGCGACGCCGCTGTTCGCCGGATTCGCGAACTGGATCATGCCGCTGCAGATCGGCGCGCCCGACGTGGCGTTCCCGCGGCTGAACATGTTCGCGTACTGGCTGTACCTCTTCGGCTCGATCATCGCGGTGGCCGGCTTCCTCACCCCGCAGGGTGCGGCCGACTTCGGCTGGTTCGCCTACGCCCCGCTGTCGGACGCGGTCCGCTCGCCCGGTATCGGTGCCGATATGTGGATCATGGGTCTGGCCTTCTCCGGCTTCGGCACGATCCTCGGCTCGGTCAACTTCATCACCACGATCATCTGCATGCGTGCCCCCGGCATGACGATGTTCCGCATGCCGATCTTCACCTGGAACGTCCTGCTGACCGGTGTCCTGGTCCTGCTGGCCTTCCCGGTCCTGGCCGCCGCGCTCTTCGCGCTGGAGGTGGACCGTAAATTCGGTGCGCATGTCTTCGACGCGGCAAATGGCGGCGCACTGCTCTGGCAACACCTCTTCTGGTTCTTCGGCCATCCAGAGGTGTACATCATCGCTCTGCCGTTCTTCGGAATCGTTTCCGAGATCATTCCGGTGTTCAGCCGGAAGCCGATGTTCGGTTACATCGGTCTCATCGCGGCGACGATTTCCATCGCGGGCCTTTCGGTGACGGTGTGGGCACACCACATGTACGTCACCGGCGGTGTGCTGCTGCCGTTCTTCTCGTTCATGACGTTCCTGATCGCGGTACCGACCGGCGTGAAGTTCTTCAACTGGATCGGCACGATGTGGAAGGGGTCGTTGTCCTTCGAGACACCGATGCTCTGGTCCGTCGGCTTCCTGATCACCTTCGCCTTCGGTGGTCTGACCGGCGTGATCCTGGCTTCGCCGCCCCTGGACTTCCACGTCTCCGACTCGTACTTCGTGGTGGCGCACTTCCACTACGTCGTCTTCGGCACCGTGGTCTTCGCGATGTTCGCCGGATTCCATTTCTGGTGGCCGAAGTTCACCGGCAAGATGCTGGACGAGCGGCTCGGCAAGATGACCTTCTGGACGCTGTTCGTGGGCTTCCACGGCACGTTCCTGGTGCAGCACTGGCTCGGTGCGGAAGGCATGCCCCGTCGTTACGCGGACTACCTCGCGGCGGACGGCTTCACCGCGCTGAACACGATCTCGACGATCTCCTCGTTCGTGCTCGGTCTGTCGATGCTGCCGTTCTTCTACAACGTGTGGAAGACCGCCAAGTACGGCAAGAAGATCGAGGTCGACGACCCGTGGGGCTACGGCCGTTCACTCGAATGGGCCACGTCCTGCCCGCCCCCGCGGCACAACTTCGTGAGCCTGCCGCGCATCCGTTCCGAATCCCCGGCGTTCGACCTGCACCACCCGGAGATCGCAGCGCTCGAGCTGCTGGATCACCACTCCGAGGGTGACAAGGTCCTCGTCGGCGGCAAGGAGGCCGGCAAGTGAAGATCCAGGGCAAGCTGTTCATCTGGCTGAGCGTCTTCATGCTGGCCATGGCCATCACGTACGGCGTCTGGTCCAAGGAGCCGGTGGGTACCACCGCGCTCGTCCTGGCTTTCGGACTGACCATCATGATCGGCTTCTATCTGGCCTTCACGGCCAACAGGGTCGACAAGATGGCCCAGGACAACAAGGAAGCCGATGTCGCGGACGAAGCCGGCGAAGTGGGCTTCTTCTCCCCGCACAGCTGGCAGCCGCTCTCGCTGGCCATCGGTGGCGCCTTCCTCTTCCTGGGCGTCGTCTTCGGCTGGTGGCTGGCCTACTTCTCGGCCCCGCTGCTGCTGATCGGCCTCTTCGGCTGGGTCTTCGAGTACTACCGCGGCGAGAACCGCACCCAGTGAGACCACGCCGTCCTTGAGGACCCGTTACACCCTTACGGGGGCCCGGCCCGCTCAGTAATGAGCGGGCC
>NZ_JBHWVO010000062.1:0-6993 GCF_042736635.1 Streptomyces sp. NPDC060035
TACTGCAGGGGGGACCCTGTGGGAGAGTAGGACGCCGCCGAACAATTATTCCGGGAAAGCCCCGTGCCCTTGTGGCACGGGGCTTTTCTGCGTTCTGAGCGTCTAGGGTCGAACCATGCGCTACGAACTGGTCATCTTCGACAACGATGGTGTGCTCGTCGACAGTGAGCCGATCTCCAACACCGTCCTCGCCGGCTACCTCACCGAGCTCGGTCACCCCACCTCGTACGAGGAGTCGATCCGCGACTACATGGGTGCCGCTGTCCACCGGGTGCACGATCTGGTGGAGGAGCGGACCGGTCAGAAACTGCCTGCGGACTTCGACGAGGAGCTGCACCGCCGGACCCTCGCCGCGTTCCAGGAGGAGCAGCTCGCCGCGGTGGACGGGGTCGACGAGCTGCTGGGCGAACTCGTCGCCGACGGGGTGGCGTACTGCGTCGCCTCGTCCGGAAGCCACCAGAAGATCGCGGCCGGGCACCGGAAGTCCGGGCTCGACCAGTGGTTCGAGGAGGAGTGGATCTTCAGCTCCGAGGACGTCGGGCAGGGGAAGCCGGCCCCGGACCTGTTCCTCCACGCCGCCGAACGGATGGGCATCGCCCCCGAGCGGTGTGTCGTGATCGAGGACAGCCCCCTCGGCGTCGAGGCAGCCCGTGCCGCCGGGATGGACGTGTACGGATTCACCTCGATGATGCCGGCGGACCGGCTCGTCGGAGTCGCCGGACACTTCTCCGACATGTCGCAGCTCCCCAAACTGCTCGTCTGATCGATCTACCCAGGGGTAGATCCTGGCTCTACGCTCGCGGCCATGACAGATGCGCGGTTGCGGCACGGCAGAGCTTCTCTGGCATTGAGCTTCCTGGTGCAAGGGGTGACCTTTGCTCTGCTCGTGACGCGTATCCCCGCAATTCAGGACCGGTACGGGATATCCGACGGGCTGCTGCCCGTCTTCCTGGCCGCTGTGCCGATTCTGGCGGGGGTTGCCAGCGTGGCCACCGAGAAGGTGGTCACGCTGGTGCGGCCGGGAATCGTGCTCAGGTGGGCGCAGCCCGTGGTGCTTCTGGCGTTGCTGGGTGTGGGCGCGGGCACCGAGTTGTGGCAGGTGGCCCTGGCCCTCGGTGCCTTCGGGCTCGCTGTCGGGGCGCTGGACGCGTCCATGAACATGATGGGCGTCAGCCTTCAGCGGGCGTACGGGCGCAGCATCATGCTCGGGTTCCATGCCGCCTACAGCCTGGGCGGAATCGCCGGGGCGTCCATGGCCTGGGCGGGGGCGCACTGGGATCTCTCGTTGCTCGTGTCCTATCTGCCGGTCGTGGTCGTCCTGCTGCCCGCGGCGCTCCTGGGGAGCCGTTGGTACGCGGAGGGGAAGGCGGAAGGGGAAGAGGCGGCGGGTTCGGGGAAGGGCGGTTCCGTCCCGTTCAAGCTGCTGATGCCGCTCTGTCTGGTGATGGCTTTCGCGTACATAGGGGACTCGACGGTCTCCAACTGGAGCGCGAAGTATCTGCAGGACGTGCTGGGCAGCTCGGAGCAGCTGGCGACCGTTCCTTACAACGTCTACATGGTGACCACGCTGATGGGGCGGGCCGTGGGAGACCTCGGGGTGCGGCGGTTCGGGGCGGTCGCCGTCGTGCGGTTCGGGAGCGTGCTGGCGGCGGCGGGCTTCGGGGTGGTCGCCGTGGCGCCCGGGGCGTGGTGGGGGATGCTCGGGTTCACCATGCTGGGGCTGGGGCTCTGTGTGATCGTGCCGCAGACCTTCGCTGCTGCGGGGCGGATGTTCCCCGGGGCGAGCGATGTGGCCGTCGCCCGGCTGAACGTCTTCAACTACGTGGGATTCCTGGTCGGATCACCGTTGGTGGGGGCGCTCGGTGATGCCTGGAGCTATCGGGGCGCGATGCTCGTACCGATGGTGCTGGTTCTTGCGACGCTCGTGTACGCCCGGTCGTTCGGCTCGGAGCCCGCCCGATACGGTGGCGGGCATGAGCGGGCGCGCGCGGCTGATGTGGGATGACGCAGTATCGGGATACGACTTCGGTGACAGTCATCCCATGGATCCGGTCAGGCTTGCCCTGACGATGGGGCTGGTGCGGGCGTTCGGGCTCGATTCCGCGGTGGATGTGAGATCGGCCAAGGCCGCAGGCGCGTCCACTCTGCGGCTGGTGCACCGCGAGGACTACGTGGCGGCCGTACGGGCCGCGTCCGTTGATCCTCGGGCGGCTGATCAGTCGTACGGTCTCGGGACCGTGGACGATCCCGCTTTCGCGGGGATGCATGAGGCGTCCGCGCTCATCGCCGGACTCTCGGTGGGGGCTGCGGAGGCGGTGTGGCGCGGGGAGAGTGCGCATGCCGTGAATTTCACCGGTGGGCTGCACCATGCGATGCCGGGGGGCGCCGCCGGCTTCTGCATCTACAACGATCCCGCGCTCGCCATTGCCCGGCTGCTGGAGCTGGGGGCCGAACGGGTCGCGTACGTCGATGTGGATGTCCACCACGGGGACGGGGTGCAGGCCGCGTTCTGGGAGGACCCGAGGGTACTGACCGTGTCGCTGCACGAGCATCCGCGCACGCTGTTCCCGCAGACCGGGTGGCCGGAGGAAACCGGCGGCGGGGCGGGTGAGGGCGGTGCGGTGAATGTGGCGCTGCCTGCCGGTACGGGGGACGCGGGGTGGCTGCGGGCGTTCCACGCAGTGGTGCCGGAGCTGTTGGCGGACTTCCGGCCGCAGGTGTTGGTGACCCAGCACGGGGCCGACACGCACTTCGACGATCCGCTGGCCCATCTGGCGGTGTCGCTGGACGCGCAGCGGGCGGTCATGGCGTCCTGTCACGAACTCGCCCATGAGTACGCGGAGGGCGGGCGCTGGGTGGCGCTCGGCGGGGGCGGGTATGCGGTGGTCGATGTGGTGCCGCGGTCCTGGACGCATCTCGTGGGGATCGCCGCACATGCGCCGGTGGACCCGGAGTCGGTGATTCCGTCGTCGTGGCGGGACGAGGTCTACGCCCGGACCCGGCAGCTGGGGCCGGCCCGGATGACGGACGGCCGTACCCCGTCGTGGCAGTCGTGGGACGCCGGGTACGACCCGGCGGACCGGCTGGACCAGGCGGTGCTGGCGACCAGGCGGGCGGCGTTTCCGCTGCGGGGGCTGCTGGCCTGAGTAGGGGTTACGCCAACGGTGGGGCGCAATCAGGGTTTTCGTCCTGCGGTGACCCCGGTGCGGGAGCATCGGGAGGGTGTTGAGCACCGGAGCGCTGCGCGCCCATCTGCTGGCGGCCAGGCTGGCCGGCCCCGTGGCCACGTCGCGGGAGACCAGTCTGCAGAGTTATCGGCTCTTCGCGGCGAGGGATCCGCGCGTGATGCTGGGCCTCGATCCGGACTGGGCCTGGGGCGAGCGTGACCTGTTGCGGCTGATGGCGCAGAAGTGCGGGGTGTCGGACGATCCTGATCATGTTTCGGGTCTTGATGTGATCGACCCGGAGCGGACTCTGGCAGGTCTGGACGCGTTCGCCGAGCGGCTCGCGGCGGCTGCGGAAAGGCGGGCTCCGGTGCTGTTCGGGACGGGCCATCCGCACCGGCTGCTCGGGTTCTACGCCGGGCTGGCAGACGCCCTGTCGGCGGCAGGGTGCGCGGTGCTCACCCCCGCGCAGGGCCGATGTATCGACATAACGACCCGGTTCGGCGTACGCACGTACAACCTTGACTACGTACGGGGAGTCGCGCTGGTGCGCGAACCGGGCGTGCGGGCCCCCGGTGGTGCGACCGGCGCGCACACCCACTCGCCGCTGCCGGTTCGGGCCGTGCTGGAGGGGGTGGCCGAGACCTGCGGGGTGCTGCCCGAGCTGGTGGTCGGGGACCACGGATGGGTCTGCGGGGCAGGTCAGCTGGGCATTGAGGCGATCGGTCTGGCCGATACGGACGATCCCGCGCTGTTCGTGGGCGAGGCCGAGGGGCGGGTGTCCGTCGCCGTTCCGCTTGATGACGCCGTGCGGTCCGATTACTACCGACCGCTTACTCGCTATGTACTCAATCGGGCGTGTCTGTCACAGTAGGCGGCCGATCGTCTCACCTCTTCCCCACTCGCATCACCCGCCCCTAATCTGGGGAGTGAGCGCACAACGACGAAGAGTCACCGGAGGGGAAGCCGGTGCGCGTCTCGTGCGGAAGGTACAGGTGGGTCATGGCTGCTGGCAGCGAGAGGCCTCTCAACGAGGTCAAGTTTCTGACCGTGGCGGAAGTCGCCTCGGTCATGCGAGTGTCGAAGATGACCGTGTACCGCTTGGTGCACAGCGGTCATCTGCCGGCGATCCGGGTGGGCAGGTCCTTCCGGGTCCCGGAGCAAGCGGTTCACGAGTATCTCCGCGAGTCCTTTGTGGGGGTGGAGTCGGCCTGACGTTGCCCTCGGATTACGTCCCTCACCCAGTGGCGGGTAGGCTAGGCCGACGTAGGTCGTGTGGGCCCAGACGCCCCGCACCAGTGAAGAAGAAGTGAGCGAGGGTAGTCGTGGGCTCTGTTATCAAGAAGCGGCGTAAGCGGATGGCCAAGAAGAAGCACCGCAAGCTGCTCAAGCGCACGCGCGTTCAGCGTCGCAACAAGAAGTAGGCGAACGCAGTTCGTGCATCCGAGGCCCTTCCGCCGTCCTGGCGGAAGGGCCTCGGTGTTTTTTCCGGCCATGACTTCGGCAAAGCACGCCATGGGGTCATCACAGGGCAACATCCAGCGGCTACGGTGACGGCCAGGGGAAGACCCCGCTCGACGAACGAACGACGGAAGGCGCTGATCTTGGGGAAGATCGTGCTCGTCACAGGAGTGGCCCGGCAGCTGGGAGGCCGCTTCGTACGGCGTATCCAGCGCGATCCCGGCGTGGACCGGGTGATCGCCGTCGACGCGGTCGCGCCCGAGCATCAACTGGGTGACGCAGAATTCGTCACGGCGGACATCAGACAGCCCGCGATCGCCAGGGTTCTCGCCGAGCACTCGGTCGACACGGTCGTCCATCTGGATGTCTCGGGAAAGGCGCTCGGCGCCGGCGGCCGGACGACGGTCAAGGAGACCAACGTCATCGGCACCATGCAGCTGCTCGGTGCCTGCCAGAAGTCACCGACCGTCCAGCGGCTCGTGATCAAGTCCAGTACGAGCGTGTACGGATCCGCTCCCCGCGACCCCGCGGTCTTCACCGAGACGACCCCGCCCAAGTCGCTGCCCAGCGGAGGCTTCGCCAAGGACGCGGTGGAGGTCGAGGGGTACGTACGCGGCTTCGCGCGCCGCCGGCCGGACGTTGCCGTCTGCGTGCTGCGGTTCGCGAACATCCTGGGCCCGGAGCCGGACTCGCCGCTCGCCGACTACTTGGCGCTGCCCGTCCTTCCGACGGTCTTCGGATACGACCCGCGGCTGCAGTTCGTCCACGAGGACGATGTCATGGCCGTCCTGGAGATCGCCGCGCGCGAACCGCGGCGCGGAACGCTGAACAGCGGCACCTTCAACATCGCGGGCGACGGCGTGCTGCTGCTCTCGCAGTGCTCGCGGCGGCTGGGCCGGCCGACCGTTCCGGTGCTGCTGCCCGCCGTCACCTGGGTCGGCTCGGCGCTCCGCACGATCGGTATGACCGACTTCTCGCCGGAACAGATCCGGCTGCTCACCCATGGCAGGGTGGTCTCGACCGTACAGATGCGCGAGACGCTGGGTTTCCATCCGAGGTTCACCACCGCGGAGACCTTCGCCGAGTTCGCACGCAGCCGGGGACCGGGGCTGCTGCCGCCCGAGATGTTGAGCAGGGCGGTCGGACGGCTTGCGGAGCTGTCTCTCGCCGGGGGGCCGGCCGGGAGCGGGACCGATGCGACACATTCGACTCACGGCGCCAGGTAGAGGAGCGCGACCGACGATGGCGGACGCCAAGGTCATTCCGTTCGACGACGACCGTTCGCGCTCCGGCGCTGCGCGGCGCAGGAGCGTGCTGCCGGGGAGCAGCCGGGGCCAGGCCCCCGCCACCCCCGGTGCGGCGCCTGTGAGCGCCCTGCGGGGAGCGCAGGCGCCGGTGGCGGGTGCGCAGGAGGCTGCGCCTCCCCAGGAGGCGCACGAGGTCTCCGGGCGGGCCGGCTGGGACCGGCGGATCGCGGGCGGGCTCGCGTTCCTGCGACGGCGGGTCACGGGCGACTACGACGTCGACGAGTTCGGCTACGACAAGGAGCTGACCGACCAGGTCCTCATGTCGATGCTGCGGCCCCTCGCGGACAAGTACTTCCGGGTCGAGGTGAAGGGCATCGAGAACATCCCGTCCGACGGCGGGGCGCTCATCGTCGCCAATCACTCGGGGACGCTTCCGCTGGACGGGCTGATGCTCCAGGTCGCAGTGCACGACAACCACCCGGCCGAGCGGCATCTGCGGCTGCTCGCCGCCGATCTGGTCTTCATGCTGCCCGTGGTCAACGAGCTGGCCAGGAAGGCCGGTCACACCCTGGCGTGTGCCGAGGACGCGGAACGGCTGCTGCAGCGCGGCGAGGTCGTCGGGGTGATGCCGGAGGGCTTCAAGGGCATCGGCAAGCCGTTCGGCGAGCGGTACAAACTGCAGCGGTTCGGACGGGGCGGCTTCGTGTCGACGGCGCTGCGGGCCGGGGTGCCGATCGTGCCGTGCTCGATCGTCGGCGCGGAGGAGATCTATCCGATGATCGGCAACTCGAAGACGCTGGCACGGGTCCTGGGGATTCCGTACTTCCCGATCACACCGACGTTTCCGTGGCTGGGGCCGCTGGGGGCGGTGCCGCTGCCGACGAAGTGGACGATCCAGTTCGGGGAGCCGATTCCGACGGACGGATATCCGCCGGAGGCGGCGGAGGACCCGATGCTGATGTTCAACCTGACGGACCAGGTGCGGGAGCAGATCCAGCACACGCTGTACAAGCTGCTGGTGCAGCGCCGGTCGGTCTTCTTCTGACTTCTTCTGTCTGCCTTCTTCGAGCGACCGCATGTGAAGGGGGGCCGTCCGGATCCGGACGGCCCCCCTTCACATG
>NZ_JBHWVO010000063.1:0-5749 GCF_042736635.1 Streptomyces sp. NPDC060035
CCCGCTACGCCGTCGGCGTAGCGGGCGGCGGCAGGGCACCCCCGGTGACACCGTCGACGAGCCACTGGTGTGGGAGCTCTACGGCCTGGACGCGGACATACTCCGCGCGCCGGGAGATGCTTCACCGGTCGTGATGCCGCGCAGCCGGGCGGACTTCCGGACCGGACATCCGTGCATGTCTTCCCGACCGTGAGCGCACCGGGCGGGAAGACATGGACGGCGGCGGGATGGTGGATCAGGCGAGCAGCTTCGCCTTGGCCTTCTCGTACTCCTGCTGATCGATGTGGCCGCTGTCCTTGAGCTCGGCGAGCTTGGCGAGTTCGGTCACATGGCCGTTGCCGCTTCCGGCGCCGCCTTCGGTTCCGGCGGCCTCCTGTACGTACTTCCGGAAGGCCGCCTCCTGGTCCTTCGCCTGCTTGACGTCCCGCTGGCCCATGCTCCGGCCGCGGACGATCAGGTAGACGAGGACGCCGATGTAAGGCAGCACGATGACGAAGACGAGCCAGCCGGCCTTCGCCCAGCCGTTCAGCGAGTGGTCACGGAAGATGTCTGTGACCACCTTGAAGAGCAGGAAGAACCACAGGACCCAGAGGAACATGTACATCATGGTCAGGAAGAGATTCAGGAGCGGATAGTCGTCCACGGGCCTACTCCGATCGCACGAATTGTCCCTTATTCGTACATCCGCTCCCACCGCACCGCATCCGCAGGCGCCCGGATGCGACTGGAGGGTCAGGCGGAGAGAGTGCCGAGGAAGCCGAACAGCTTCGCCCTGGTCCGTTCGATCTGCTGTTCCACGGTCAGCGTCTCCTCGAAGCGCCCGCCGGGAGCCGGGGCCTTCTTGCCCCTCACGTACAGGGAGCAGTCGAGGTCGGTACAGAGGTAGATGCCCATCGAATTTCCGTCCCTGCCCGCCTGTCCCGTCTTGCGGGCGGTCATCAGGGAGACGCCGGAGCCCGGGTGTGTGGTCAGGCAGACCGAACACATGCTGCGGTGCAGGAAGCCGCGCTGCCGGGACGAGGAGCGGAACGTGATGCCGGTGAGCTCGCCGTCCATGTCCGTGACGAGGTAGCTCCGGTCCGGTGCGGACAGATCACGCCACCCCAGGAAGTCCAGGTCGTCCCACGGGTGCTCGTCGAGGTCACGGGGCAGCGGCAGCCGCTTCGCCTCGCCCTTGGAACAATTGACGAACGATGTTCGGATGTCCTGCTCGCTGACGGCTCTCATGAGAACGACGCTAAGCGTGCCTATGACCTCTAGGCAAATCATTAAGAGGTGTAGGTTCACGGTTCATGGCTGCGGCCCGTCAGCAGCGATCCGCAGATGGTGCGCCGGCGGGTACGACCACAAGGACCTCGTCGAGGAGCTTCAGGCCCGCGTACGAGCGCAGCAGCACACGCCGGTGGTCGCGCAGTCACTGTCCGACGAGAACGCCCAGTCGAAGCAGAAGCTGGCGGACACCGCGCCGGCGCCGGCCAAGGAGCGCGCGATCACCACGGTTCTGCGTCGGCTCGTCGCCGAACTCGACCTGGAGCTCCATGCGGTACGCGGGGCCGGCCCGCGTCGCGGGCCTGCCTGCTCGACACCGTCCGGTACGCGGGTCTGAGCAGGAGCGTCCTACGAAGCAGGTCGCCGCTGGCCCTGAGGTCGTCGAAGAGCAGCTGATCAAACGGGCGGAACCCTTCCGCGGTCGGTGTACGCGGCGTCCGTCCCGCCACGGTCCTGCCCGACGTGGATGCCGGACGGCGAAGGCGGAGTGTCGGTCGGACGACAGGTGTTGCTCCTCGCCGGATCACTCGGGCTCACGGCTCTGCTGACACTGCTCGCCGCCGGGCCGTGGATCATGCAGGCCTTCGGCAGCGAGGGAGAGGTGGCCGATGCGGGGGCCGTCTATCTACGCTGCCTGGGGCCGTACTTGGTGCTTCTGGCTTGCTTCGTCGCGCTGGGCGGGGTGTTCGAGGGCAGCGGTGACAGCCCGGCCCTTGCCCGAATCACCACATGCGGGGTGGTGATTCAACTGGCGCTTGCGTACGGCATGTCGGGGTTGGGCATGCCGGGGATCTGCCTGGCCATCGCGCTTTCGATGGCGCTGCAATGCGCGGCCATCGCCAGGATGTACCGGCGTACGGAACAGCCCGAGGCTGCAGAGCGCGACAGGAGTCGGCCGGAGACCGCAGCCGCCGAACCCGACAGCACACCGGCCGACAACCGACGTGCCCAAGCCCAATGAGCGCCGGACAGTTCCCAGGTCCCCCGACAGCCTTTCAGCCGTGGGTACGCGTGATCCAGCCGTGCTCGCTCGCGTACCAGCCGAGGTGCAGTCGGCTCGTCGCCCCGCTGAGGTCCATCAGCCGCTTGATACGCCGCTGTACGGTCCGTGCGCCCAGGTCGAGTTCCTTGGCGACGGTCACATCCGTAAGGCCGGCCAACAGCAGGGAAAGGATCTGGAGATCGATCGGCTCGGGCCCCGGCAGCGGCGTCTCCTCGACCTCGTCGCTTCCCCTGCCGAGTGTCAGGGGAAGGCCCTGACGCCACACCTGCTCGAAGAGCGCCACCAACGAGACCAGCAGACCGCTCGACCGGGCCACCAGAGCTGCCGGTTCCGTGGTGGGGGTGCTCAGCGGAAGCATGCCCAGCGCGCCGTCGGCGATGACCAACTTGGTCGGGACCTCATCGACCACGCGCACTTCCATGCCCCGGCCCAGGGATTCGGCGAGACCGGACAGATCGCCCGCCTCGCCATCGCGTCCGGGAAACTTCTCCCGGCCGATGACCACGCGGTACTTCACGCCCCGCGACATGGCCAGTACCTCGGCCGTATTCTCCTCGGCCGAAACCGCGAGCGGCTGACTGCGGATGAGCAGGCAGAGCTCCCGCTCCGCCCCCAGCTGGAGTTGGGAGAAGCGCTGGGAAACCGCCTGTGCACCGGTCACGACCTCGATCAGGTCGTGCACGCCGGGTGCGACGGCTTCGGGCCGGTACTCCTCGGCCAGTCTGGCCGCCGCCAGCTCCGCGCACTCCAGCTCATGGCGCTGTTGGGAGAGCAGAGGCCCCAGCGCCACTGCCGGGGGAGCACTGACCCAGCAGTCCGGGCGCTCGGCGGACCGGGTGATCAGGCCCTGACGCTCGAGCCCGTGCAGGGCCTGGAGGACATCCTTCTCCGGCTGCGCGAGACGGCCCGCCAGATGCGCCGAGTCGGCCGCCCCGTGCCCGACCAGTTCCCGGTAGGTGATCTCCTGGACGGCATCGAGGCCTATCGCACCCAGCACAGTGGTCTCCTCGGTCGAGCGTTCCGCTCAGCCGTGGAAGGCGTGACGAGCACGACGGCTCGGTGTGCGGGTGTCAGACCAGTATCGGGGCCGTCGGACACGTGGAAGATACATGCAGGTATCAGTTACAAATTCTTGGCCTCGAGCCAACCGTGACCCGCCGTTTCGACACGGTCCTCAGCGGGTTCACCGTGACGGTGCCCGAGGTCAACGTGATTCGGCTCGCCGCGCTGCCCGGATCTGCTTCGGTCGCCGCACCCGTCGCCTGCGAGGTCCCGGACACGCGCACGCCGGTCTCTTCCGAGGCCCTGAGCGACAAGGCGGGCGGCGACCGTGATCACGCGGCCCCGAGGGAGACCTGGACCTCGCCGGCGGTGACGGTCCACCGGTGAGGTTCCCAGGGGTTCGCCGGCTATCCGGAGGATGCCCCGTCCTTCAGGGCGGGGGAGGAATCCGGCTTCCTGGGAGCAGGGCAGGGTCAGACCACCAGATTCAACGAGGTCGAGGCGATCCCGAGCCGGACCGTCTGACCCCAGGTCAGCTCGAGGGCATCGGCCTCCATCCCGTCGCCGAACACCACGATCCGGTCCGACTCGACGGTGAGGACCAGCCCTTCGCCACGGCCCAGTTCGCCCGCGACCAGTGATGTACCGGTCGCGGGCGACGGCCATGCCTCGCGCACGAACCAGAGCAGCCGCGGATCGGACGGGCCCGGCAGCTGCAGCGCGCTGCAGCGTTCGGCCCAGAGGGAGCGCAGCCAGCCCGTCGCGCCCGTCCCGGTGCCGACCAGCACGCCCGAGGACGCCTGGGACTCCCCGGCGGACGGGGCGCCGTCCGGGCCGATGCGGTAGCGCGCCGTCTGGTGGCCGGGCGGTCCGCAGAAGACCTCGTTCAGCGCGAGGAGCCGCTGGGTGTCGTCGGAGACGGCCTCGACCATGGTGAGCGCGTCCACCCGGTCACCGGGTGCGACGGCGGCCCGGCACAGCGCGGCCGCGTCGTGCGCGCGATGGCGTACGAGGACCCCGGGATTGCGGCCCGGGTCGGTGTCGATGCCCACCACCGGCCGGCCGGACAGGTACTTGGCCGCATTGGCGACCAGCCCGTCCTGTCCGACCACGATCACCACGTCCTCGGGGCCGAACAGGAAGCGGTCGAGGTCCGCGCGCTCGACCCGTGAACGGCGCCACTGCAGGGGCACAGCGGCAGCCACTTCGGTGAGGGCCTGCTGCGTACGGTGATGCCGCCCGGCCACCTCGTCGATGGACCGGCCGCGGGTCGAGAGGAAGAACGCCGCCTGACCGTGGGTCCCGTGCCGGGCGAGCAGTTCCTCGTACTCGGTGGTGCGGTGCACGAGGACCGCACGTGGGGCCAGACTCACGCCCGCGCCTCCGGATCCGTCCTGCCGAGCCGGGCGAGCAGGCCGGTGAGCACGTCGGGGGAGAGGGTGAGGCTGTCGATGCGGGGCAGATTCTCCGCCAGCCGGGTCGCGGCCAGGGCGTGCAGGGTGGCGGTATCCACTTCGGCGTGCGCCCGGAGCCAGGCCGCCTGGGCCTCGGCGCGGGCCGACCCGACAGCGCGGGCGGCCTCCGCCTCCGCACGGGCGAGGCGTACCTTGCGGCCGGCCTCGGCCTCCGTGCGCACGCCGTCGGCCGCGGACTTCTCCTCGGCCTCGCGGCGGGCGTTGATGCCTCGCTGGTCCACCAACTGCTCTTCGCGGCGGGCCAGTTCGATCTGGCTGGCGAGCTCGTTCTCGGCGATGGTGCGTTCCCGCTCGACCGCGACGGCCCGGCGTTCGTAGGTGGCCCGGTCGGCCTCCTGCTGGATCTGCTCCCTGGCCGGAGTGCGCAGGGCACGCTCGACCTCCGCCTCGGGGCGGATGGCGACGACGCGCACCGCCACCACGTCGATGCCGGTGGCGGGCAGTCGCGGTTCGGCGGCGAGGCCGGAGGTGACCCGTTCGCGTACCGAGGCGACCCCGTCCACCAGGGCGGTGGCGAGCGGTGTCCTGGCCAGGACATCCAGGGCGTGCTGCTGCGCGGTCTCGGTGAGAAGGGTGGCGATCTGCTCCAGCGGCGCGCTCCTCCAGACCCCGGTGTCGGGGTCCACGGAGAAGTCGAGCCGGGCGGCGGCCTCGGCCGGGTCGCTGATGCGGTAGGTGACGGTGGCCTGCACGGTGACGTCCTGGAAGTCGGCCGTACGCGCATGGAAGGCCATCGCCAGCTCCCGGTCGTTCACCGGGACTTCGGAGAGCGCGGCGGAGAGCGACCGGTACCAGAAGCTCAGCCCGGGACCGTCGTGGCTGAGCTTGCCGCGCTTGTGGTGGCGGATGTGAGCGGTGGGCGCGGAGCGCAGGTGTCGCCAGCCGAGGCGCCTGGTGATGTCGGCCATGGTGGTCCCCCTCTTTCTCGTCATGACGACGCTAATGGAGCGGTGCCATATCGTCAAGAAGACGAGAACTGCTGAGGCGGTCGTCGGCGGGC
>NZ_JBHWVO010000064.1:0-5345 GCF_042736635.1 Streptomyces sp. NPDC060035
GGGCCTCGGGAGTGCGCACTCCCGAGGCCCCTCGGCGCATCGCGTCAGGACAGCCGCTTGACCGCAGCGGCCACCCGTTCGTCCGTGGCCGTCAGCGCCACCCGTACGAAGTGGTCCCCGGCCGGACCGTAGAAGTCACCCGGTGCCACCAGGATGCCGAGCCCCGCCAGGTACGCCACGGTCTCCCAGCACGGCTCGTCGCGCGTGGCCCACAGGTACAGGCTCGCCTCGCTGTGCTCGATCCGGAAGCCGTGGGCCTCCAGCGCCTCCCGCAGGACCGCGCGCCGCCGCGCGTACCGGGCCCGCTGTTCGGCCACGTGAGTGTCGTCACCCAGCGCGGCGAGCGTCGCCGCCTGGACCGGCGCCGGCGTCATCATCCCGCCGTGCTTGCGGATCAGGAGCAGCTCGCCGAGAACGGCCGCGTCGCCCGCGACGAAAGCCGCACGGTAACCGGCGAGGTTGGAGCGCTTGGAGAGCGAGTGGACGGCGACGATGCCCTCGTACGAACCGCCGCAGACGTCCGGATGGAGCACGGACACCGGCTCGGCCTCCCAGCCGAGCTCCAGGTAGCACTCGTCGCTGAAGACCAGCACGCCGTGCTCGCGTGCCCAGGCGACGATCCGGGTCAGCTCGTCCTTGGGCAGGACGCGGCCGGTCGGGTTGGACGGCGAGTTGAGCCAGAGCAGTCTGAGCCCGGCCGGGTCCAGCTCGGTGGGGTCGTCGTAGGCGACGGGTTCGGCGCCGCAGAGCCGCGCGCCGACCTCGTACGTCGGGTAGGCGAGCCTCGGGTAGGCCACCTTGTCACCGGCGCCGAGGCCGAGCTGGGTCGGCAGCCAGGCCACCAGCTCCTTGGAGCCGACGACCGGCAGGACGTTCTCGTGCTCCACACCGACGGCACCGAGCCGGCGTTCCACCCAGCCGGTCAGGGCGTCGCGCAGTGCTCCGGTCCCCCACACCGTCGGGTAGCCGGGGCTGTCGGCGGCGGCGATCAGCGCCTGCTGGATCAGCTCGGGCACCGGGTCGACGGGCGTACCGACGGACAGATCGACGATGCCGTCCGGGTGGGCAGCAGCCGTCGACTTGTAGGGCGTGAGCTTGTCCCAGGGGAAGACCGGGAGCCGGGAGGAGACGGGGACAGCTGCAGACACGGATCTCTGCTTTCTCGTACGAGTTTCTCTGTGGGTGCCGGGAAACACCTCGGTCCCGCACGGTGACGAGCCGTACGGGACCGGGCGGCGCTCGTGCTGCCGCTGTTTACTGGTTCTGCGGCGGCAGCGCGGCGATGAACGCGTGGTCGCGCTCGATGAGACCCAGCTTGGAGGCACCACCGGGCGAACCGAGGTCGTCGAAGAACTCGACGTTCGCCTTGTAGTAGTCCTTCCACTCCTCCGGGGTGTCGTCCTCGTAGAAGATGGCCTCTACCGGGCAGACCGGCTCACAGGCTCCGCAGTCGACGCATTCGTCCGGGTGGATGTACAAGGACCGTGAGCCCTCATAGATGCAGTCGACGGGGCACTCTTCGATGCAGGCCTTGTCCTTTACGTCGACACAAGGCTGCGCGATGACGTAGGTCACGCTGTCGTTCCTCCTCGGTAGGGCGTTGGCTCTCGCGCGGGAGCGCGGCGTCGTCGATGCCCGCACCTAGTATCTCCGTTCCGGGGCACGATCCGAACAGGAGGGGCGTACTGAGCTATGGAATTCACCATCAGCGGACGGCTTGAGGTTCGCATGACAGCCGCTGACGTGGGCAAACGTGTGTCCGTACGGCAATTGATCAGTGCCCCCGGCGAGGCCCCGAAGTTCACGGACACGGTCGGGGTTCTCACATCGTGGGACGACGAAGTGCTCTCGATCATGCCCCGGAGCGGCGAGAGCGTCCACATAGCGGAATCGTTGCTGGTGGCGGGCAAGGTGGTGCCCTCCGCCCCGGCCCGCCGCCGCGGTCCCGCCGCCTCGTTCGATGAGCTCGCACGCGTCGCCGCGCGCGCCTGGCAGCCCGTGGAGAGCGCATCACTGGGCGACTGGCAGCTGCGCGCCGCCGCCGGATTCACCCGCCGCGCCAACTCCGTGCTCGCACTCGGCGAACCCGGACTCCCGCTCGACGCGGCGCTGGGGCACGTCCTGCGGTGGTACGAGGCGCGTGGCCTGCCCGCGTACATCCAGACTGCCACGGGAGCGCAGGGCACGCAGGAGCAGCTCTGTGCGGCGCTGGAGGAGCACGGATGGCGGCGCGAGGTATCGGCCGAGGTGCGGATCGCGGCGCTGGCGCCGGTCGGCGATCTGGATGCCGACATCTCCGCGGTGCGGCTCGCCCGGGGGACGGACGATGCGTGGCTCTCCCGCTACCACCGCTTCGGCGCCCCTGGGCACACACCGGACCCCGATGTACTGAAGGTGCTCGGCAGCGGACCGTCGGTGTGGTTCGCCACCGTGCCGGGCGAGGACGCCGACGGGGTGCCCGCCGCCATCGGACGCTGTGTCGTGGACGGCCGCTGGGCGGGGTTCATGGCCGTCGAGGTGGGCCCGGAGTACCGGCGCCGGGGCCTCGCCAAGGCCGTGATGACCGCGCTGGCCCGCAAGGCGCTGGACGAGGGCGCGTCGGCCTCGTGGCTCCAGGTCGAGGCGGACAACGAGGGGGCACGCGCGCTCTACGACGGCATGGGCTTCGCCACCCACCATCAGTACCACCACTTCCGGTCCGCCTAGCAGGAACAACAGGGGAATACGTCTCCCATGAGCGCTCAGGATTCCGGTGCGGCCGAACGGCGGCGGCAGTTCGCCGACGAGGCCCGCGCCCAGCGGCCGGACGTCGCTCTGCTCTGCCTGCTGCTGGGCGCGGAGGCGGGATCCCCGACGGCGGCCGGCCCCAGCCCCTCCGCCGATCCGTACGGCATCGACGCCGCACAGATCGAGCTGGACCGGCTGGCGGGGCTCCTTCCGTACGGTGCGCGCAGCGCCCGTGCGTGGGCGTCCGCGCTCGGGGAACTGCTCGGCGAGCGGTGCGGTTTCGCCGGTTCGTCCGCCGACTACCAGCGGCTGGAGTCGTCACTGCTCCAGCAGGTGCTGTTGCGCCGCAGGGGCCTGCCGATCCTGCTCTCCGTGGTCTGGACCGAGGTCGCGCGGAGGGCGGGCGCCCCCGTGTACGGGGTGGCCCTGCCGGGTCACTTCGTGGTCGGGTTCGGCGATCCGGCGGAACGGGTACTGGCCGACCCGTTCGCCGGCGGTGCGCCGTTGAGCGGCGAGGACGCGGAGCTGATGGTGGCGGGGGCGACCGGTGCCCCGCTCGAGGCGTCGATGCTGGCACCCGCGGGGCCGCTGGAGACCGTGCTGCGCATCCTGAACAACATCAGGGCCTGGGCGGCGGCACGTCCCGAGCGCACGGACGTGGCGCTGTGGGCGCTCGAACTCTCCCTGCTGCTGCCCTCGCACCCGGCCAGACTCCGCTACGAGCGGGCTCAGCTCCTCGTACAGCGCGGGGAGTTCTTGCGCGGGGCGGTCGAGATGGAGGAGTACGCGCAGGTCGTCGACGCGATCGAACCATCGGCGGCACAGGCGATCCGCCGACGCGCCCAGGCCGCGCGGGCGCTGCTGAACTAGGGCGTGGGCCTGCTCGGCCGATGCGGCAAGGCGGCGCATGCGCATGCGGGGGCTCGCGAGCCCCGGCATGATCCCCACGCGGTGAGACGCTTACGACGTGACCAGCCAGAAGGAAGCCATGCTCGCCGGCGAGCCGTACATCGCCGACGACCCCGAGCTCGCCGCCGACCTGCTGCGCGCGGCCCTGCTGAGCGAGCGTTTCAATGCCGCTTCGGCCGCCGACGCCGAGGCCCGCCGCGCGACCCTCGTCGAACTGCTGGGCGAGCTGGGCGAGGGCGTGGAGGTCCGGGCCCCGCTCCGGGTTGACTACGGCTACGGGATCTCGATCGGCGCCCGTACGTTCGTCAACTTCGGTGCCGTGTTCCTCGACGTCGCCCGCATCACCATCGGCTCCGACGTCCGGATCGGCCCGAACGTCCAGCTCCTCACCCCCACCCACCCGGTGGAGCCGGAAGCCCGCCGGGCCAAGTGGGAGGCGGCGCACCCCATCAGGATCGGCGACAACGTCTGGCTGGGCGGCGGAGTGATCGTCTGCCCTGGGGTGACCATCGGCGAGAACACGGTGGTCGGTGCGGGAGCGGTGGTCACCAGGGACCTGCCGGCGAATGTCGTGGCGGTGGGCAATCCGGCCCGCGTGATCCGCGAGATCCACGTGTAGTCACGGGCGCCGCATAACACCGTACGGAAACCGTACGGTCCGGGCTCCATCGCTGCTCGACGACAGCCAGCAGCTCCCAGCCGAGCCGCTCGTACAGGGCCGCCGCCGCGGTGTCGCAGGACACGACGTCGAGCACCGGATGCAGTCCGCGGTTCCCGGCCTCGTGCACGGCTTCGGCCATCAGCAGTCCGCCGATCCCGTGCCCTCGAGCTCCCGGCGCAACGAACAACCGGCTGACCACGGCGGTACGTTCGATGCCCACGTCCTCACGGGCGCTCCACAGGACAGCCGCCGCATCCCCTGCGCCGCTACGGGACAGCCCGATGTGACCGACGACCTGCCCGTCCAGTTCGGCCACCCACGCGTCGAGCGACGACGAGGCCTGCGCCAGCCAACCGGCCGGGCGGGCCGGCCAGTTCACCGGATATCCGTCACGCGCATGAACCTCGGCGAGTGCGCGGACGCAGACGCCCAGGTCCGCCGCACCGCGCCGCCGGACACGAGGCTTCCCCGCACCCGCGCCTGCCGCCGTGGAGGTGCTCGCTCTGCTCATCGGAGCATGAAAACACAACGATCACCACGGACGGGGGTCCGGGCTGCGCCGTCATCCTGTGAATTCATCAGCGTCGCGAACTGAGCCCATAAGAGGTCAATTGCCTTGCCGCAGAAGTTAATTGTGGTGCCATCAGTGAACGGCTGCGGCTTCTGATGCACACCTCTTGACGTGTCCGGGCCCATGACGGTTACATCACCGGCACGAGAGAGAGCGCTCTCTCGCTTCTCTCGAACGTTTGTCGTGCACCCGTACCACGACTCAGGAGATGTACCTCATGCAAGCTCCCCCCACGAGCCCTACGAGCCCCACCGGCCGGATCGCCGCCGCCCCCCACAGGCGCCGCCGCTCCCGGGCCCTCGGCTTCGCGGCACTCGCCGTGTCGCTGCTCATGGCTGTCCCCGCCACCCAGTCGGCATTCGGTGAGGGCGTCCAGGAAGTGCCCGGCGGTGGTGACCTGGGACCCAACGTCCTGGTCTTCGATCCGTCGACGCCGAACATCCAGGGCAAGGTCGACGAGATCTTCAAGAAGCAGGA
>NZ_JBHWVO010000065.1:0-5278 GCF_042736635.1 Streptomyces sp. NPDC060035
AACACAGTGGACGCGAGCAACTGAGGACAAGCCCTCGGCCTATTAGTACCAGTCAGCTCCACCCGTTACCGGGCTTCCACATCTGGCCTATCAACCCAGTCGTCTACTGGGAGCCTTAACCACTCAAGGTGGTGGGAATACTCATCTCGAAGCAGGCTTCCCGCTTAGATGCTTTCAGCGGTTATCCTTTCCGAACGTAGCCAACCAGCCATGCCCTTGGCAGGACAACTGGCACACCAGAGGTTCGTCCGTCCCGGTCCTCTCGTACTAGGGACAGCCCTTCTCAATATTCCTACGCGCACAGCGGATAGGGACCGAACTGTCTCACGACGTTCTAAACCCAGCTCGCGTACCGCTTTAATGGGCGAACAGCCCAACCCTTGGGACCGACTCCAGCCCCAGGATGCGACGAGCCGACATCGAGGTGCCAAACCATCCCGTCGATATGGACTCTTGGGGAAGATCAGCCTGTTATCCCCGGGGTACCTTTTATCCGTTGAGCGACAGCGCTTCCACAAGCCACTGCCGGATCACTAGTCCCGACTTTCGTCCCTGCTCGACCCGTCGGTCTCACAGTCAAGCTCCCTTGTGCACTTACACTCAACACCTGATTGCCAACCAGGCTGAGGGAACCTTTGGGCGCCTCCGTTACTCTTTAGGAGGCAACCGCCCCAGTTAAACTACCCATCAGACACTGTCCCTGATCCGGATCACGGACCCAGGTTAGACATCCAGCACGACCAGAGTGGTATTTCAACGACGACTCCACAACCACTGGCGTGGCCGCTTCAAAGTCTCCCACCTATCCTACACAAGCCGAACCGAACACCAATATCAAACTATAGTAAAGGTCCCGGGGTCTTTCCGTCCTGCTGCGCGAAACGAGCATCTTTACTCGTAGTGCAATTTCACCGGGCCTATGGTTGAGACAGTCGAGAAGTCGTTACGCCATTCGTGCAGGTCGGAACTTACCCGACAAGGAATTTCGCTACCTTAGGATGGTTATAGTTACCACCGCCGTTTACTGGCGCTTAAGTTCTCAGCTTCGCACACCCGAAAGTGCACTAACCGGTCCCCTTAACGTTCCAGCACCGGGCAGGCGTCAGTCCGTATACATCGCCTTACGGCTTCGCACGGACCTGTGTTTTTAGTAAACAGTCGCTTCTCGCTGGTCTCTGCGGCCACCCCCAGCTCATGGAGTAAATCCAATCACCGGTGATGGCCCCCCTTCTCCCGAAGTTACGGGGGCATTTTGCCGAGTTCCTTAACCATAGTTCACCCGAACGCCTCGGTATTCTCTACCTGACTACCTGAGTCGGTTTAGGGTACGGGCCGCCATGAAACTCGCTAGAGGCTTTTCTCGGCAGCATAGGATCATCCACTTCACCACAATCGGCTCGGCATCAGGTCTCAGCCTTAATGTGTGACGGATTTGCCTATCACACGGCCTACACCCTTACCCCGGGAACTACCATCGCCCGGGTTGGACTACCTTCCTGCGTCACCCCATCGCTTACCTAGTACAAGTCTGGTTCATCGGCTCCACCACTACCCTCAACTCCGAAGAGATCGGGCCGGCTTCACGGACTTAGCATCGCCTGATTCAGTATTGGGCGTTTCAAAGCGGGTACCGGAATATCAACCGGTTGTCCATCGACTACGCCTGTCGGCCTCGCCTTAGGTCCCGACTTACCCTGGGCAGATCAGCTTGACCCAGGAACCCTTAGTCAATCGGCGCACACGTTTCTCACGTGTGTATCGCTACTCATGCCTGCATTCTCACTCGTGAACCGTCCACAACTCGCTTCCGCGGCTGCTTCACCCGGCACACGACGCTCCCCTACCCATCCATACTCCCGTTGGGGATATGTGTATGAATGACACGACTTCGGCGGTACGCTTGAGCCCCGCTACATTGTCGGCGCGGAATCACTTGACCAGTGAGCTATTACGCACTCTTTCAAGGGTGGCTGCTTCTAAGCCAACCTCCTGGTTGTCTCTGCGACTCCACATCCTTTCCCACTTAGCGTACGCTTAGGGGCCTTAGTCGATGCTCTGGGCTGTTTCCCTCTCGACCATGGAGCTTATCCCCCACAGTCTCACTGCCGTGCTCTCACTTACCGGCATTCGGAGTTTGGCTAAGGTCAGTAACCCGGTAGGGCCCATCGCCTATCCAGTGCTCTACCTCCGGCAAGAAACACACGACGCTGCACCTAAATGCATTTCGGGGAGAACCAGCTATCACGGAGTTTGATTGGCCTTTCACCCCTAACCACAGGTCATCCCCCAGGTTTTCAACCCTGGTGGGTTCGGTCCTCCACGAAGTCTTACCTCCGCTTCAACCTGCCCATGGCTAGATCACTCCGCTTCGGGTCTTGAGCGCGCTACTAAATCGCCCTATTCGGACTCGCTTTCGCTACGGCTTCCCCACACGGGTTAACCTCGCAACACACCGCAAACTCGCAGGCTCATTCTTCAAAAGGCACGCAGTCACGACTGCATGTGCAAGCACATACAGCGACGCTCCCACGGCTTGTAGGCACACGGTTTCAGGTACTATTTCACTCCGCTCCCGCGGTACTTTTCACCATTCCCTCACGGTACTATCCGCTATCGGTCACCAGGGAATATTTAGGCTTAGCGGGTGGTCCCGCCAGATTCACACGGGATTTCTCGGGCCCCGTGCTACTTGGGTGTCTCTTAAACGAGCCGTTGATGTTTCAGCTACGGGGGTCTTACCCTCTACGCCGGACCTTTCGCATGTCCTTCGCCTACATCAACGGTTTCTGACTCGTCTCACAGTCGGCAGACTATGAAAAAGAGATCCCACAACCCCGCATGCGCAACCCCTGCCGGGTATCACACGCATACGGTTTGGCCTCATCCAGTTTCGCTCGCCACTACTCCCGGAATCACGGTTGTTTTCTCTTCCTGCGGGTACTGAGATGTTTCACTTCCCCGCGTTCCCTCCACACTGCCTATGTGTTCAGCAGTGGGTGACAGCCCATGACGGCTGCCGGGTTTCCCCATTCGGAAACCCCCGGATCAAAGCTTGGTTGACAGCTCCCCGGGGACTATCGTGGCCTCCCACGTCCTTCATCGGTTCCTGGTGCCAAGGCATCCACCGTGCGCCCTTAAAAACTTGGCCACAGATGCTCGCGTCCACTGTGCAGTTCTCAAACAACGACCAGCCACCCATCACCCCACCCTTACAGGCGAGTTCACTGGGGCCGGCAACCGAAGATCCAGACTCAACGAGCCCGTACCTTCAGATACCCAACAGCGTGCCCGACCCAACCGATCCTTCTCATTTTCCACGCCGAAGCAGTACTCACGAAAACAACCTGTTGTGCCGAATAGTCAACGTTCCACCCATGAGCAACCACCGTCGAACATTTGCCGACGAAATGGTCTCTGGATTCCCCGAAGAGAATCTAGATGCTCCTTAGAAAGGAGGTGATCCAGCCGCACCTTCCGGTACGGCTACCTTGTTACGACTTCGTCCCAATCGCCAGTCCCACCTTCGACAGCTCCCTCCCACAAGGGGTTGGGCCACCGGCTTCGGGTGTTACCGACTTTCGTGACGTGACGGGCGGTGTGTACAAGGCCCGGGAACGTATTCACCGCAGCAATGCTGATCTGCGATTACTAGCAACTCCGACTTCATGGGGTCGAGTTGCAGACCCCAATCCGAACTGAGACCGGCTTTTTGAGATTCGCTCCGCCTCGCGGCATCGCAGCTCATTGTACCGGCCATTGTAGCACGTGTGCAGCCCAAGACATAAGGGGCATGATGACTTGACGTCGTCCCCACCTTCCTCCGAGTTGACCCCGGCAGTCTCCTGTGAGTCCCCATCACCCCGAAGGGCATGCTGGCAACACAGAACAAGGGTTGCGCTCGTTGCGGGACTTAACCCAACATCTCACGACACGAGCTGACGACAGCCATGCACCACCTGTATACCGACCACAAGGGGGGCACCATCTCTGATGCTTTCCGGTATATGTCAAGCCTTGGTAAGGTTCTTCGCGTTGCGTCGAATTAAGCCACATGCTCCGCTGCTTGTGCGGGCCCCCGTCAATTCCTTTGAGTTTTAGCCTTGCGGCCGTACTCCCCAGGCGGGGAACTTAATGCGTTAGCTGCGGCACCGACGACGTGGAATGTCGCCAACACCTAGTTCCCAACGTTTACGGCGTGGACTACCAGGGTATCTAATCCTGTTCGCTCCCCACGCTTTCGCTCCTCAGCGTCAGTAATGGCCCAGAGATCCGCCTTCGCCACCGGTGTTCCTCCTGATATCTGCGCATTTCACCGCTACACCAGGAATTCCGATCTCCCCTACCACACTCTAGCTAGCCCGTATCGAATGCAGACTCGGGGTTAAGCCCCGAGCTTTCACATCCGACGTGACAAGCCGCCTACGAGCTCTTTACGCCCAATAATTCCGGACAACGCTCGCACCCTACGTATTACCGCGGCTGCTGGCACGTAGTTAGCCGGTGCTTCTTCTGCAGGTACCGTCACTTGCGCTTCTTCCCTGCTGAAAGAGGTTTACAACCCGAAGGCCGTCATCCCTCACGCGGCGTCGCTGCATCAGGCTTTCGCCCATTGTGCAATATTCCCCACTGCTGCCTCCCGTAGGAGTCTGGGCCGTGTCTCAGTCCCAGTGTGGCCGGTCGCCCTCTCAGGCCGGCTACCCGTCGTCGCCTTGGTAGGCCATTACCCCACCAACAAGCTGATAGGCCGCGGGCTCATCCTTCACCGCCGGAGCTTTTAACCCCGTCCCATGCGGGACAGAGTGTTATCCGGTATTAGACCCCGTTTCCAGGGCTTGTCCCAGAGTGAAGGGCAGATTGCCCACGTGTTACTCACCCGTTCGCCACTAATCCACCCCGAAGGGCTTCATCGTTCGACTTGCATGTGTTAAGCACGCCGCCAGCGTTCGTCCTGAGCCAGGATCAAACTCTCCATGAATGTTTTCCCGTAATCGGGAGAGCACCATAGAAGAGCGGGACAACCAACCGGAATAGGATTGGTCATCCACTGCGTCCTCGCTGATGTTGCCTACCCGCCACATGGGCCAGTAGGACTTCAAAGGAACCACCAACCCACCGAAGTGGGCCGGGGTATCAACAAATTTGGCGTTGACTTTTGGCACGCTGTTGAGTTCTCAAGGAACGGACGCTTCCTTCGGTCCCGTTTCACCGGGGCCCTCCGGGCGCTTCCCTTCGTTCTTGCGTTTCCGACTCTATCAGACTCTTTCGTGTCCGATTCCCG
>NZ_JBHWVO010000066.1:0-5272 GCF_042736635.1 Streptomyces sp. NPDC060035
ACAAGCAGAAGAGTGCCGAGCAGCAAGTCTCACCGCATCAACAACTGTCCCTTTTCATCCGTACGCGGGTGGGGACGTTCATGTGTACGCCGACAGCTGGAGCCGCAGTGTGATCGCCCCCTTGTCACGGAGCCTCGATCCACTGCCCGCCGAGTCCCTGGCCGGGTTCCTGCTCCGGCTCAGCTTCCGGCTCGGCCTGTCCCCTGCCGCGCTGATCCGGCGCACCGGCCTGGCCGAGGTGCTGCCCAGAGGGCAGGTCTACGCACGCACGGCCCTGGGCATCACGCTGGCACCGGAGATGGCTGCCGACTTCGCCACCGCGACGCGGCTGTCCCCCGACGAGGTACGCGACCTCACCGTTGAGCCCCTGGCGCACGCTTTCCTCCAGTCCATGAGGCGGTGCTGTTTCCGCGCCCGCAGCGGGGCTGGCTGTTCCCCACCACCCGCCGCTACTGCCCGCCCTGCCTGGCTGGGGACGGCTCACCCATCCAGCAGAAGTACGGCGGCCCCTGGAACGTCCTCTGGCGCCTGCCGAACGTCTTCGCCTGCACCCGCCACGGCTGCTTCCTCGAACACCTCTGCCCCATCTGCCAGCAGCCCATCGCCAAGAAGGACCTCAGCCAGCTCGTCCCCCGGGCCAACATCGCGGGCCTGCACCCCGCTCAATGCCGAGGCCGTTCCGCCTCCCCCGCACCGAAGAACCACCCAACTCCTGAAGCACTCTGCGGATGGCGACTCGACCAGCGCACCCCTCCGGCCGCCTGGGACAGGCCAACCCCCGAATACCTCGCCCTGCAACAGCGGATCCTGGACAGGCTCGATCCCGACAACCCGGCGGAGCACTCCGCTCGCTACTTCACCGAACTCCACCTGACCAGCGCGCTCGTCATCGCGACCTGGCCCCTCGGGGCGCCTCCGGGACGGCACCGGACGGCACACACCGCGACCACCGTGCTGGCCGAACGCCGGCAGCTGGAGGCATCGCGCAGGAATGCCTCGAACGCCCCGCCAACCGACGCGCGTGCCTGCGCCGCCGTGCTCCTCGCCGCCGACACCATCCTCAACGCCCCGGACCTGCGTGAGGCACTCGCTCCCCTGGCCCCGCCAACGGGGCACGGCTCCAAGAAGCCCAGGATCTACTACGGCTGGGACGCACTGTTCAGAAAGTCGCGGCACGAGTGCGCACCGGCGTTCCAACTCGCGGTCGACGACGTCTTGTCGGTGGGCAGACGCGGCCCGGATAGACGCACACGACCCCGACGAGGAACCTCATTCCGTGCGGAACACGTTCCGGCCTTCCTCCGCGACGAATGGGTCACCCGCCACCTGTCCGCCTTCCCCGGCATCCCCCTCTGGCAGCTCCGCCGCGGCGCCGCGGTCCGTCTGGTCAAACGCGCCCGCGGGGGCTCCATCATCGACGCCGCACGGTTCCTCGGCGTCCTGCCCGGCACCGACGCACGCTTCGACAACATCCTCACCCACCGCCTCAAGGACAGAGGGCTGACCTTCGCCTTCGAGGCCGCCCTCGACGACCTCGAAGGCGAAGAGCTACATCACCGGCCCACCGACTACGAACGCCGCCGCCAGGCTTTGAAGGACTGGGCCATCCCGCCTTAGACCTGGCAGACAGAGATCATCCACCCCGGTCTCACCCACGCCTGCAGGTTCGCAGTGGATGACCGCAAACGCCTCGCCGTCTCCGCCTATGTCTGGGCCCACGCCACACACGGCGAGCACCTCTTCGCCCCGACACCGGCCGAGATCCGTGGCGATGACACACGGCAAGAGCTCTGGAGGAGAGACCTGACCACCATCTGCAGTCAGCTCAAGCGGGCACCGAGATATTCCCGCTACCTCATGCTCAAGGAGCTGCTCGACGCCTACGCCGACCGGCTCGCCGACTCCCTCGACCGCCAGCGCTCAACTCGCCAAGCACAACGCTCACTCGCCACCTAAAGCGCTCAGTCACACAAATACGCTTTATGGCAGACTCTGAATTCGGTCGTGTCAGAACCGAATTCTATGGACTGGACATGCGTGAAATCCGCACGCAGGCCAGCGGCACGGGTGCCCCATTCCGTGAAATACGACTCGGTGATGGCTTCAGCGACGATCGGATGCAGCTCCTTCTCCGTCGCACCGGCCTCCTGAAGTTCGAGGATCTGCTTCGCGTAGGTGGGTGAGATTGGTGTCGTGATGCTGCGCTCGCGGCCGTCGTCCGAGCTGCCCCTGCAGGCGAATCCGAAGTAGGCCGTCACCTCCACCATCCTGCCGCTGGGGGTGGACGCCTGTTCCCGCGCCTACGCCCTGACCTGCGGTTGCCACTCGGATTCCGTCTCCTCCACCAACACGGCTTGGAGGCGCTTCTGCGGGGTTGTCAGCTTCCCGGCGATAGCGCTCCACCGTGCGGCGTGAGGTGCCCAGACGCTCCGCCACGGCCTTGGTGGACCCCCTCTCCCGTGTGCGAAGGAATTTCATACGCGCTTTTGCGGATTTCGGCGCGGGCCGGGTGAAGACCTTCCGCTCCGCCCGCGCGAGGGCCTCCAGGACCTTGCCGCGGCCCGGGGCCGGATGCTGCTCGTCATCGCTCATGCCGACCATCACCCCACGGTTCCCCTGTGGACAGCGGACAGCAGGTGGCCACGGGTCTGTCAGCGCTCATCTCCCATCGCCGGGTGCGGTGGCCTGAGCGGTACCCCCTGCTCAGGCGCGGCTTTCTCGGCCATGATGGCGCGACCGACCGACGAAGGAGCGCGATGTCCAGCCCTGTAC
The DNA here is from genome assembly GCF_042736635.1 of Streptomyces sp. NPDC060035. Lineage (NCBI taxonomy): Bacteria > Bacillati > Actinomycetota > Actinomycetes > Kitasatosporales > Streptomycetaceae > Streptomyces > Streptomyces sp. NPDC060035. The sequence continues at coordinate 2,773 of NZ_JBHWVO010000066.1, forward strand.
CCACCCTCACCCCCGGGCAGCGGGGCGAGGCCCTCGCGAAGGCCGCCCGCATCCGCAAGGAGCGCAGCGAGATGCTCGCAGCGCTCAAGGCCGGGCGCATCTCCCTCCCCGACATCCTCGACCGCGAGGACAACACCGCCCGCCAGACCCGTGCCCTTCACCTCCTGCAGGCTCTTCCCGGGATCGGCAAGGTACGCGCCCGCCGCCACCTCATCGATCTCGGCATCTCGGAGACACGCAGGATCCAGGGCCTTGGCGAACGGCAACGTGAGCGCCTGGTCAAGCTCTTCCCGTCCCAGGGCTGAACCCGCAACGGCCATGGGTGCGTCCCCGGCCGAGGCGTTGCACTGCACATGGCTGTCAGCTGTGAAGAAGTACCGGCCGGAACCCGGCTCACCCGGGAGAGGGCCTGGAGACAGTCGCGCAGCGGGGTGGAGCACACGCACGGTGTCCACCGGTTCCAGCTGGAGTGCAGGGGCTGGCACCACCCCAGCCGCTGGACGAAGGACGTCACAGAGCCGGAAGCGGCTGCGCTCGTGAGGGCCTTCGTCGACGCTGTGCTCACTGAGCGGGGAGGTCGGCGTTCTTCCGGTGCCGTGATGGACACGGAGTGACCAGCAGTCGGCGTCATTGAACACGGCACCGTGCGAGGGAAGGCCCTCCGGGTGACGGACCTTCGCAAGTGGCCTGCTGAAGATTTCTAGAAGGGGTCGTCGGGCCCCACTGCGGAGGATTCCTCGGTTACTATTTTCGCTGCGAGCCGTGTGGCGATCAGCCGGTTAGTCAGCTCGATCGTGGCGAGGTACCACCAGAAGATCCAGTCGAGGAAAGCGTCGTCGTAGTCACCGTGCTGCCCGGCGTTGCGGTGGCGCAGGTCGTACCGGTTGGCGATCTCGAAAAGGGCCCCTTCATCCTTCCCGAGGTGCTCCTTGATCAGAGCGCGGCGCTCCTCCAGGACCCGTGCGAGGGCGACGATCGCCGACCGCTTGTTCTCAATTGACGTGTCGCGTCTACGGAAGAGCGCGATGGCGTGGTCGACGTCGCCCAGAATGCTGAGGCCGCTGTCGTTGAGGGTGCGGTGCACCAACGCGCTGCGTGCGTCATCGGTGACGGCGACCAGGCGCCCGAGCTCCTCGCCCTCCGATGCCAGCTCGTATTCAATGCCGGCTTCGCGCAGCAGCTGGTTGACCTTCCACCGGTACAGGATGCGGGCGGGGCCGTGATGGAACTCCTGGTGGTGCCAGCCGCAGCCGCTGTAGGGGTGGTGCCATCGTGTGCGGGGTCGGCTGACCAGGTCGTGGAAGACCTCGATGAGGCCGTAGAAGGTGTCTTCGTCCCAGGTCTCCCAGGCGAGGGGCCACAGGTCGGCGATGCCGAGGCGGTCCTCGATGACCTCGGAGGCGTCGGGTAGATCGTCGTGGTCGTCGACGCAGTACGCTCCGAACGCCTCGGTCAGGTAGCCGTCGTCGACAAAAGCACTGATAAGGCGGGCGAAGTTCTTACGGGGGCTCCGTTCGGTGCGGGAGGCCGGAGCGGATCCCTGACCATGCCGGTGGGGCCAGTACGGGCGTGGCGCTGCCGCGTGCTGGAGCTCGGACGCGCGAGCGAGAAGTTCCTCCAGCCAGGCGCGCTGCTGGTCCTTCTCGGTTTTCTTGGCGGCGCCCCAGTGGCTGGCTGTGCCGGCCCAGGGATCGTCGGTCAGATTCAGAGCTGTGGGTATTGCGGCGAAGTCCGCGGCGGCCGTGCTGCCGACGAGGGCCTCGGTCAGTAGCCATGTGACGCGCTTGTCCCAGGAGCGGTCCGCGGCGCGAAGAACATGCTCCCCTTCGGCCACGAACAGCGATGTGGGCCAACGCAGTTCGTAGTTGCTCAAGTCAAGACTCACCACGTCATCATCACCCACCTGGTAGATGCTGAGGGCCTGGTCGTCGCACTCCACGAACTTCCGCCCCTACGCGAACGAGCCCGGACCGGTTGGTCCGGTGTGTTCGGGGCCAGGCCTGGCAGAACACGTCAACTGAAGTGCTCAACCGCCCAACCGAAGCGCTCAGTCACATACGGTGTGACTGAGCACTTCAGTTGGCGAGTTGAGCGTTCTGGTGGGCGAGCGTGCCCATCTCGCCCACCAGAACGCTTAAACTTTCGCCGCTCGGCCGACTCAGTCGTTGAGATGCAAAGGAGTGGGGGCAGGGCGACCGCCCTGGCGTTCTCCCAGTGAAGCCGGACGACATGGCTAAGAAGTCATCTCAATTGGCGGAGTGGGTAGGCTGTCGTTCATGGTGGGGATTGTTGAGCGGCTGGTGCCGGATGAGTTGTGGGAGCTGTTCCAGCGGGTGGTTCCGGAGGCGCCCTCGCGGCCTCAGGGTGGCGGTCGGCGCCGGCACGGTGATCGTGAGGTGCTGGCAGCGATCGTGTTCGTGGCCACGTCAGGCTGTACGTGGCAGCAGTTGCCCACGGCTTCGTTCGGGCCGTCAGGGGCGACAGCCCATCGACGTTTCTC
>NZ_JBHWVO010000067.1:0-4690 GCF_042736635.1 Streptomyces sp. NPDC060035
GACAACACCAAGCCCGCGTCAGCCACCACAAACAACGCGGACACAGCCCCTAACACCTGCCCACCAGTCAGAACAAACACCGTTGCAGTACTAGGCCAGCCGGGGACGGTCCGCAGATCAGCGAAGCCGCGGGAGAAGCGCCGCAGCCCCGCTGCGATGGCGCCCTCTACCTGGATCTCCTTGGGCTCGCCGTCCGGGAGACGGGACGTCATCGCGCGTCCGGCTCGAACAGGGCCACTGACATTGAGTCTTCGCTGTCGGCGGTCTGCACAATGCCGGTGGCGAGCTGCCCCAGCCCGAGCTTGGGGGTGCCCGTGTAGAGCAGCCGACCGTGGTCGTCGACGTTTCACTCAGCCGCGCCCCGGCCAGCAGGACCGCCTGCTGACGGGCAGGTCGTCGATGGGGAACTGTTGTCGGTTGATCCGCTGTTTCTGTGGCTTGAACCGTCCGTTCAGGAAGATTGGGGCCCGAATTGATCTTTCGAGAGGGCTTCTTCCGCTGTCCGGTCACAGTGGTGTGACCCTCAAGCCTCTTCTCAAGCGTCGTTCGGCGTCATACGATCATCGGGCTGTTGCGGGGCCGACGCCGTACTCGCCATATGGGAGCGATGTGCCGTGACCGTAACCCGTCGCTGACGATGTGGTCTGCAGTTTTTTTAACGCAATTTCAAGCCCGAATAGCACTCGTACTTAGAGCATGCGAGGCTCGATCCTCCGCATTTGCATGGGCCATCAAGATCGCAAGTGAAAGAACGGACTCACAGTGAACCTAAAGCGCATAGGCGCAACAATTACCGCCTCGCTCACCCTCTTCGCAGGCGGCACCCTTGTTAATGCAACTCCCGCTGCCGCTGTGGGTGGCTGTCCCTCTGGGAAGCTTTGCCTGTACCGCAGCACCCAATACCGCGAGATGTCATTTTCGTCAACGAGTACCAGCGCATGCTTTGAACTCCTCGACTACGGTCTGCAGATCCCATGGGACGGCATCAATTCCTATGTCAATGACCTGCCTGTAACGGCAAAACTTTGGAGGTACATGGGGCAGGGCTTCCCACCCGCGCATATGGCAAGCATCCGACCCGGCGGCTTCTCTAGTGATAGCGACTCGGTCAACAACTCGCAGTTCAGCACCTCAAAATGGATCTGCACAGGTAGCGCAACACCGAGCTACTGAGGCTGAACTCGTGGTGTCGTAAGGGGTGACGGCTGGCCGTTCGCTGCGGTATCACCGGAGTCATGCGGTATCCACAAGGGGGCGGGCTGACGGCCGAACGGCAGCGGTTCCGCGAGGAGTTACGGCTCAAGGCGGCCGAGCTGTTCGCCTTGGGCGAGGGCGTCAAAGGGCCGGCGGCGCATGGCTGGGAGGACCAGCGCTGGACGCTGGCCCGGGTCAAGACGGTGATCGGCTGACGCTTCCACCTTGCTGGAGACCGAGACCGGCTATCGCAGCGGGAGTGCGTTTTGGGCGGAGCCCGGTGAGCCGCGTCCGCAGTTCGACCCTCAGCGCACGACGCTGACCGAGCGTCGGGAGGCGAAGGCGGCCGAGTTGCGGGCCCTGCCGGCTGCGGATGCGAAGTTCCTGGGGCTGAGCCAGGTGAGCACGCGCACGCTGGAGCGGATGGCCGTGGCCTGGCGGGAGCACGGCGTGGTGGGCCTGGCCGACGGCCGCTGGACTCGCGCACTGAGCGGGCACCGGTCGATCCTGCCGGAGTTCGCGGAGGCGATCCGCGCGGTGCATGCCGAGTCGCTGCACCGCTCGAGGCTGAGCATGACGACCAAGGAGAGGTTGATCCACCAGTACGTGCGGGAGAAGTTCGGTCCTGAGCTGGAGAAGAAGCTGCCGCACCGCACCACGCTGGCGAAGGTGTGGAAGGAGTGGTTCGGGCCGCAGGGTGCGCGACAGCGCTACGTGCGCTCGGCCGCGGCGGTCGAGACGGGTGCCTCGAAGGTGGTCATCTCCCGGCCGGGGCAGGTGGTGGTGCTGGACACCACACCGCTGGCGGTGAAAGTGCTTGACGACGTCTTCGGCGAGCCGATCTCGGTGGATCTCACCCTGGCCTTGGACGCGTTTACGCACTCGCTGGTGGCTTTCCGGCTGACTCCGGGGTCGGACTCCTCGGTGGAGGTGGCGATGCTGCTACGCGATGTGATGCTGCCGTTGCCGATGCGGCCGGGCTGGGGCGAGGACATGGCCTGGCCTTACCCGGGCGCCCCGGCCGCCCTGGTCGCGGAGTTCGCCGGGCACCCCGTGGCCGGGCGGCCGTTCTTCGCCCCGGAGACGGTGACCAGCGATCACGGCAGCGTCTACAAGAACCACCACATGGTCCAGGTCGCCCGCACCCTCGGGGTGACGGTGCTGCCTGCGAGGGCCATGCGGCCGCAGGACAAGGCCGCCTGCGAGCGCGCCTTCGCGGGCATCCAGTCCCTGCTCCTGGAGCTGCTGCTCGGTTACCGCGGGGTGGATGTCGCCGACCGCGGGGTGGGCCCGGAGGGCGACGCGGTCTGGACGCTGGCGGAGATGGAGCACCTTCTGGCGACCTGGATCGTCCGGATCTGGCAGAACAGGAAGCTCGACCAGTACGCACCGGACTGGGATCCGGAGGGCCGGCACAGCCCCAACACGCTGTTCGCGGCCGCAGCCGCCCGGGACGGCGATCCGTTGGAGATTCCGGAGCCGGATCTGTACTACGCGCTGCCCGCGCGTTTGGTGAAGATCCACGGCCGTCGGGGCGTGAAGATCGGCGGACTTTGGTACGGCGGCAGCGAACCGGTGCTGGATCCGCTCCGCAGCGGGCCGTCGCAGCGGGGAGGCAGGCATCGCACCAAGTGGGCTATCCACCGTGATCCGCGGGATTGCCGGGAGGTGTTCTTCGAGGTCGGCGGCGTCTGGCACGCGCTGCGGTGGAACGGGCTACTGGCGACGACGTGCCAGCGTTCTCCGACGCTCGCGTTCACCAGGTCCTGCGCGAGGCCGCCCGTCGCGGCCTGAAGCCGCAGGACGACCGTGAACTGCTGCCGGTGCTGGTGGAGTTGCTACCGGCCAAGACACCGGTCGGTGCCTGGCCGAGCCAGTGGACCAAGGCGGAACGGGCGGAGCGGGCCCGCGAGCTGGCCCGTGCGCGGGCCGCGGTTGCCGCCCGGCCGTCTCCGGCGCCCTGCGGGTCGTGCCTGCCCCGGTCCGTCCGGAGGATCTGGAGCGGGAGAACCGGCGGGCCGTCGACGCCGACCGGCGCCGCCGGCGCGAGGAAGCCGTTGCCGAGCCACCCGCGCCTCCACCGACCCTGGGCGAGGACCTGCACACACGAAGCCTGTTCACCCTGCTGCCCGATGACGAGGACGACGGCCGCACCGGCCAGACGGAAGGCGAGGTCTTGTAACCGGCGAAGTTGCTCCGTTCGTGCTCCCCGGACCGCCACCGGCCCGCAACACCCTGCCCGGCTGGGACACCTACCGGCGGACCCGCAAGAGCTTCATCCCCGCGCCCGTGCTGGACCGGGACGCCCGAAGAGCGCTCAGCAAGCGCCGCTGGCAGATCCACGACCTGCACCGGACCGCGACCCACGCCAATCTGCCGGTGCTATCGACGTCGACGCCGATGAGCCGGGCCGTCGGCAAACTGCTGACCAGCCGAATCGAGACGAACTCGCTCAAGCAGCGGCCCACCACCCGGGCCGGGGTGATGATCACCGGGGGCGGCTACCAGGGCAAGACCGAGTCCGTCTGCGAGATCATCGCCACCTTCGAGGACGGCTGGCGCGAGCTGGTCGGACAGCTCAACCCCGAGGCCCTGGCCGGCACCCGCGACCTGCACGCCCCGGTCGCCTACGTCCAGACACCGGTGACCGCCAAGCCCAAGAGCCTCTGCAAGGCGATCCTGCCCTTCTACGACGCGCCGATCCACTCGTGGATGGACCTGCCGACCTGATCCACCTGGTCGCCGACTGCCTGCACGACCACGGCACCAAGGTCCTGATTCTCGACGATATTACGAGGCTTCGCATGCACCGCGCCGGCGACCAGGACACCCTCGACCTGATCCGGGCCTTCATGAGCATGCACATCACCCTGGTCCTGGTCGGCGTCGACATCCCCGGCTCCGGCCTGCTACGCGAAGGCCGCCGCGACGCCGCCACCGGCCAGTGGACGCTCCCACCCTCCTCCCCACGCCCGGTCAACGGGCTGGAGGCCACCCAGACCGAGCGCCGGTTCGACCTGGTCGAGCTCGAGCGGTTCCGCTACGACAGCCCGGCCAACATCGCCGCATGGGTCACCCACCTGACCGGCGTCGAAAACGCCCTGCGTCTCCTCAACGCCGGCCCCGGCATGCTGAGCACGGGCACGATGCCCGAGTACCTCTTTGAGCGCACCGGCGGAGTCGTCGGCCTGCTCGAACGGCTCATCGAGGACGGCTGCCGCGAAGCCATGGACACCAAGCAGGAGGCCCTGAGCGAGGCACTCCTGGACTCCATAACCATCGACCTGACCCACGCCCCGGACCGCGACCCAGGCGCCGGCGAGATCCCCGCCGTCCCGCCACCCCGGCGCACCCCCAGCCGGCGGCACCGCAACACCGTCCTCGACGACCGCGGCCCAGCTGGTGTCGGCGTACGGACTTTTCTCCCCAGTTGCGTACGGACGAACGTCCCCAGCTCTGACCGCGGGCAGCGGCAGCCCAGCAGAGGATCTCGGTT
>NZ_JBHWVO010000068.1:0-4302 GCF_042736635.1 Streptomyces sp. NPDC060035
CCGATCCGAAGCCCTACATCTGGACAAAGACCGCGGACGAAATCCTCGAACGCCTCGCCAGTTATCTGAACAGAATTCCCGACTCAGAACACTAGTTGCGGCGGCCCCTGATCACCGCGGGCCACCCGGTCCGGTCGTCAGTCCCGTCGCCGTCCTGCAACAAGCCTGGCTTCAAAACTCCACCACCGCACCGTCATGCGAACTGCAACTGCGTGTAACGATGCCCGGCAGTTCGTCTCTGCCGGGCCTTGCCGATCTCGGCTACGAGAGAAACCATAACTACGCCACCACCCAATGTCTACTCCGATCGCCATAGATTTCCGCGCGTTCAACGATGAGGTAATCGAGCCCCTGTCGGGTTGATGGGGCGCTGGGCGGGCACAAGGGACGGGTGGCCAAAAGCAGGCATTGACGAACCAGAGACCGAGGTGAACCTGATGGACACGATGTGCGTCGACGCCACGACCATCCGCTCCGCGACCCCGGTCGCCGACGCACGCGAGACCGCCCGGATCTTCCTCGAAGGCCTCTGGCAGCCGGCCGTCGACTCAGAAGTGGCCGACACCGTCGTCCTGGTCGTCTCCGAACTCGTCACCAACGCCCTACGCCACGGCGGCGGCACCTACCTCCTGCGTCTGACCGCCAACCCCGACCTCATCGAGGTGGCCGTCGGCGACCCCTGCTCGCAGGCGCCACGCATGCGCGCCCCCGACCTGAACGGCGGCACCGGAGGCTTCGGCTGGCCCATGGTCAACCGCCTCGCCCACTCCACCAAGGTGACCCACCGGCCGTCCGGCGGCAAGACCGTTAGCGCCCTTCTCGCCCGGTAGCACCAAGGCTGCGGTATCCACTGTGCTCGCCTGACCCGGGACCCTGCCGATCAGCAGCCCCCTTGTAGTTGCTCAGCACTACACGCCACCTGGCCGTAGCTGTACGAGAACAGGGCCCGATCTTGTCTTCGTATCTGGTTACCGTCAGAGGAGCACGCCCAACAAGCATTCAAAGCAACCATGTTCGCTTGCGTCCACTGCTGCGACGAACAGAACCGGCCCCTGCAACTGCACTCCGTCATCACCCACGGCCACGGCTGGCGGCCGCAAACCACGCCTGCACCACATCGCTCCTCTTGGGGTCCCCGGGGTGGCGCCAGAGGATCTGGCAGGTCGGGAGGCTGTTGCTGTCCGCGACCTCTTTCGCGGACAGCAGCAGCACTTACCCGGGGAAATGCCGCAGAAGGAACAGGGGGCCCCAACGATGAGCTCCATGCGACGCATATGTGCTTCCCGCGAGTCCAGTTGCCCCGGATGCGAGGTCCTCGGTGTAGGCCAACCGTGAGAACTCGTCGATCGCAAAGTTCACGAAGGATGGAGGTCGCGGCACCGGCGTAACCCAACTCCGAGCCGGGTCAGGCGCCGGGTCACGGTCCGCCGAGGGCCCAAGTGCGCGGTGGGGTCGGCGGAGTCGCGGCTGGGCGTGTGTTCATCGGTCCCGCGTTTGGTCAGCGCGGCTCTCGGATGGTGTCGATGATGCGGGTCCAGTTGTCGCTGCCGTGTCCGTTCTCGATTGCGCGCCGGTAGTGGGCCTGCACGGCCAGAGGGAGCGCGAGGTCGAGGCCGAGTGACGTGCTGGTCTCGACGATGTGGTCGGACGTCGCGCCCATCATGGTGACCGTGCTGAGGTCGCCGGGATGCTCTCCGGCATCCAGCGCGGCGCCGGGGGTCTCTTCGCCGGCCCTCAGGATGGCGCCGATCGAGTCGGCGGAGGAGAGCAACTCCGGCAGTGTTTCCTTGGCCTTCATTCCTGCGGTGCCCAGCATCGCGGTGGCGTGCATCAGTGCGGACAAGGTGGTGAGGAACACCGCGAGCTGGGCTTGGTACATCATCTGGGCGAGTCCCGGATCCTCGCCCAGATGCTTTGGCGTGCCGAGCGGCGCCAACGCCGCCCGATGGGTTTCCATCACTCCGCATGGGCCGCTGTAGTAGACATGGGCCGCTTCCGTGCCGACCATCGGCGCCGGGACCATGACACCACCGGTGAGGAAGGCGGCGTCGTGGCCCGCCGCCCAGGTTGCTGCCTTGCGTGTGCGGTCGGGGGTGTCCGAGCTCAGGTTGACCAGCGTCCGGCCGGCAAGTGTTGCGGTGACGCTGTCGAGGATGTCGTACATCGCCTGGTAGTCGGTGAGGCTGAGGATCACGAGGTCACTCGCTTCGACCGCCTCGCCAGGTGTCGCCGCGAGCGTTGCTCCGTCGGCGACGACGCCGTCGGCCCGGCCGGCGGTGCGGTTCCAGACGGTGACCGGGTGGCCGGCGGCGAGGAGGGTGCGGGTCATCGCCTGGCCCATCGGGCCAAGCCCGATCACGGTGACAGCGCTGTCTTGCCTGGTGGTGTGGTTCTGTTGTTCGTTCACCCCTCCATGCTCGGAGAGCGCCACTACTCTCGGAAGTACCCACTATTTTCTGCGGTACTTACCTTTTCGTAAGGGGGATCAGCAATGGCCAAAGCACCGCGATGCGGGCCTTACATCTGCGGCATCGACGCTGCGCTCGACGTGGTGAGCGGCAAGTGGAAGGGGCTGATCCTCTGGGAACTCGACGCCCATCGCGTACGCCGCTTCGCCGAGCTCCGTCGCGGTCTGCCCGGAGTGAGCGAGAAGATGCTGACCCAGCATCTGCGGGAGATGGAGGCAGACGGTCTCGTGCACCGGGAGGTCTATGCCGAAGTGCCGCCTCGGGTGGAGTACTCCCTGACCGAGCACGGCCGCACGCTCAATCAAGCGCTCGGTCCGCTCGGCGCCTGGGGGAGTGAACGGATGCGTCGCGAAGGCTTCGAAGTGGTCGACGTAGCCGAGACCAGACACGGTCAAGGGCTGTCCCGGCAACCAACCCCGTGCGTGCGCGCCGCTCCTGACGGCTGAACGCTGGGGCGCCGAGCTGTTCAGGAAGGCGTCAACGACGTCCTCGCCGCAACAACTGGTGCCGCAGCAGGCAACGTTCGCCCCGGCGAGGCGCGAGTGATGATCTGATACCTTCGGCTTCGCCGTGCACCACTGCGAAGCCGAGGAGGTGAGACCGATCAACACTGTGACGAGTCGGGACTCCCTCCTTTGCATGGTCTAGGGAGCGCCCGCACAAGGCATCCCGAAAGGCTTGAATCGCTGATGCGCTTCACCTCCCAGACGTCATCCGATGGCGTCACCAAACAGTTCTTCACCCTCGATGAGATCCCCGGCGTGCTGTGGACGCCTGAAGACGCCCGTGGCACTCGTCCCCTGATTCTGCTGGGCCACGGCGGCAGGCAGCACAAAACGGCCCCTGACACCGTGTCCCGCGCACGCCGCTACGCCGCCGAGGGTTTCGCAGTCGTCGCGATCGACGCGCCCAACCACGGCGACCGGCCCCAGGAGGAGGAGTTCGGCCGGATCGCGGCCGAGATGCGGGCCGGCATGGCCGCCGGTGAGAATCCGGGCGCGCTGGTTGCCGGCATGCACAGCTATCTGGCCGCTCAGGCCGTCGCGGACTGGCAGGCGGTCCTGACCGCGGTCCAGCGCCTCGACCAGGTCGGCGTCGGCCCGGTCGGTTATTGCGGCATGTCGATGGGCTGCGGGCTCGGCATCCCGCTCATCGCCGCAGAGCCCCGGATCCGCGCCGCGGTGCTGGGCCTGCTCGGCGTGCACGGGCTGGCCGAGGACGCCGAGCGGATCACCGTGCCGGTGCAGTTCCTGGTCCAGTGGGACGACCACATGGTGCCGCGGGACCAGAGCCTGGCCTTGTTCGACGCCCTGGCCTCGGCTGAGAAGTCGCTGCACGCCAACCCGGGCAAGCACGGGGATGTGCCGTCGTTCGAAGTGGACAGCTCGCTGCGGTTCTTCGCCCGGCATCTGAGCTGACACAAGATCGCAGTGCTCGACGCGCTGGCCGGAACTCGTACCCGGCCAGCGCGTTCGGTCCAGTCTGTCCGGCATGCCGAGCGGGTGCAGGTGCGCGAGATCGATGACGACGACGGTGCCTGGTTGCTTCGGATCGTGCGGCGCGGCACCGGGTCGGTGGTGGCCTGGCGGCGGGCTCAGATTGCTCACCGAGCCAGGGCGAGCGCCTGCCGCACTGGCTCGACACTGTCGGACAGGACCACCTCCCCAGCCTCCACACCCTAGTACTGCAACGGTGTTTGTTCTGACTGGTGGGCAGGTGTTAGGGGCTGTGTCCGCGTTGTTTGTGGTGGCTGACGCGGGCTTGGTGTTGTCGTCTGCGTCGCCATGTCGACCAGTGCAGGATGTGATCGACAGGCGGGGGCTGCCGGTGGGTG
>NZ_JBHWVO010000069.1:0-3447 GCF_042736635.1 Streptomyces sp. NPDC060035
ACAAGCAGAAGAGTGCCGAGCAGCAAGTCTCACCGCATCAACAACTGTCCCTTTTCATCCGTACGCGGGTGGGGACGTTCATGTGTACGCCGACAACCGGTCTGCTGACAGCCACGGTCGTCCGACAGATTGCCGTGGAGAGCAAGCCCCATCCCGACACCGGTCAGCCACGACGAACCACATTCTTCTTTCTGCAAGCATCAGCAGAAACCCGCGATGCGTGGAACCACCATGTCAAGGGCGACGGAGAGGACGCTGGCCTCATCTTCGCCTGCCGGTTCTTCCCCCTCCCTCTGGAGCAACCACTGGCGGACGACCAGGACGCATGGCTGGGCCACATTGACCCGCGCTGGACCACCGTCACCGTCGACAGTCAGTAATCAAAGGTCGGCCCCAGCCGCTGAATACGCGACACCTCAACAGGCGGGCTTACCAGTCTCACACCCCAAGATCCCGCGACCGGCCCGATGTCAGTACCAGGTGGCAGGCTCTGCCTCCATGAACAAGCAGCAGTTCTGGCAGCTCATTGAGGCAGCCCGCAATCAGGCGTCCGACCCGAAGGACGGCGAAGCGGTCGCTCGCGAGGCGACCTCGCTGCTGGCCTCCCGGCCGGTCGAGGAGATCGTCGCAGCTGAGCAGGTGCTGTGGGACCTGATGGTTGACTCCTACACCAATCCTCTGTGGGCCGCTGCATACATCGCCAACGGTGGGTGCTCTGACGACGGCTTCGACTACTTCCGCGGCTGGCTGATCGCTCAGGGCCGTGGAGTCTTCGAGCGCATAGTCGCTGACCCCGATGCCCTGGCAGAACTACCCATCGTTCAAGCCTCCGCAGCCGAGCACAGCGAGGCAATGGACGAGTTCATCGAACGGGCCCGCGCCATCCTGGGCATCAACGACTAGGACGTGCGCCGGCGTCATGCGGGCCAGCGGGCCGGCCCGTTGTCGCTCGGTCGTTCCCATCCTCTCCGAAGCCCCATGCCGAGGATGTGGAGACGGTCGTGAGACTGAACGGCTGGACACGGTGTGAGACTCCACAAGAAACCGCAGGTCACAGCCTCGTCCTAGGACACGAGCCGCGACTCCCTACACGCCGTGCGGGATCTCAGTTTGACTGGCCGAATCTCACGGCCGGTGGCCATTCCGTGGCCGATCGGCCACGGAACTGAGACTGGCTGGGCACCCTGTTCACTCGTTGGAGTGAGCCGCACGTGGGACAGGTCCTCCATGGACAGTGTCTTTTCTGCCACTGGTCCGTGCTGGGGGCACGCATGAACCTATTTGCTGTCACGGTCAGCGTTCGTTGTCGAGGTGATGAAGCTGTTAAGGGCCTGGGGTGGTCAGCTGCTTCGCTTGACCTGTTGCGCTCAGCCGCTCCGTGGCGGACGCCCCGCTGGCTGCCAGCCGCTGTGTGATCCGGTCGAACAAGTCCGTCAGTGGCCCACCGAGGTCCTGGCCGAACTCAGTCAGCCCGTAGGTGACTTGGGGTGGCGTCGTCGGCTCGACCTTCCGCCAGATCAGGTCGTCCTGGACCAGTGCGCGCAGTGTCTGAGCGAGCATCTTCTCGCTGATGCCCTGGATGCTGTCGCGCAACTCGTAAAACCGAAGGTCGGTGCTCCGCAAGGCGATCAGCACCCAGGTACCCCACCTGCTGGTCACGTGGTCGACCACGTTGCGCGCAGGGCAGTCGGTGTGAAACACCTCATACCGGTTGCCCGCCTCGGCCTGCGTCAGCTGCGCACCTTCACTCATGTCTGGAGCTTACCTCTGGGTATGTTCTTACGAAAAGTAAGCCTGCCTCTTAGCGTCAATTGCCGCAGTGCACAACGAACTAGGAGCTGAACATGATCGTGGTGACCGGGGCTACCGGGAATGTGGGCCAGCCTTTGACGCAGGCCCTGGCCAAGGCGGGCGAGCAGGTGACGGCGGTGTCACGGTACGCGGCGGCAATGCCGGACGGGGTTCGGCACGTGTCGGCTGACTTGGCCGAGCCGCAGGGCCTCACCCCCGCTTTGGACGGGGCGAAGGCGCTGTTCCTCCTGCTGTCCGGCGACCTGCACGCCCCCGAAGCCAGGCCGACCGACATTATCGACCTGGCCGCTGCCAGCGGGGTCCGCCGAGTCGTCCTGCTGTCTTCGCAGGGCGTGGCGACCAGGCCGCTCGGCCCGTCGCGGATCGCGATGCGCGCGGTGGAGGACGCGTTGAGAGAGTCCGGCCTGGACTGGGCCGTCCTACGACCGGGCGGCTTCGCCTCCAACGCTTTGGCGTGGGCGGAGTCCGTCCGCACGCAAGGGGCGGTCGCCGCACCCTTCGGTGATGTCGGGGTTCCGATCGTCGACCCGGCGGACATCGCCGAGGTCGCGGCGGCCTGCCTGCTGGACGACCGGCACACCGGCGGAATCTTCGAGCTGACCGGGCCCGAGGTGATCACGCCCCGTCAGCAGGCGGAGGCCATCGCTGCCGCGCTCGGCTCGCCGGTGCGGTTCCACGAACTCACCCGCGAGGAGGCCAAGGCCGCGATGACCCAGTTCGTGCCGCCGGAGCTCGCCGACGACACCCTGGACATCATCTCCGCCCCGAACTCCGCCGAACTGCGGATCAGCTCGGACGTGGAACGAGTCCTCGGTCGCGCTCCGCGCCCCTTCAATGACTGGGTCGCCCGTAGCATCGCTGCTTTTCGCTGAGGCACAACTCGGCTGAAGCGTTGGGGCAGCCTCGTGCGACTACGGCCGCAGGGGGCTGCCCGTCGCGTCACCGCCCACCACCATCCGAAACTCAAGAGTCGGAGGCACCTGACAGGGTCCTACTGGTCTCCTGCGCCGGAGATCCGTTGGCAGGAGCGGGCGAGGGAGTCGAGGATCTCTTCGGCTGTTTCGGTCCAGGTGAACGGGGTCGAGTTCTCGTTCCACTGGCTGTACCCAGGCGCGGACGTCAGCTTCCAGGAAGAGGGGCGATATCTTGTGGATGGCCTCCCGCGGGCCATCCGCCTGCTCCTCGTGGCCGGCCCGGGGATTCGGACGCAACCGTGAGACTGGCTGGCTTGGACACGGCGTGAGACACCTGGGCCAGCCCCAGCTCTCAGCCTCTGAATAGGACACGAACCGCGAGAACCTACAGTTGCAGAAGGCTGTGGGGCGGGTATTTCTCCTGTGCGGGTGGGGTGTTGCGGGCTGAGCCGTTGTGGGTTGAAACGTTCACCGGGCTGCGGATGCGGCAGTTCGATCGGCTGCTGAAGGTCGTGCGTGAACGGGGTGGGAACGGGCCTGGTGGGGGTCGGCCGTGGTGCCTGCCGCTGGCGGACCGGGTATTGCTGGTGGCCGTCTACTACCGGACCAACCTCACGATGCGGCAGCTACTGAAGTTGAATGTGTGATGTCGGCCTGATCGTGTCAGCTGGTCAGGGTCAGGCCGGTGCCTATGAGGCAGCCGTCGATGAGGTGCGGTCGG
>NZ_JBHWVO010000070.1:0-2847 GCF_042736635.1 Streptomyces sp. NPDC060035
GGTGTCGGCGTACGGACTTTTCTCCCCAGTTGCGTACGGACGAACGTCCCCAGCTCTGACCGCGGGCAGCGGCAGCCCAGCAGAGGATCTCGGTTGAGATCGATGCCCCAACCGGGGACACTCGCGCGATGAGCCACAGCACATCGTCTGAATCGATCGAGCGGGGGTGGGACGAGCCCTGGTATCGGGTCCGCATGGAGGACTTCCAGGCGTCGTTCCTGCCCAGCGACGGTGAGGACTTGGACGAGGTCTGCAACGTCGATGTCTTCGTGACTCTGAAGGATGGATCTCGTTGGACCGCGACCGTGTTCACCGTCGCGGAAGTCGAGCGCCTGATGAACCTCTGGGTAGGGACCGACGAGGCCCTCGGGGGCCGGTACTTCTGGGTCTCGGACGGCCTGATCGTCAAGAATCCGGGCATCGACAACATGACCGGCGTGATCGCCGGGCTGATCGAGAACGGCGAGTTCTCCGAGATCTTTCAGCGGGTGATCAACAACTGATCAAGTGCTCGGCCGCCGGAAGCGACGTGGGTCGTCAGGCCACGTCGTTGTCCCGCTCGATCGCCTTGAGCCGGTTCTTCAGCCGGTAGCTGGGGCCGTTGATGGAGATCACTTCGCAGTGGTGGAGGAGTCGGTCGAGGATGGCGGTGGCGAGGACCTCGTCGCCGAAGACTTGGCCCCATTCGCTGAAGGTCTTGTTCGAGGTCAGGATGATCGAGCCCTTCTCGTAGCGCTTGGAGATGACCTGGAAGACCAGGTTCGCCTCGGCTCGTTCGAGGGGCTGGTAGCCGACCTCGTCGACGACGAGGACGCTGGGCCGCAGGTAGGTGCCGAGCTTGTTCGTCAGGCGGCCGGCGGCCTCGGCGGCTTTGAGGTTGCGGACCATGTCGTCGAGGCTGGTGAAGTAGATCGAGTAGCCGGCCCGGCAGGCCGCGACCGCGAGAGCGACGGCGATGTGGGTCTTGCCGACCCCGGGCGGCCCGAGCAGGGCGGCATTCGCCTTGCCGTCGACGAACGAGAGGGTGGCGAGGTCCTTGACCTTCCGTGGGTCGAGGTCCGGCTGGAACGAAAAATCGTACTCGTCGAGCGTCTTGTGGTGCGGCAGCCGGGACAGCCGCAGGCCCTGGCGGAAGCGGCGGTCGTCACGGACGGCCAGTTCCTCGGACAGCACCAGGTCGAGGAAGTCGAGGTAGCCCATCTTGCCCTCGTCGGCCCGACGGGTGTACTCGTTGATCGTTTCGGCCAGGTGGGGCAGGCCGAGCTTGCCGGCCGTGTTGCGGATGCGGGTGGAGACCAGCTCGCTCAAGACGTTTCCCTCGTGCTCGGGTGGGTGGTGAAGGGACGGGTTCCGGTCAGCTCGTCATAGACCGACAGCGGACGGCGGCCGACCTCGATGCGGGTGGCCGCAGCCCTGTTCAGCAGGGCCTGCAGAGGTCCTGCCTCCTCGCCCAGAGGACGCTCGCGACGGGGTCGTGGCATGACATCACCCGTGGTCGTCCGGCGTCCCTTGCCCGTGGGCAGACCGTCCCAGTGGGACTCTTCGACGACGCGGACCCCGCGGCCGATCGCCCGGGGATGGGTGGCCAGCAACGTCTCGCCGTCGGCGTTCGCCATGGTGGAGTGCAGCATGACCTGCGACTTCGTGGCCCGGATCTCGACCAGCTGACGCGGCCGGACCTTGCGGGCGGGCACCGAGTAGAGGTTGCCGCCGAAGGCGACCAGGCAGTCCTTGCCGACCGGCCGCAGGTGCCGCTCGGCCACCAGATACGGGGTTTCCGGCAGCGGTTTGAGGGCCACGTGGTCTCGGGCTGCCCGCTCTCCGATGATCTGCTGATGGGTCCTGTGGGCCTGAGCCCGTCGCTGCGGGACCCAGGTGGCGAAGGCGGAGTCCATCTCCTCGACGGAGGAGAAGGACCGGCCGGACAGGACGTGGTCGCGGACGATGAGGACCTGCCGTTCGACGCGTCCCTTGCCGGTGGGCCGATAGGCGGCCAGGACGTCGATGTCGAAGTCGTAATGGCCGGCGAACCCGACCGCTTCCGGATGCAACGGGACCGCCTCGCCCGGGGCGACGTGGCGGCGGACGACGGTCTTGGTCCGGTCGTAGACGATCGTCATCGGCACCCCGCCGAAGTGGGCAAACGCCCGGCGGTGGCATTCGAAGAAGGTCTGCAGGTCCTGGCTGGTGGTGAAGCAGCAGAACGGGTCGCGCGAGTACGACAGCGTCATGTGGAAGGAGTAGACCTTCGGGATGCCCATGTGGGCGAGGATCTTGCCCTCGTCGCCCCAGTCCACCTGGGCCTGAGCACCCGGGATCACCTCGAACCGGCGGTGCATTCCCGCGAGTTCCTTCGGCGTGATGCCGAGCTCCTCGGCGACCCTCGGGCGGGCTTCCTGAACATAGAGCTTGACGCGCTGGTAGTTGCCGGCGAACCCGTACTCCGCCACCAGCCGCTCGTGGATCACCGCGGCCTTCATCAGGATCTCGGCTCGCAGCATCGAGTCGACCAGCGGCGCGTACTCGTCGATCACCCTCGCCTTCGACCGCCCGTTCGGCGACCGGCGCGGCGGGGTCGCCGGCCCCGGCGCCGACAGGTACTTGCGGACCGTCTTGCGGTCCAGCCGGGTCTCCCTCGCGACCTCCGACAGGCTGATCGCCCCGGATTCCAACAGGCTTCGAAAACGTCGTAGTTCCAACCAACGACGCGGGTCCAAGACCATTGCTGACCGCCTTCCGCCGCCTCTCACCGACAAGCAGAAGAGTGCCGAGCAGCAAGTCTCACCGCATCAACAACTGTCCCTTTTCATCCGTACGCGGGTGGGGACGTTCATGTGTACGCCGACA
>NZ_JBHWVO010000071.1:0-2817 GCF_042736635.1 Streptomyces sp. NPDC060035
ACGCTACGAGCGCAAAGCCGAGCACTTCCTCGCCTTCACAAGCATCGCCTGCACCCTCATCTGCTACCGCAGACTCACCAAATGAGATGACTTCTAAGGCGTACGGCCGGATGGCGACGATGCACGCCGCGGCGTACGCGGACCTGCAGCGGGCCAGGAAGACTGAAGCCGGCGAGTCCACGACCAGCCGCGCTCCTCCCTGGGTGGAACCTGCACGGTCGAACCGCAAATCAACCTCAAGGAACGCATCATGTTCCACTCCTTCGGGCAGAATGCGCTTACCCCCCACACGCAGAGCGGCCGAATAGGGGAACATTCCATGGATCCACTTGTCCCATTCGCTGCACTATTGGGTGCCCTAATTGGCGCGTTCGTGGCCTGGATGGCACCCAGGAGAACAGGCAAGATCAATCGATTCGAGAACGATAGAATCGAAGCGAAAAAACATGACAAGGAGAGAATTCAGGAGCTGAAAGAGGAAGAAAAGTCTCGCCGAGATGCCCTTTTTGATCGCCTGGTTGTCTTGCGTAATGAGACCCGTCTCCACGTGCTCGAACTGCACAGGCTCTACAGCATTGCCGAGAGCACGAAAGCGACACCTCGATCGATGTTCGGGGCGATCCACTGGTATCAACAGTCCACCTGTCATGACATCGCACGCAGCGTTGGCGCGTCATATCCCCAGGTCCAAGCGTCCTGGTACGAATACGCAAAGGTTCTCAGTCAAACGCAAACAGATCTGTCTAATTTTGAGTGGACTTTTCTCCGGAGGCGGAAATTCCTTGAGTTCCTAAAAGGGCTAATAGGTGAAATGGATGCAGCGCGGGAGGACCTTAAGGGGGCGCTGACAAGCGCCGCCAATGATCTCGGATATAAGTTCGTACTGGCCGAAGAGTGGAACGAGGCACCGTAAAGACCGCCCTCAGGAGTACGCACGGTGCGGCGTACGGAGAATCACGCCGCGCCGTGGGAGGACGGCAGATCAGAAAGATGCGGCAAGCCCATCAGGATGACGCCGGCCGTCCTGCTGTGACTGAGCATTTATTTTAGCGAGTTGAGCAGGATCGTGCTCATCTGGGACAACCTCAACGTCCACAAGGCCGCCGGCTTGAGAGAGTTCGCCGAAACCCGCGACTGGCTGACCATCTACTACCTGCCGCCCTAAGCCCCCGACCTCAACCCCGTCGAAGGCATCTGGTCACTCCTACGTCGCGGATGGCTCTCGAACGTCGCCTTCAGCACCCCGGAACACCTCGTCCAGACCGTCCGGCGCGGCCTGCGGCACATCCAGTACCGCACCCACCTCATAGACGGCTGTCTCACCGAGACCGGCCTGACCATCCGATCTGCCTGATCAGCAGCACGACATCCCGAGTTCAACCTCAGTAACACCCGCCCGCCGGCCCTGGCACTCCACGCTAAGCTTCGACCCTGGCGCGGCGGAAATGGCGCTGGCCAACCCGGCCGAGGTCCGGGCCGTGTCCCCCTCTACGGGCGGCCGGTACCGGATTGAGCTCGTGATACTGGCCGTGGCCGAGGCGGTCAGCCAGCGCAAGCTCGTATCACTCCGGCACCGGGGCGGCGCCGCGCCGCCGAAGGTCTTGCACCGCCAAGGCCACGCCCCGGCCATCGGCCACCATCGCCCAGAGCCCCACCGGGACAACAAGCCATCGCCACGCACTATCGAACTGCGTGATCACGGCGATTACGAAGACGAACTGGACCACACAGAGCACCAGGTTGCCCAGCAGACGCAGCACCGGATGCGGTCTCCTGCGGAACACCTCTTCGAACCAGGTCTTCTCCACTTTCCCACCCCTTATTCAGCCCGGGATCACCCCGGACGACGACAGCCAAACAGTAGCGGCGTACTCAAACATGCACTGATCGTTCTCGGTGGCGGCGGGGATGCCACTCCCCCACCGCAAGAGGGGCGCAGCGGGCAAGCTGCGCCCCGATGCGGGTCAGTCCTGGACGAGTCGCAGGGCGCGGCGCTGGGCGGCGCCGTCGAGTGCCGGGCGGCACCACTGGATGCTGTCGAGGACGATCAGGTCGGTGACGTCGTCGAACCCCTGGGGAGCGGAGCCGAGCATGCGGACGTAGAGGGAGAACGCGCGGGTGTCGAGTTCCATGGCCGGGCCGACTTTGGGGAGCGGCGGGTCGGTGCGCAGGGCCGCGACGTACGCGAGGGCGAGCAGGCCAAGATGTCGGACTCGATGATCTCTTCGACCTTCCAGCCTGTACGTCGGGCGAGTGGCGCCATGCAGGCGAGGAGACAGCCCATGGCGTCCTCCATCTCGGCCTCGGTATACGGCATTTCCGCCTCCAGGGCCGGGGGCGGGGTCGTGACGGCGGAGAGTGGACGAAGCCAACGATGAAGAGCTCAACGACCGGAACGAAGGTGAAGAACACGGGGCATCCCGGAAGGTGCGGGGGCGGGAGCACCGCTCTCGCCCCCGCACACGGTCGGGCCCTCAGCTCGCGAGACGTACGGGCATCAGTAGGTGCCGGTACCCCGCTCCAGCCATATCCGGACCCTCGGTGAGCAGCACCGACTTGAGTCCGTCCGCTCGACGGATGCGAAGACTGGCGGGGCCCCGATCCGGGCGAGTCCCTCGATGTGGGCGGCCTCGACGCGCCCACCCGCCCACCGACGGCCGTCGCTCGGGCCAGCGCCTGCGCGGCCTCCGTGATCATCCACGGAGCCGGCGACACTCTCCGAGTGCCGGGTGGTGGCCATGACATGGAAGACATCGGCCTGTTCCAGCTCGTGCCGCCAGCCCTTGCTGTAGCCGTAACCGGCGTCCGCCGTCACCC
>NZ_JBHWVO010000072.1:0-1762 GCF_042736635.1 Streptomyces sp. NPDC060035
AGGGCGTGCAGATCATTAACTCGTGGCTTTCCGCTCGGCGAGTCGTTGGTTTGGTATGAGCAGGTTGGAAGGACAACGGGCCGGGTTGGCAGCCAAGTTCGAGGCGATTCTGCCGCACCTCGACGAGCGACAGCGTCGCCTGTTGATAGGGGCTGAGGCCCGGTCGCTCGGCCACGGTGGGATCAAGGAGGTCGCTCGGGCCGTCGGTGTTCGTGAGGCCACGGTATCTGCGGGAATGCGAGAACTCGGTTCCGGAGAAGCACCGTTGGGACGGGTTCGCCGGCCCGGCGGCGGCCGCAAACGTGTCGTCGTCCTGAACCCAGCCGTCCGCAAGGAGCTTCTCGCACTGATCGAGCCCGACGTCCGCGGAGATCCGATGTCGCCGTTGCGTTGGACCACCAAATCCACCCGCAAGCTGGCCGAACAGCTGACCCGGCAGGGCCACAGGATCTCCGCGGATACGGTGGGTGACCTGCTGCGCGAAGAGGGCTTCAGCCTGCAGAGCACCGCCAAGACCCTCGAAGGCAAGCAGCATCCCGACCGGGACGCACAGTTCCACTACCTCAACGAGCAGGCCCGCAATCACCAGGACAGCGGGTCCCCGGTGATCAGTGTGGACACGAAGAAGAAGGAACTGGTCGGCCCCTTCAAGAACAACGGCCGTGAATGGGAGCCGACAGGCAAGCCGGTGCAGGTCGACACCCACGACTTCCCTGACCGCGAACTGGGCAGAGCGGTGCCCTACGGAATCTACGACGTCGCCGCGAACACCGGCTGGGTCAACGTGGGCACCGACCACGACACCGCCACGTTCGCCGTCGAATCCATCCGCCGCTGGTGGAACAGAGCCGGGCAGGCCGCCTATCCAACGGCCGACCGGCTGCTGATCACCGCCGATGCGGGCGGCTCCAACGGCTATCGCACCCGCACCTGGAAGACCGAACTCGCCCGGTTCGCCGCCGAGGCCGGACTGGCGATCACCGTCTGCCACCTGCCTCCCGGAACATCGAAGTGGAACCGAATCGAGCACCGGCTCTTCTCCCACATCACCATGAACTGGCGCGGACGGCCCCTGACCAGCCACGAAGTCATCGTCGAAAGCATCGCCGCGACCACCACCAAGACCGGCCTGACCGTGCACGCCGAACTCGACACCAACCCGTACCCAACCGGAATCCAGGTCAGCGACGACGAGATCGCCGCCCTGCCGATCACCCGGCACCGCTTCCACGGCGACTGGAACTACACCCTCCACCCCCAGCATCCGCTGGACGCGACGGCCCTCAGCAGTCAGTCAGGCCAGACGCCGGCGAGTGAGCCGCATTGCCTCACGGCGACTTCACTGCAGGACCCCGAGCTGACCGGCATGACTCGCCAACAACTCAGCCAGCTCACCGACGCGCTGACTCCTGCACTGGAGGTTCAACGCGAGCGAGTGCTCCGCACCCGCCGCGGTCACGAACGCCTGGTCGCCCCCGGCACAGGCGCAAAAGCCAAGCTCACCCCAGCCGACCGGATCCTGGCCACCGTGCTCCACCTGCGCAAACTCGCCACCATGAACCTCCTGGGCCAACTCTTCGGCGTCACCGCCATAACCATCTGCCGAGCGAGTCAGGAAGTCCGCCCACTCCTGGAAGCACGCGGCCACCACATCAACGCCTCCACCGCCCGCTTCCGCACACCAGCCGACATCATGACGTTCCTCGCTCCAGACCCCACCCAAACCAAGATCAAAAAAACGAGTTAATGATCTGCACGCCCT
>NZ_JBHWVO010000073.1:0-1374 GCF_042736635.1 Streptomyces sp. NPDC060035
CCCGGCGGTGGTGACCTGGGACCCAACGTCCTGGTCTTCGATCCGTCGACGCCGAACATCCAGGGCAAGGTCGACGAGATCTTCAAGAAGCAGGAGTCGGCCCAGTTCGGCACCGACCGCTATGCGCTGATGTTCAAGCCGGGCACGTACAGCAACATCAACGCCCAGATCGGCTTCTACACCTCGATCGCCGGTCTCGGCCTCAAGCCCGACGACACCACCTTCAACGGTGATGTGACCGTCGACGCCGGCTGGTTCAACGGCAACGCCACCCAGAACTTCTGGCGTTCGGCCGAGAACCTGGCCCTCAACCCCGTCAGCGGCACCAACCGCTGGGCCGTCTCCCAGGCCGCCCCCTTCCGCCGCATGCACGTCAAGGGCGGCCTCAACCTCGCACCCGACGGCTACGGCTGGGCCAGCGGCGGCTACATCGCCGACAGCAAGATCGACGGCCAGGTCGCCCCCTACTCCCAGCAGCAGTGGTACACCCGCGACAGCTCCATCGGCAGCTGGGGCAACGGCGTCTGGAACATGACCTTCTCCGGGGTCGAGGGCGCACCCGCCCAGAGCTTCCCCGAACCCCCGTACACCACACTCGACACCACCCCGGTCTCCCGCGAGAAGCCCTTCCTCTACCTGGACGGCAACGACTACAAGGTCTTCGTCCCCGCCAAGCGCACCAACGCACGCGGCGTCTCATGGAACGGCACCCCGCAGGGCGAGTCCATCCCGCTGAACCAGTTCTACGTGGTCAAGCCCGGCGCGACCGCACAGACCATCAACGCGGCCGTGGAGCAGGGGCTGCACCTGCTCTTCACCCCGGGCGTCTACCACGTCGACCAGACGATCAACATCAACCGCGCGGACACCGTGGCACTCGGTCTCGGGCTCGCCACGATCATCCCGGACAACGGGGTGACCGCCGTCAAGGTCGGTGACGTCGACGGCGTCAAGCTGGCCGGCCTGCTGATCGACGCGGGCCCGGTCAACTCCGAGACACTCGTGGAGGTCGGCCCCGAAGGAGCCTCCGCCGATCACTCGGCGAACCCGACGTCGCTCCAGGACGTGTTCGTCCGGGTCGGCGGAGCGGGCGCCGGCAAGGCGACCACCGGCATGGTCATCAACAGCGACGACACGATCGTCGACCACACCTGGCTCTGGCGCGCCGACCACGGCGACGGGGTCGGCTGGGAGACCAACCGGTCCGACTACGGCCTGCGGGTGAACGGCGACGACGTGCTGGCCACCGGCCTGTTCGTCGAGCACTTCAACAAGTACGACGTGCAGTGGTACGGCGAGAACGGGAAGACGATCTTCTTCCAGAACGAGAAGGCGTACGACGCCCCCAACCAGGCCGCCGTCCAGAACGGCGAC
>NZ_JBHWVO010000074.1:0-1303 GCF_042736635.1 Streptomyces sp. NPDC060035
GGCACCATCCCACCGTGATCGTCCGATCGTTCAGTGACATCGAGAACACCGACCGGCATGTGAGGGCCGCCTCCGGTACCTGGGAGAGCAAGCGCATCGTGCTCGCCAAGGAGAGGGTGGGCTTCTCGCTCCACGAGACCGTGCTGTACGCGGGCACGGAGACGTCCATGTGGTACGCGAACCACATCGAGGCCGTGCTGTGCACCGAGGGCGAGGCCGAGCTCACCAACGACGAGACCGGCGAGAAGCACTGGATCTCCCCGGGAACGATGTATCTGCTGAACGGGCACGAGCACCACACGCTGCGGCCCAGGTCCGACTTCCGTTGCGTGTGTGTCTTCAACCCTCCCGTCACCGGACGGGAGGACCACGACGAGAACGGTGTCTACCCGCTGCTGACAGAGGAGGGCTGAACCATGACCACCGAAGTACTGCGCGCCGACCTGTACCCCTCGCGCGGCGCCGCCGAGATGACCACTCCCCGCCAGGACCCGGTCATCTGGTCCGCGCCGGGCGCACCCGGACCGGTTTCCGCGAAGGACCTCCAGGGCTTCGAACACAACGGTTTCCTCACCGTCGAGGAGATCATCACGCCGCAGGAGGTGGCCGGCTACCACGCCGAACTGGAACGGCTGATCGCCGATCCCGCGGTGCGTGCCGACGAGCGCTCGATCATCGAGCCCACGTCACAGAGCGTGCGGTCCGTCTTCGAGGTCCACAGGCTCAGCGAGGTCTTCGCCCGGCTCGTGAGCGACGAGCGTGTGGTGGGCCGGGCCCGGCAGATCCTCGGCTCGGACGTCTACGTCCACCAGTCCCGGATCAACGTGAAGCCGGGCTTCGGGGCTTCGGGCTTCTACTGGCACTCGGACTTCGAGACCTGGCACGCCGAGGACGGACTGCCGAACATGCGGACCGTGTCCGTCTCGATCGCGCTGACCGAGAACTACGACACCAACGGCGGGCTGATGATCATGCCCGGTTCGCACAAGTCGTTCCTCGGCTGCGCGGGTGAGACACCGAAGGACAACTACAAGAAGTCCCTGCAGATGCAGGACGCCGGCACCCCGTCCGACGAGGCGCTGACGAAGATGGCCGACCGGCACGGCATCAAGCTCTTCACCGGCAAGGCCGGTTCGGCGACCTGGTTCGACTGCAACTGCATGCACGGCTCGGGGGACAACATCACCCCGTACGCGCGCAGCAACGTCTTCATCGTGTTCAACAGTGTGGAGAACACCGCCGAGGAGCCCTTCGCGGCTCCCGTCCGCCGACCCGACTTCATCGGGGCACGCGACTTCACGCC
>NZ_JBHWVO010000075.1:0-1173 GCF_042736635.1 Streptomyces sp. NPDC060035
CTACTGAACTTGATTGGGTGATGTCGGGCCGTTTGCCTGACAGGGTCTGAGTCGGGTCGGTAGCTGTGGGGTGTGAGATACGCGCAGGGCGGCGGTTTGACCGATGGTAAGAGGGCTGCAAGAGAGCGGATCCGGTTGGAAGCGGTCGGTCGCTTCGAGAGCGGCGCGAAGAACCGGGAGATCGCGTCCGCGCTGCGGGTGAGCGAGCGGTCGGTGGAGCGCTGGCGCCGTCAGTGGCGCGAGCAGGGCGAAGAGGGTGTCCGGTCGAAGGGATCGCCAGGGCGCCCGAGGCTTTCGGCAGACCAAATCGCGCAACTGGAGCGGGAGTTGGAGCGCGGTCCGCTCGCCCATGGCTGGGCTGACCAGCGGTGGACACTGGCCCGGGTGAAGACTCTGATCGGACGGTTGTTCCACGTCAGCTACACGGTGGAGGGGACATGGCGGCTGCTGAAGCGTCATGGCTGGTCGTGGCAGCAGCCGGCCCGCCGGGCGATCGAACGTGACGACGAGGCAGTGGAGTTGTGGAAGAAGGAGGTGTGGCCGCAGGTAAAAGCACGGCGGCGGCCCGCGGAGCCTGGATCGTCTGCGAGGACGAGGCCAGCCAGTCGCTGAGGCCGCCTCGCGCGAGGTCCTGGGGCCGGGTCGGCCGGACTCCGGTCGTGCGCGTCCGGGGACGGGGTTCAGGGCGAGTTTCGATGGCGGGAATGGTCTGCTTCCGCCCCGGAGACCGCTCCCGGCTGATCTACAGCTTCCGCGTCCACCGGGGCCGCAAGGGCGAACCCAAGGGCTTCACCTGGCAGGACTACCGCGACCTCATCGTGCGGGCGCACAACCAGCTCAAAGGCCCCATCGTCCTGGTCTGGGACAACCTGCGTACCCATCTCATGCCGCAGATGAAGGAATTCATCGCAGCGAACGAGGACTGGCTGGCCGTCTTCCACTTTCCGTCCTACGCACCTGACCTCAACCCGCAGGAGGGCATCTGGTCTCTGGTGAAACGGACGATCGGCAACCTCGCCGCTGCGAACCTCGACCAGCTCGCCGCCGCCGTGAAGCGCAGTCTCAAGAAGACCCAGTACCGACCGCACCTCATCGACGGCTGCCTCATAGGCACCGGCCTGACCCTGACCAGCTGACACGATCAGGCCGACATCACACATTCAACTTCAGTAG
>NZ_JBHWVO010000076.1:0-1115 GCF_042736635.1 Streptomyces sp. NPDC060035
ACCGCCCACGGGCGGGCCAGGGTTTCCGGGTCTCGCTTGTAGGGCCAGAACACCTCTGTCCCGTCGGCGAGTTCATGGTTGGGGCCGGTCGCGAACCGGGTCCGCAAGTCGGGGAGGCTGTCGATCTCCGGGACCCGCCACGGCTCCGAACCATTGGCGAGATACCCGTCCGAGAGCAGGAACACCGGCGTCCGGTACGTCAGCGCGATCCTCACCGCGTCCAGCGCTGCGTCGAAGCAGTCCGCCGGCGTCCTGGGCGCCACGATCGGGACCGGGGCCTCACCGTTGCGCCCGTACATCGCCTGCAGCAGATCCGCCTGCTCCGTCTTGGTCGGCAGACCCGTCGAGGGACCGCCCCGCTGAATGTCGATGATCAGCAACGGCAGTTCCAGGGACACCGCCAGACCGATCGTCTCCGACTTCAGCGCCACACCCGGACCCGACGTCGTCGTCACCCCCAGCGAACCGCCGAACGCCGCACCCAGCGCCGCCCCGATCCCCGCGATCTCGTCCTCCGCCTGGAACGTCCGCACACCGAAGTTCTTGTGACGCGACAGCTCATGCAGGATGTCCGAAGCAGGAGTGATCGGATACGAACCCAGATACACCGGAAGATCCGCCAGCCGGCCCGCCGCGATCAACCCGTACGACAACGCGAGATTCCCGGAAATATTGCGGTACAGACCCGTCGGGAACGCCTGCGTCGCAGGAGCCACCTCGTAGGAGACCGCAAAATCCTCCGTCGTCTCACCAAAATTCCAGCCCGCCCGGAACGCCGCCACATTCGCCTCGGCAATGACCGGCTTCTTCGCGAACTTCGACCGGAGAAACTTCTCCGTACCCTGCGTCGGACGGTTGTACATCCACGACAGCAACCCGAGCGCAAACATATTCTTCGACCG
This sequence comes from Streptomyces sp. NPDC060035, assembly GCF_042736635.1. Classification (NCBI taxonomy): domain Bacteria; kingdom Bacillati; phylum Actinomycetota; class Actinomycetes; order Kitasatosporales; family Streptomycetaceae; genus Streptomyces; species Streptomyces sp. NPDC060035. The sequence continues at coordinate 903 of NZ_JBHWVO010000076.1, forward strand.
CTCGGCCTCTTTACGGGAAAGCCCGAACTCCTTCAACGCCTCGATCGTCAACGTCGTCAACGGCACCCGATGCACGTTGTACGCCTCGAGCGACCCGTCCTCCAGCGGAGACGTGTCGTAACCGACCTTCGCCATCGGACGTTTCGTGAACTCGTCGGTGTTCACGATGATGTCCGCCCCCCGCGGCACATCGGCGATGTTCGCCTTCAGCGC
>NZ_JBHWVO010000077.1:0-1061 GCF_042736635.1 Streptomyces sp. NPDC060035
CTAGTGTTCTGAGTCGGGAATTCTGTTCAGATAACTGGCGAGGCGTTCGAGGATTTCGTCCGCGGTCTTTGTCCAGATGTAGGGCTTCGGATCGGTGTTCCAGGCGGCGATCCAGTTGCGGATGTCCTTCTCCAGGGCTTGGACAGACCTGTGGACGCCTCGTCGTATCTGTTTGTTGGTCAGTTCGGCGAACCATCGCTCGACGAGGTTCAGCCAGGAAGATCCGGTCGGTGTGAAGTGAAGGTGGAAGCGGGGGTGGGCCGGCAGCCACTTCTTGATGGCGGGTGTCTTGTGGGTGGCGTAGTTGTCGCAGATGAGGTGGACATCCAGGCCGGCAGGCACCTCTTTGTCGAGCTTGGTCAGGAACCTCTTGAACTCCTCGGCCCGATGTCTGCGGTGCAGGGAGCCGATCACTTTGCCGGTGGCGACCTCAAGTGCGGCGAACAGGGTGGTGGTGCCGGCGCGGACGTAGTCGTGGGTCGCCCGCTCGGGAACCCCAGGCATCATCGGCAGCACCGGCTGGGACCGATCCAGCGCCTGGATCTGCGACTTCTCGTCCACGCAGAACACCAAGGCCCGCTCGGGCGGGTCCAGGTAGAGGCCCACGACATCGTGGACCTTGTCGACGAAGTACGGATCGGTCGACAGCTTGAAGGTCTCCGACCGGTGCGGCTGCAGGCCGAAGGCCCGCCAGATCCGTGACACCGATGACTGGGAGAGGCCCATCTCTTTCGCCATCGACCGCGTCGACCAGTGCGTCGCGTTCTTCGGAGTGGATTCCAGTGTCCTGGTGACCACCGCGGCGACCTGCTCGTCCGTCACCGTCCTGGGACCGCCCGGACGTGGCATGTCCCCCAGACCGGCGATCCGGTACTGCACGAACCGGGCCCGCCAGCGGCCCACCGCATGAGGTGTGGAGCCGAGTTGAGCAGCCACGTCCTTGTTCGAGGAACCCTCGGCGCAGGCCAGGACGATCCGACACCGCAAGGCCCACGCCTGCGGCGTGGAACGACGCCGCACCCATTCCTCGAGTGCGGTTCGTTCGTCGTCCGACAGTGTCA